>NZ_CP107558.1:2085000-2385000 GCF_026427715.1 Methylocystis sp. MJC1 | reverse complement strand
GCGTTCCAGGAAAGAAAATCCGGTCGCGTGCGCGGATAATGCAAAAAATGAGTCATTTCCGCGCGCCGCGCGGGCGTTAACATCGGCCAATCGGTTTCGTCGTAATTGGCTTCGCCGACAACGCCGAGCGGAATATGGTCGACCCCGAGGGCGCCTCCCTGCGTGCGCAAAAATGCGATCAACTCCGGGTCGAAGCTTTCGATCACAACAGGACCATTGTAGCGCGCAAGGCATTCGGCTGCGCGCTCGGCGACGGAGAGATCGCCGTTGAAGTCGCTCTTCAGTTCGACGACAAGCGGCGTGCGGCCGGCGATCGCGGCGAGAAAGGCGTCGAAAGAAGGAATGGTCTCCGACGCGCCGCGTAGCGCCATCGCTTCGAGGCTTTTTGTATCGTGGTCAAAGGCGCGGCCGGCATGCGTGGTAAGGCGTTCCAGCGTATCGTCGTGAAAAACGACGAGACCGTCCTTGGTCGCCTGCACGTCGCATTCGATGGCGTAGCCGGCGTCAATGGCCGCTCGCGCCGCGCCGATGGAATTCTCGACGAGGCCGCCGCCGTGCAGCCCACGATGCGCGATCGGCGCGGCGGTCAGCCAGCTGACGTCTCTCACCCGAGAATCTCGAAAATGCCTTCGACCTCGACGGCGGCATCGAGCGGCAGTTGCGCGACGCCCACGGCAAAGCGCGCGTGCTTGCCATTCTCGCCGAGAACCGCGGCGAAAAGATCCGAGGCGCCGTTGACGACTTGCGGCACAGGCCCGAAATCGGGCGCGCAGTTGACGTAGCCGCCGATGCGGACCGCCTTGAGCAGAGCGAGATCGCCGACGGCGGCGTTAGCTTGCGCCAGAACATTCAACGCCGCCTGCCGCGCCGCCGCCTGTCCGTCTTCCAGCGAGACGTTCACGCCAAGCTTGCCTTTATGCGCCGGATCGATTCCCCGCGCGCCCATCGGCAATTGACCCGAAACGAACAGCAGATTTCCGGTCCGCACATAAGGAACGTAATTCGCCACGGGCGCGGCCGCCGCGGGCAGAACGAGCCCGAGCGCGGCAAGGCGTGCGGCAGGCGTGTCGCTGGTCGAATCGGACATGGTCGAGATTCCCTTCATTTATAGAAAACATTTGCTCCGGCGTCTGGCTGACCCTAATTTCAGCCATCCCGCGACGCAACGGCGGCGCATATTTCCGGGTGACATCATCTCATGATTTCCAAGCGCTCGCTCTTCGTCGTCGTCTTGCTTGCTTCCGGCCTGTCAATGGCTCTGGCGGAGGAGGCTCCTCCGCTCGCGAGCCACCGCGCGGTCTATGAGCTGACGCTGGGTAAGGCGACGGGCTCTAAGGCGCCGGCGCAGGCGCGCGGACGCATCGTCTTCGACTTTGCCGCCTCCTGCGATGGCTATGTGCAGAATTTTCGCCAGATCACCGAGCTTGTGCCAGAGGAAGGCGCCACAAAGCTCTCCGACATGCGCTCGGCGACTTTCGAGTCGCTGGACGCCAGCGAATATCGATTCAAGATAGAGACCAAGGTCGACAGCACCTCGGCCGAGCAAGTCGACGGCAAGGCGCACAAGGAAAAGGGCGCACGCGTCGCCGTCGATCTCTCGCGTCCCAAACGCGCGCAGCTCGACATCGCCGGACCCGCCTTATTCCCCAGCGAGCATCTTCGCCGCATCGTCGACGCCGCGCGCAAGGGAGAGCAGCTTCTCGAAGCGCGTGTCTATGATGGGACAGGCGAGGGCGACAAGGCGTTCGACACGCTGACGGTGATCGGCAAGCCCTTAGAGACCCCGGCGACCGAAAAGGCCGTTCAGGCGGACGCGCTCAAGGGCATGCCGCGCTGGCGCGTTTCGGTGTCTTATTTCGAGCCGGGCAAGCGCGATGGCCAGCCGATCTATGTTCTGTCCTTCGATCTCTATGAAAACGGCGTATCGCGCGCGTTGAAGCTGGATTACGGCGATTTCGTTCTCAATGGGCAGATGACGGAGCTGACCCTCCAGCCGACGGCTGTCTGCAAGAAGTAGCGACTGTCATTCCCGACGCTCGCGAAGCGAGCGATCGGGAATCCGAAGCAGAGGTGCGCTATGTCTGCTCTGGATTCCCGATCGCGCCTTCGGCCCGTCGGGAATGACGGTGTCCCTTCAACGGGAGGGGCGTTGCTTGTTGCTCGACGCTGCGAAACAACTCCCGCAAACGTTCGACGAGTGTGCGCTTGCGCCAGAAGATGACGCCGTGAATATCGAGCGTCTGCGCTTCAAAAGGCGCGATGGATGGCGCCAAGAGGAGCCCGCGGTCTTCGGGCAAGCTCATGAGCGCCCGCTCGTCCTCCGGCATGGCGATCTCGACTTCCCCGCGCGCAAGGATGCGGCGCGTGGGGTAGTGCAGCAGCATCAGATTGCGCACGAGCTCTTGCATTTGCGACCGCGGGGTTTTGCGAAAAGCGGCGTTCGCCCCGCGGATGCTGAAGGCGCCGCTGTCGTCGCTCGAGCGCAGCATCAACCCTGCAAGAAGCCCCTCGCCGGGCCATGTGGTGACGCCGCCGCGCGAGATTTCTACAAAGTCGCCATCAAAGACGCGCGATGACAGCGCCCGCACGGCGCAGGGTCCTTGAAAACGCGCTTCAGCCACATCGACATAGGAAAAGCGCGCCGTTTCGGCTTGGCCAAACGGGGCAGGGACGCCGGCGCCTAACGCGCCGAGCAGGGCGTCGGCGACGCATCCCGCGGCTGCGGTCGTCAGATGATTTTCATCCTGGAAATGCGCCGCTGTCAGACGCTCATCGAAAATATCGGAAAGCCATAGCGCCGGAACGGACCGCCGTTGCGCCGCCTTGCGATAAATCTTCTGCACGCGCGTGGTCGCGCTGCGCTGGCGGTCGGTTGGGCGCGGCTCCAGGCATAAGAAGAACAAGCCGATCCCAGCGTCGGCGCAAAAGTCCATGACCGCGTCGAGCGCGTCCTCGACAAGCGCGGGTTTGAGCACGTCGGCGTCGAGGAGAAGGATATCGTTCAGGCAATATTCGAAGACGATGAGGTCGGGCGCTTCGGCGCCGTCGCGCGCCCGTTTGAGCAGCGCCATCAAGCCATAGAGAGAGCCCACCGCGCCGAGAAAGCGGTTCTCTACCTCATGGTCGCGGGCCAGTTCGGCGAATTGGACGGCCCAGCCGTCTTTAATGCCCGCATTGGAGCCGCCGAGCAGGAGGATTTTCACGCTGCGACCCTCTTGCGCTCGATCAACGATCTCTCGCGGCGCCGGCGTTCAAGCCGCCGTAGAAGCCGCTCCAGCCAGCGCGGGGCTTTTCCTCTTTCGCCGCCATGGGCTCGATCGCCCGGCGCGGCAAGAAAATATCCGCCTTACGCCTGCTATCGGCCTCGGGGCCGTGGATAGCAGGAGCCCGCCCGAAGGCGTCCGTGGCGAGAGCAGGGGCGACAATCGCCATGCCTGCGCTCAGGAGGATCGCGAAGCGCGTCATGGCGGCTTCCTGCCATCAAAGGCGGAATGGCGCAAGCTGAGCGCTAACCGAAGCGGTAGCTCGACGCCGTCACGCCGCCGAACAACCCCACGTCGTGATAGACGCGGACAGCCGTCTCCGCCTCGGCGGCGCCGAGCGCGACAAAAAGCGGCGCGAGGTGGTCCTCACGAGGATGGCAGATGCGGGCGTAAGGGGCCTGGGCCCAGTCCTCTATGGCTTGTCTGCGCACATCGGGAGCCGCCGCAAGCGCCTCGGCGAGCCATTGATCGAAGGCCTCTGACGGCTCCCGCGCCTCGGGGCCGAAGAGACGCAAATTGTGGTAGCTGAGGCCCGAGCCGATGATGAGGACGCCGTCCTCGCGTAGCGGCGCCAGGGCGCGGCCGAGCGCAAGATGCTCAGCGGGATCGTAGCCCGTCTTGAGTGAAACCTGGATCGCCGGGATCTCCGCGGCCGGATACATCACATAGAGCGGCACGAAGGCGCCGTGATCGAAGCCGCGGGTCTCGTCGAGCCGCGCCGGCAGGCCCGCGGCGCGGATGAGTCCCGCAGCGCGCGCGGCCAGTTCCGGCGCGCCGGGCGCGGGATAGACGATTTCATAAGTCTCCTGAGGAAAGCCGGAATAATCATAGACCATCGGCGGCCGGGGCGCCGACATCACCGCGAATTCCGGGCCTTCCCAGTGGCCCGAGACGACGATGACGGCCTTGGGGCGGTCGCCGATTTCAGAAGGCATGCGGGCAAGAGCGGCTTCGAGATTGACGAACCGGCGACGCCATTCGGGAACCCAGGGCCAGGGGCCGCCGCCATGGGAAACGAAATAGGTGGGCAGTCTCAAGATGGCGTCGCTTTCGTTTTCGAGAAATCGTCCATGCTCTTATCACGAAGCCCGAACGGCGCTTTGCGCCCGGCCCCCGATCAGGCTCGCAAGCAGAACCGACAGCACGCCGGTCATGAAAATCCCGTCGAATGTGCCGGCGCCGCCGATCGACAGCACGGGCGTGCCGAGGCCCTCGAGCTTGTCCAGATTCAGCAGATCGGCCCCAACCAAAACGCCGAGGCTCCCGCCCGCATAAGCGAGAGGCGCGAGATGGCGCCAGGAGATGATCGCCGCGATGATGGTCGCCGCGAGCGGCGCGATGAATATCGGCAGCGCGATGCCGATGCCGCGCACCGGCTCCGCGAAAGCATGGCTGATCGCCGTGACACAGGCCGCCGCTATGACGCCCCTGATCCAAATGGCGTTTCGCGAGAGCAGAAAGATCGACAGCACGGTCGGAATGACGGCGCCGCCAACATTCACCGCAAGAATGACTCTCGGCTCCTCGACGAACCTCGGCACGAGATAGGGAACGCCGAAATAGACGATTTCGCGCGTCGTGACCATCGGTTCGCTGCCGAGCGTCGCCACCGGGATATTGATATAGCTGCCGACAAGCGAGGCGAAGAGCAGGAAGACGGCCGTTCCCGAGCTTACGCCCAATTGCATATAGGCATATTGGAGAATGCGCAGCTCAACGAGAATGACCAGCACAATGACGACGCCCGCCAGCAGGACAAAGGCCGGCGGGGCTATCGGCAGATATTGCGCGTCACTGAAGTGCATGGGGGCCTCCCAGCTTCTGTCGAGAGAAATGGGGCGCGCGCGCTTGTTCTTCCAGAACAGACGACTTCCGAGGGGCATGTCGACGGTCCCTTACGCCGCCGGTCGAGGCGAAGAGAGGCGTGCTCCAGTCGGATTTATGCGTTATGATCTGGTCGCCAGCGCACCGTGATTTCCAAAGGCATGAGTTCCAAGAATCCACGCCGAATTGGCGCCCGCCAACTGCCGAGGCCGACTTTGATCCCGCGCGCCTTCGCTTGCGTATTGGCGTTGGCGATGGGTGCGTATGGACCGGCATGCGCCGATCCTCGCATCCTCGAAGGCGGCGGCCAGCCCTTCAGCGAGAACGACGCGGCGGGCGCGCCGACGCCGCCCGCCGAGGCGCTTGCGGAGCCCCCTTCCAGGCTGGGACTGTCCTTGAGGGCGATCGTCAAGCAAGGCGGGCGCGGCAAGGCGTTTATCTCCCAAGGCGCCGCCGACGTCGGCCTATGGGTGGGCGAGGGCGCGGCGGTTGGCGGATTGACGGTCTTGTCCATCAACCATCAAAGCGTCGTTTTGCAGGGCGAGGGATCGTCCTATCGGCTGACGCTGAACTACAACGCGCGCGGCGGGGCGGGGACGCTGGCGGCCCCGGTCGCTGCGCAGGTCAACGCGCCTTTGCCGCCGCCTCCGCCGGTTAGACTCCCGAGAAGCTTCAAAGCGGGAGAGGACTGAGCGGCGCGCCAAGCGGGGCTTGTCATCCCCGGCGGGCCGAAGGCCCGACCGGGGATCCAGAGCCACAAATACGCTGGTTTTGCTCTGGATTCCCGATCACTTGCGTTGCGAGCGTCGGGAATGACAGTGAACCAATCAAACGGATGTCATATCCGTTACGAGATCGGGAGCGAGTTGCTTCAGCCGGTCGCGGAACGGCTCCAACGCCTGCGCGTGTCGTCGCCATTTGCCGACAGATGTGTCGTAGAGCGGACGCCGTATTTGAACGGCGCTGGCTGTCGCGGAGGGGGCGCGGCTCTCGTGGAACCGCAGGACGCCGTCTTCCCACGGTAGGCCCAGGAATTCGATCATTCGGCGGCTTTGTGTGGCGATGTCCGCCACAATGTCTTCGTAGCGGACCGTCAGGACGCATGCCGAAGGCAGGGTCTTGCGCCAATGCTCGGCCAGCCGACGGTAGGCGACGCAATAATCGGCCAGCTCCTGGAGATCGTAAGAGAACAGGAACTTGCCATTGAAGTGCGCCTTATACAGCGACCAAGCCATATCCATGGGATCGCGCTCGATAAGGATAATTTTTGCGCGGGGCAGGGCGGCGTGAATGAGCCCGCAGTAAAGATAGTTCTCGAGCGTCTTGTCGAGAATCCGATTCTTCGTCGGCGCGCAGACGCTTTCGATCGCGGCGAGATAGGCCGCGCCCAGCGCGCCGAAATCGGCGCGGGAGCCGCGAGCGGCGCGCGTCGACTCGACGGCGAAATAATTCGTTTCGCCAATCGACTCGATGGCGCTGTGGCTTGCGAGAATGCGCTCCGCGAGCGTGGTGCCGCTGCGTGGCAGGCCGCAGACGAATATGGGCGAGGCGTCGAGCCTGCTTTTGGGAAGAGACGCAAGCCGCGTCGTGTTTTGCGTCTCGATGAGGCGATAGACGAAGGTCAGCTCGGCTTTCGCGTCATAGCGCATGTTATCTCGCCACAGACGCGCGGCTGCGGCGACTTCGGCGAAGGCGCGCGCGTCTTCCTGCAAATCCTCAAATTCCTTGGCGAGGGCGTAGCGCAGCGTTGCCTCGTCAAGCGCATTCGTGACGCCTTGTCGCAGTCGATCGCGAATCTCTTCGATGTGATTGCGCGTCGTCGTTTGACAGCGAAGATCGGAGCGCAAGTAATAGGCGAGGGCAAAATTGGGCCGTCGCGCAATGGCCGCATCGCAATGCGCTTCCGCCGCATCGAGCGCGCCGAGCATGCGCTCGGTTGCGGCGAGGTTGAACAGAAATTGCGCCTCGTCGGGGCGGGCCGCGACTGCGCATCGCGATAATTCCAACGCTTGCGCATGGCGTCCGAGCAAGCCGAAGACCGCCGCGAGACTATCCTGCGCCACGGGAGAAGTGGCGAGCGGCGCGGCGCTTTGCGCGGCGTTCAGCGCCTCGGCCGCCTCGCCGCGAAGGTGCATGATCTTGGCGCGGGTGATTTGGCACAAGGCGTCGTCGGGTGAATGCGTGGCCGCGCGATCCGCACATATGCGCGCCGCATCCGGGCGATTTCGCAGCCACGCAGTTTCGGCGAGCAGCGCCCATGCGCGCCCGCTTTTGGGATTCCTGTCGAGCTCCGCCTTGCATAATTGTTCGGTCGAGGCGACGTCGCCATTGGCGAAAGCCGCCATAGCGGCGGCGACGGTTTTTGAGAGGGTGATCTTCAAGGGCTGAGCTTTGATTGGTTTGGTGTCATTGCCGACGCTCGCAAAGCGAACGATCGGGAATCCAGAGCAAAACCAGCGTTCTTGTGGCTCTGGATTCCCGGTCGGGCTTTCAGCCCGCCGGGAATGACAAAAGCCCCAAGCGAGCTGTTCAAACGGAAAGGGTATAAGTGTTCACGCAGATGCAGAAGCTTCTCATGCTGAGAAGCCTGCGCAGCAGGCGTCTCGAAGCACGAGGGGCGTCAACACGACGCCGTCGCGGCGGCTCCATTCAAAGCCGCCGCGCTCGTTTTCAAGTCATCTGTCCCTATCAATCGTCGGAGCGTTCCGACCGACCGAATCTGAACATGCTCCACAGATCGCCGATCGCCGGCATATTGGAGGGAGCATAGCTGCTCGCCGCCTGAACCGGATTGGGCAGATTATCGCGCGAACGCGATGACAGGGTCGGCAAGCTCCAGTTGCGCTCGATGAACTTCACGATGGAGGCGTGGTCGCCATATTCATGGGAGACCTGGCCGCCCTGCGAATATTTCGAAACGACGAGCAAGGGAATGCGCGTGCCGTCGCCGAAGAAGTCGACGGGCTGCACAAAGCCGGAGTCATAGTAGCCGCCGCCTTCGTCGAAGGTGATGAGGATGGCGGTGTTATCCCAAAGCTCCTCGTTGGCCTGAATCTTCTGGATGATCTTCTGAGTGAAGCCCTCGAACAGGTTGAGCTTGGACGAGGCCGGATGACCATCCGTGAAGAGGCTCGCCTTCACATAGGACACCGCGGGAATCTGGCCGTCCTCGATCGCGTCGTAGAAGTCGGTGATGTCGTAGTTATGCTCCGTCCGCGCCTTGGCGTCGGACATCGTCGAGGCCGAGTAGAGGAACGGGTTGCAGATGTTGCAGTAGAGATAAGCGGCGGCGAGCTTGGGGTCCGGATAGGCGGCCCAGGCGCCGGACGGGGCGACCTTGAAGTCGTTCCAGCGTTCGCCGAAATAGGCCCAGGAGACGCCCTTGGCCGTCAGCGCATCGCCGATGTGGCGCTGCTTGCGGACCGGCGGCAGGGTGAAGGCCGCGAGCGGCGCCGGCGGGTTATATTCGCCGAAGCCCGTATAGGCGGGGGCGAAGTTGTTGACGAGGTAATAGACGCCCTTGTCGCAGTTCGGCTTGACCTTGATCGCGTTGAGATAATCCGTGATCGGCTTCACGCCGGGCTGCGTCGTGTCGGCGCAGCTGACATAGCTGCCGCCCGAGTAGCCGTCGTTGGTATACCAGTTATCGGCGCCCGCGAGCGTCTGATCCGCCCAGGGATTGGGGTTTTCGATCACATTGGCCGGCGGCGTCGCCGGATCGCCATTGGCGTCCGCGTAATAAAGCGCGTCGGCGTAGCCCAGCATCATGAAGTTGGCGTAGGTGCCGCCCATGACCGGCTGGTGGTAGTTGTCGGCGAGCACAAATTTGCGCGCCAGCGACGTGAAGTAGGGCGCGTCGCCTTTCGCGACGTTGTAGAAGCCCATGGCGATGTCGCCTTCCTTCAGCGTCTTCGGCGGCTTGCCGTTCGATCCCGCGGCGACAGACTGCTCGACCCAGGAGAATAGATCGTTCAGGCAGCCCACAGGCGCATTGGCTGAAATGTGGCTCTGGTCGCAATCGAACTGCTGCCACATCTGGAAGAAGCGATGGACAGGGCTGCCGGCGAAGGTGTCGTAAAGGCTCTTTCCGTTCTTGTCGACGAGCGGATAGGCGCCGTTCGGCAGATTCGCATTGTCCTTGATGCGAATGTCCGGCGAACCGGGATCGACGCCGGTGGCGCCGGTGTACATGAGATTCAGATATTCGGCCGGCAGGGCGTATTCGATCTTGGCAAGATCGGGGAGGCGATAATCGGTCGAATTCAGCGGGCCGGGGCCGTCCCAGGCCGCCTGCTGCCAACCGCCGTCAGCTTTCCCGTAAGGGGCCTTGAAGGCGTAGGACGTGCCGGCCGGCTGCATTTGATGCGTTGTCTGATCATAGGGGCCGAGCTTGGCGGGCGCGATCGAATATTGGGTCGTGTCGGTCGCGCGATACTGCGTCGACAGGCTGTAATGTGGGCCGGGCGCTCCGTCGATCGTGACGATGCCCTTGCTCAGCAGATTGTCGATCGCCTGGCCGGCTTTGGGAACATAAGTCGCGAAGACGTGATCGAAGGTGCGGTTTTCACCGATGATGACGACGACGTGCTTGATCGGGCTCTTTGTGAGATTGTCATTGGACCGCGCGCCGCCCGGAGCGACCTCGGCGGAGGCCGTTTGGCAGCAGACCAGAGACAGGATGGCGGCCGTTACGACCGACTGTTCTTTCAGCCGGTTCTTGAATTTACGGAAATGCATGTTTCCCCTCATCACGAAAATTGTGAACGTTCCTCCATCCAGAGGGGGAAAAGCCACGCGGATATAACAGGATAAAGACAATGCCCAGGTCGCGCCGCGACGAGCGAGGAACGCCCGTCTCAAGAACTGCGTGAAATCGAACATAAGAGACGCCCCGGGCCGGATGCCGGCGCGGGGCGTACGAAGCAGCTATTTCTTGTGTTTCCGGACCATCATCTCGATGGCCGTGACGGACTCGGAAACATTCAGCCAGTTTTCGGCCTGTTCGTCGTTCTTGAATTCCCGACCCAGATTGATGGGCTCGTCGTGGCCGGCCAGATGGAGAAAACACGCCCATTTGCCGTTTGGCAGTTGCTCTACCGTGACCTTCTCGTCCGCCATATGTCCTCCCTTTGCGTTTGCCGCTTTTGTCGCAAATTGTGCACGAAGCTGCTGCGCGACCGCGCCACGCAACAATCTTGCCAGCCGATTGCTATTTGCTTTTAGAGGCCTAGTGACGCCGAGCGCACGCGCCGGGATAGTGAATCGTCAGGTATGGGGCCGTCGGCCAAAGCAAAATACGATCGCGGGTAAATGTACACATCAAGCGCAATCGTTACAATTCGTTCGAATGCTAATGACGTGTTTACTTTTCTTCGCCGCCGGCTGAGGAAAGTCTTGAAAGCTTGACGCTAGTCAAGGAGCATGGCGCGGCGCTCGTCTAAGCTTATCCTTGCTCAAACATTGAACGCGCTGGCGGGCGCATTCGCATCCAGCCAGATCAATAAATGATTGGCTCAAATCATGTTGACGCGCAATCGAAGCTCGATCCTGCTGATCGACGATGATCATGACATGCGATGGGCGATGCGAAACATATTAGTGGATGCCGGTTTCGACGTGTTGGAAGCACAAGCTGGCGAGCCCGGTCTCGAATTGGCGTCGCGCCATCCGCCCGACGCCGTCGTTCTCGATATGCGCATGTCCGGGATGGGCGGCGAGGAGGTTTTGCGGCGGCTGTTGCAACGCGATCGGCGCCTTCCCATCGTCATCGCCACGGCTTACGGCACGATCGCGGGCGCGATCAACGCGATGAAAGAGGGCGCATTCGAATATCTCACTAAGCCTTTTCGGAACGATCAATTCGTGGATGCCGTGAAGCGCGCGGTCGCTCGCCGGATGGCGTTTCACAAGCAGAACACCGAGAATTTACGCGCCGATGTTTTCGGCCTCATGGGTAGCAGTTCTGCCATCCAAAAGCTTGCAGATGAGATCGAAGCCGTCGCCCGCTCCGACTATTCGGTTGTTGTTCAAGGCGAAACGGGGAGCGGCAAAGAGATTGTCGCACAGAGCCTACATCGGCATAGCGGTCGCGTCGCCAAGCCTTTCGTCGTGGTCGACTGCGGCGCAATTGCCGAATCCCTCATGAACAGCGAATTTTTCGGCCATGAAAAGGGGGCGTTCACGGGCGCCGCCGCACGGCATCACGGTTGTTTCGAGGCTGCAGCAAAGGGAGGCACGATCTTCCTCGACGAGATAGGCAATCTCTCGACCGCAGGACAAAAGGCTCTTCTGCGCGCGCTCGAAGCGCGCACGATCCATCGCGTGGGCGGGAGCGAACAGATCAGCCTGGACGTGCGCGTCATAGCCGCCACGAACGACGCTCTCAAGGAGCGCGCGGAGTCGGGGGACTTTCGCGAAGACCTCTACTACCGTCTCGCGGAATATGTCGTCTCGGTGCCGCCTTTGCGCGCGCGCCCGGAGGATATCCCTTTCCTCGCGGGGCGCTTTCTGGGGCAGGCGCGTGAATGTCTCGGCCACCCGCCAATCGAAATTGAGCCAAAGGCGCTCGACTTGTTGCAGGCCCACGACTGGCCCGGCAATGTGAGAGAATTGCGAAACGTGATGAGGCGCGCGGCGCTCACCTCGTCAGACGTTGTCTCCGCGGCTCATATCGCCGACCGTCTTTATCGGCCCCCGGCGACTCTTTCGCAAACAACGCAGATGGCGTCTGCCGCCACGCCTTTGCGTGATCAAATGCGCTGCCAGGTGCGGGCAGTCGAACGCGACGCCGTGCTCGACGCTCTCAATCGAGCAAACGGCAACAAGGCAGAAGCCGCACGGCTGCTGGGAGTGGACTACAAGACCTACCGCTTGAAATTGAAGAGGTTCGAGGGAGAGCGCGGAGAAATCAGCCAATGAGGACTCCCGATCCGCCCGAAACGAATAAGGCCATTTTGTCTATCGGGTCGAGCGAGTCCGCAATCTCACTCTTTGCATTCGTGGATGCGAACCAAATCTGCGCGGGGCAATTGATGGACTCCGAGGAGAGCGCCTTGACCCTGCATCGCGCCGGCGTCGTCGGCGCGATCATAGACTCCGTCCCAATCGCGGATTTTTGTGGCGTCGATTCGCAGCGCAATTTGCAGGACGTCTCTTGGCTGGCGCGGCGTGTTCGTCGCCACGCAGAAATCCTCGCGCGGGCGATGCAATTCTCGCCTGTCTTTCCGGTTCCTTTCGGAACGCTCTACACCAGCCTCGAAAGCCTGAGCGCGTTCATGGAGTCGCATGAGGCGACGATTGCGCGCTTCCTTCTCGACGCCTCCGACAAGGAGGAGTGGGAGCTTCGAGCCGCCGCTCGGCTCGATGATCCGATCGTTCTCGACCGATTGGCGCGCAAAGCGTGGCCTGAGTGGGCGAAGCTTTCGAATGGCCTTCGATACATGCGGCTGTGTCGAGACAAACATATGTTGCGCGATTTGGGTCGTGCGGAAGCTGCGGTCGTCGCACGTAACTTGGTGCAGGAACTGGAGCCATTGTCGGCAGGTAGCTGCGATCGCAACCTCGAAGGGACGGATTTAATAGCCCGTCATGCATTTCTCGTCCCCAAGGGCAATGCGGCTGCTTTAAGCCAACGCGTTGCAGAGCTGAACGGCCGTCTTGGAGCCGAGTCAGTAGAATTTACTCTGTCGGGACCCTGGCCGCCGTATAGTTTTCGACCGCAGCTCAACCGACCTCTCTGTTCCTCGAACTGAGACTGAGGTCGCTTCCCAGATCGAAAATACGCGCGCGCCTGTCGGAAAGAATCATTTTTCGCAAACCCTCGGCCACGCAAACCTTTTGAGAAGCCGATGTTTCTAGACACGCTCGATCACGAAAGCTTTTTCCATGCTGTGATGGACACAATACCATCCTCGATCCTTATTCTCGACGAAAGTCTCACCGTAAGAACGGTGAATACCAACTTTCTCGAAAAGTCGCACGGAAGCTTGCTCACGATCCTTGGAAAACGCCTGCAGGAAATCTTTCCCGCGGCTTTCCAGGATACGCCTTTGGACCAGCAGATACGTGAGGTGATCGCGTCGGGGAAAACGCTTCGGCGCCGGCGGATGACCTATCGCGCGCCCGGAGTCGCTCTGCGAACCTATTCTTACAGTATCTGTCCATTGCAGCTTCGAGGCGGCTCACGAGGCGTTATCCTGGTCATGGACGACGTTACGGACCTGTTGCAGCTTGGGGAGGAGGTGCGCCGTACGCAGCTGCATCTCGCGAGCGTTGTCGAAAGCGCCGGCGATCTCATTATCTCGACCGACTCGCGTGGCGCAGTTCTGACTTGGAACACAGCGGCTGAAAAATCGACAGGCTATGCAGAGGGAGAGGTTCGCGGCTCGAAAATCGCGGGCCATTTTGACGAGCCGCAGAAACAGGAAGTCGAATCCTCCTTCCGGGGCATCAGCGAAATCGACGATTGCCACTCGATCGAATGGCCGATGCGTTGCAAAAACGGCGAGACAATACCTGTCTCCTGGCGCTTATCGAGGATGACGAGTCCTACCGGCGAGGTGACCGGCGTCGTCGTCGTCGGTCGCAGCCTCGTCGAGCAGCGCGCCATGGAAGCACAGATCCATCAGGGCGAGAAGCTTGCCGCCTTGGGTATCGTTATCGGCGGAATCGCGCATGAAATTCGCAACCCGTTAGGCGTCAGCTCCGCCGCAGCGCAGCTGATGAGAAATCGAATGGGTTCGCCCGATTTGCTGGGGGAGTGCATCGACAAAGTGATCGGCGGCATCGACCGCGCGTCGCTCGTTGTCGAAAGCCTGCTTCGGTTTGCCCGTCCGCAACCGATCACCGAAACGACTCGCGTCAATGTGGTCAGTATGCTGAAAAACGCATTGATGTTCGCTTCCGGCGAAGCGGCGGTCGGCACGCGTTACGACTGGAGCCCGCCAGCCGAGGCGATGGATATTTACGCCGAAGGCGTCCAGAACCTGCTGGAGCTGGTTTTTATCAATCTCATGCTCAACGCCTTCCAAGCGATGCCGAATGGCGGCCTTTTGACTATCGACGTGCGCCGCGACGGCAATGAGGTGATCGTCGAAATCGGCGACAGTGGCCCGGGAATTCCCGAGGCGCATCTGCGGAAAATTTTCGACCCATTTTTTTCGACGCGCTCGGATAGCAGACGATCGGGCCTCGGCCTTTCGGTGTCGCATTCGATCGTCCGTCAGCATGGCGGCGATGTGAACGTCCGGACGACTTTGGGCGTGGGAACGATATTCGCGGTCCGCGTCCCTGCAGCGCGTGAGTCGTCGTAAATTGAAGGCGCCTTTGGAGGGTCGGCGAATTGACTGCTTTCCACGCTTGCCTCGCCCCGAAAACCGCACTCGTCGTCGACGACGATCAGGATATGTGCTGGGTGCTCGAAGCCGCCTTGAGTCGGATTGGTTGGACAGCGGTCACAGCCAATAGCGCTCAAGAAGCTCTTGGCTTAGTGAGCGGGGATGCGTTTCCCATAGCCTTCGTGGACGCCCGTTTGCCCGACATGGATGGGTTTCGGCTCAGCGCGCGATTCCGCATCATACGTCCCGGCATGAGCATCATCCTGATCTCGGGTTATTTCCTCGGCGACGACGTCGATATTCTCGATGCTATGCGCGCTTCGACAATTGACGGCTTTCTCGCGAAACCATTTCAAATCGAAGCGATCGCCGCCGCGGTCGACAAGGGCGCCAAAGGGTAAAGCGACCCCTGAACCCGGGCGTCGACGCCCGACCTCCCGGATCTATATTTTGCAACCACGAAAATGAGCGAAATTGAAAGGTAATGAAATTCAAAGGAAAAACTAGTTTTTCATGCGAGGCGCGCGGTTGGCGCCGGTGTTGCTCTTATCTATTCGGCCGATGGAACGATGAGTTCTCTTCGGTGTGTTCGCAAAGCGCTCAAAGCGCTTAAGAATGGAGAAGCTTCATGGCACGCGTTCAAAAATCCGTGGACTCGTCAAGCCTCGGCGAAGTTGTTGACCGCATCCTCGACAAGGGCATCGTGATCGACGCCTGGGTCAAGGTCTCGCTCGTCGGCATCGAGCTGATCACGATCGAAGCCCGCGTTGTGGTGGCCTCGGTTGAGACCTACCTCAAATACGCTGAAGCTGTCGGCCTGACCGCTTCTGCGGCGGCGCCCGCCTAAGGCCGTCCCCCATCGCCGGAAGGGCATGTTTTTCTAAGGCGCGCCCTTCCGGCAGATTGCAAACTCCAGATGGAGGATTGGTCATGGCGAAAGTTTCGGAAGGCATCGCGCGCATCAAAACCGGAGTTGATTCAAGCCGCCATTCTCGGCAAGAGCTCGCGGAAGAGATCAAGAACGCGACGATAAGCCGCCACCAGGATATCGACGCGCTTCTCGAGAATCTGAGGGCTGCGAGGATCAGATCGGGCCGCGACATCGCGGCGCAGCTGCGACGCGCTACGACGGCGCGTAGCAACGAGGTTCGCGCAACGCTGAACAGCCTGAAGGCGAACCGCGCGCGCGACAGCAAAGCCTATCATGAAAAGGCCGATGCGTTCATGCGCGATTTGACGAATGGCGTCGCCGCCCTTCTGGCGTCTTTCGCGAAAGCCAATCAAGATCGTGCGTCCGCCTTGCATCACTCGTTCTCCAGCTATGCGCGAGACCGAAAGCATGCAGCGGCGATCTGGCAAGGGAAGGCGTCCGCGCGCCATTGACGAACATCGAGGCGGCCTAGCGCTTATCGCGCTCCGTTAATTGAATTCGGAAGCCATGGTGCCAATGCGCAAGTGGCTTCCCCTCTCATTCTCGCCACGCAAAAGCGCACGGCAGTTCGAGCGCGCATTTAGGAAAGGACTCGTCATGAGCGCGATAGCTCTCGCTAGCCTAGGTCAGGACGCCGAGGATTTCTCCGAGGACGACGGCTCGATCGCGCTCGGACCGAGCGACGCTTTCGTGAGTTCTCCGGCTGTTCAGGAGCTTGCGAGTAGAGCGCTCGCCTATCTCGAAGCGGGATATGCCGTGCATTTTTCGGGTCCCGCGGGCAGCGGCAAGACAACCCTGGCTTTTCATGTCGCCGCGCAGCTCGGCCGCCCAAGCATCCTGCTCCATGGCGATCATGAATTCGGCAGCTCCGATCTGATCGGTCGCGAGAGCGGATATCGCAGATCGCGCGTGGTCGATAACTATATCTCTTCGGTCGTAAAGCTGCAGGAAGAGGGGCGCGCGCTCTGGACCGACAATCGGATTACGACCGCCTGCCGTCTGGGGCATACGATCATTTATGACGAATTCAACCGGAGCAAGCCGGAGGCGAATAACCCCTTCTTGAGCATATTGTCGGAGGGCGTTTTGAACGTTCCGGGGCTGCACGGACGCGGCGAGGGCTACATTAAGGTGCATCCGCATTTTCGCGCGATCTTTACCTCCAATCCGGTTGAATATGCGGGTGTCTATCGTGCGCAGGACGCATTGCTCGACCGCATGATTACGCTCTATTTCGATCATTATGACCGCGAGACGGAGGTTGCAATCGCCGCCAAAAAAGGCGGCGTCGATCAGGCGCGCGCGGAAAAGGTGGTCGACTTTGTTCGCTTGTGCCGTCTTCAAGGATCTGACCCGCATTATCCAACCTTGCGCGCATCGATAGCGATCGCTCGGGTGCTTGCGGCGCGCGGCGGCGAGGCCAGTCTTTCAAATCCGGTCTTTCGTTGGGCCTGCCGAGATATTCTTGGCCGGGGATCTCAAAGCTCCCCTAAGCCGGGAGATTTTACATCCGACACTGTCGACGAGTTGTTGCTGCAATTCGAACTCGAAGCGCTGGAGCGCGCGCAGCGCATGCATGCGCATGGGCCGGCCAACCAAACCGCGTGTTTTTAAACTGGGAGAAGGCGACATGGCGATGCACCGGCAGCCATCCCGCGGCCTGAGCGATCTGCGAACTTTGACGGGGCGCACCGACAAAAGCATCCCCGCGCACAAGGCCTATCTGCGAATGAGCTTTCTCGAGCTCGAACGCGCACGGCGTTCACTGGAGCTCAGAGCGGCAACCGACCGTTCCGATGCGATAAACGCGAGGTTTCGCGAGATTGACAAGGAAATCGCTGAAATAACAACTCAGCTGAACGGAACGGCGCCACCAGCCCAACCTGTGACAGCTGTGAGGAAATCGCCGGTCGGGATGCGCCATGCAAAGAGGCGCTTTTCCTTCACTTACTGAGTGGCGCGCGTTCCACGCAAATTATCGGAGAAGTCCCCATGCCGCCCAAAAGTCAGCACGTCGGATCCGAACAGCATGTTTCTCCTAACGCCGCGCCGCCGCCACCGGCGGCGGCGCCCAAGGCGAAGCCAGCCCCTGCGGCGCCTATCGGCAGTAAACTGTCTGGCGCGAGAGCGGCAATTCAACAATTTCTTACGACAGAGCTCGGCGCTCGGGAGTTGCGAATAACGAAGATTGCCCCGATCCGCCATGGCGACGGTGGTTGGAGCGCCGAAGCAGAAATTCTCGTGCCGAACCTTGAAGTCAAGATGCTCGGCTTGCCACTGACGCAAGAAGTGCTCGAACGAGAAACTTACACTGTCGAACTCGACGAGGATTTAACTGTCCGGGCCTATGGTCATATCGAAGAAGAAGAGGCTTGAGTTCTTCTGGACTCTGGTTAGTCGAAAATCGTTGGCATGGGAGAGAGATCGATGGGCCTCTATGTCTATGCGGTGACGAGCATCGAAGACGATCTACCAAGTCTGCAGGGCGTGCTCGATCGCCAGACGTTTAGAGTGGGCTCGGGTCCCTTGAATGCGATCGTCAGCGAATGTCCCCATGGCTCTCTGCGGGCGGAACGGCGCAACCTCGCCGCGGCGCAGCGCGTGCTTACCGCGCTCAACGCCAAATTCGATCTTCTGCCCATGGCTTTCGGAACGATCGCGAAATCAGAAAGCGATCTTCGGCAGTTTCTCGACGGCCAGCGCGATCGCCTTGTCAACCAGTTGCAAAGAATCTCCGGGGCCGTGGAGATGGGCGTGCGGCTGAATATCGATGCTGCCGATCCTATTGCTTATCTGGTTGCGCGCCATCCCGCGTTGCAGGCCGCGCGCGACCGAACCTATGTGGGCAGCCGCCCTCCGTCCCATGACGCCAAGGTTCGTCTCGGTCAGATGGTGGACGAGGCGTTTCGACGCTATCGGGAAGCACAGTCAGCGCAGGTGATGTCGGTCCTGGGCGACGCTTGCATCGAAGTCTTGTCCTTGCCGGTTCGCAACGAGAAGGAGATCGCCAATTTGGCGGCGCTCGTCCCTCGGGCAGGGCTCGAAGAGTTCGAGCGGGCTGTGCAAGCCTCGGCGAATGAAATCGAGGAAGAGATCGCCTTCAATATCGCGGGCCCATGGCCGCCGCATAACTTCGTGCAGTTCGCGTCCCAGGAAGGGTAGGCGGAAATCACCACGTCTCGTTAGGAGCGCAACGCCCATGTTCATCCTCGACGACGCCGTGAAGATCGTGACGAAAAGCGTGACCTTCGTTCTGAGCAAGATATTCAAGGTCAGATCGGGGAACGCGACACGTAAGGCGAACTTTGAAACAAACCCATCGGATTCCGTCCGAAAGGCGAAACGCCATGTTGCTGATCGATGATTTGCTCGCGGCCCCGATGCGTGGGCTGATGTTCGTTCTGGAAAAGATCGACGAAGCCGCTCGTCAGGAGCGTGAGGCGGAGGAACGCGCCATCATGGCTGAGTTGTCGGAGCTCTACCGAGCGCTCGAAACAGGCGCGCTTACAGAAGCGGAATTCGACGCGCGCGAAGAAGGACTATTGAAGCGCCTCGATGGCTTGCAAGGGAAGGGCGGCGGCGATGTCAATTCCTGAGCGCCGCGTCGCCATGAGCGAGCAGCAGCGTAACCTCTCGCTCGCGGAAGCGCTCGATCGCATGCTTGAACGAGGCGTCTCGGCGCAAGGCAATTTAACCATTGGACTTGCGGATGTGGATCTCATCTTTCTCGACCTGCGGCTGTTGTTGGGGGCCGTCGACACCATTTGGCCGGACGGCGCTCCGACACAATCTATGATCGAGCCGCGTCTGCCGCCCGGGCCCGCCGCGCCGCCTTGCGCGCTTGTCGAGCCTCTTGCGCAACCAAGTGCGCCTCCCGCCGATCCGCTTCAACTAGCGCGTGACGATCGCCTCGCGACCAATGTCGGACGAGAGCCGGCGGGCTCTGCGCGTTCGACAGCCGATGGTCTTCTGCGCCTGGCGCTCACGCTCGTTCGGCTTCTTCACGACGTCCTCGAACGCCAGGCGGTGCGTCGCATGGAAGGGGGACGCTTGACAGACGCGCAGATCGACCGACTGGGCGCCGCGCTTTTCGCGCAGGCCCAAGAAATTGCGCGTCTGCAGCGTCAATTCGGTTTTTCGGAGAGAGAGCTTTCGCTTCAGTTTGGCGTCCCCGACAGCGCGTTGTGAAAGGACCGTTTATGTCAACGTTGCATCAACCTATCACGCATTCGGTCGACAGCTCCAATCTCGCGGATTTGCTCGAGCGTATTCTCGACAAGGGCGTCGTGGTTGCCGGGGACATTTCGATCAAGCTGGTCGAGGTGGAGCTTCTCACTATTCAGTTGCGGCTCGTGATCTGCTCCGTCGACAAGGCCCGCGAGCTCGGACTCGATTGGTGGAACCACAATAACGGCCGCCTCGGGGCGGCGGATGGCGAAGCGAAGTTCGGCGCCATCGAGCGGCGAATGGAACGGTTGGAGGAGGCGCTTTGCGCCCTAGCTACGGCGCCAGGCAAACCAGAGGGTGCTCATCCATGACTAGGAAAGACCGGCACGAAAACGAAGACGTCACCGGCGTCGCGGGCTTAGAGAAAATCGCGCGGGGATTATCGAATCTGTTCAGCGTCCTGGCCGATTTCGACAATCTTCCACGACGCGGCCGCCATGAGAAGGACGGCCGCGTGATGGAGTATTCGTTCGGTGCGCGCACGCTGCGCGAAGCGGCCGAAGAACGGGTTGCGGCGGAAGACGAAACGCCGGGTTCCGAACAGCCGCGACGGCGGGCCGCAAAACGAACCACGGTCGAGATGCTCGAGCCGGTGACGGATATGTTCGACGAAGGAAACGAGCTGGTGTTCCTTTTCGAGCTTCCCGGCGTCGAGCGCAAGGATATACGCTGCATCCTCGACGGCGACATTCTGCTTCTTGAAGCGAAAGCGGGCGACCGGCTTTATCGCAAGGAAACCTTCATCGAGGAAAAACTTGCAGGGAGCGCGCCTCAGCTCAATCTGCGGAACGGCATTCTGGAGGTGCGGCTCGCCAAGCAATCCTAGCCTCGGCGAGCGGCAAGGGAGCACGATGCGTCATGGCGCGATTGATCTACGTGCCTGTCCTTCACAGCGTCGCCGAGATGGGGGCCGCCGCGCCCGCATATAAGGCCGCCTTCATCGCCCGCCATGGAGAGGCCAAATGGACGGAGCGCTGCGCCGCGTTCGACGCGATCTGGCGCTCAACCGCAGAGGCCATCAAGGCCCTCGGCCTCGATCTCCGGCGCGTCAAGCTTTACCAAGATAGCCTGCCGGTTTGCGATAAAGAGAGCGAATTGGTGAGCAACCTTGCGGCCCAGGGGAGCCCGAATCATCAGCTTCTGGAAAGCCTCATGCGTGGCGGCGCGACGCTTGTCGGCACGGAATCGCCGGCGCTTCTCCTCGATGAATATAAGCTCCTGCAGTCGTCGGAGCGGACGGACGCCAAGGCGGCGGCGCTTCTGGACGCCCGCGACCGTTTCATCGCGGAACGCATAAGTCAGACGCTCGGCGAGGAGGAGGTCGGACTCCTGTTCATCGGCGCGCTGCATCGGGTCGCCCGATTTCTGCCGCAGCGCATCAAGGTCGATTATGTGGCGGTCAGGAGCGAATTGTCGCAAGGCCAGGAACAACCCAGAATGTGAGGCGAGGCTCCCATGAGCGAGAAAGCCAAGAAAGACGAGGGAATTCTTCGCCTCACCGTAGTCGAGGCGCGGCGCGAAGACGTTGGACGCGGCGTCGCCCGGCTCGATCCTGAGACATTGCGTCAAATCGGCGCCGCTCCGGGAGAAGTTCTCGAGATTGCGGGACGCGGCAAAACGGTCGCCAAGGCGATGCCCACTTTCAAGGAACAGAGAGGGCAGCATATCATCCAGCTCGACGGCGTCTGCCGCACCAATGCTGGCGTGGCGCTGGGCCAAGCCGTCGCGATCCGGAAAGTCGCTTATGCGACCGCGCAAAAACTTGTCGTGACTCCGCTCGGCGCCGGCGCTTTGCACGAAGACGAGATCGAACATACCGCAAGGCGGCTGGACGGGCTCGCCATTCGCACCGGCGACCGTGTGCGGATCGCTCTGTTCGGCGGAACCCACCGTGATTTCCTTATTGGCCGAACCGAGCCGGACGGACCTGTGATCGTCCATCCGGATACGTTGCTGTCGCTGGAGCGTCCACGTTCGACATCGTCCCATCAGGCGGCATCCTCGGAAGCCGACGACATCATCACTTATGATGATTTAGGCGGCATGGAGCGCGAGGTCGCAAAAATTCGCGAGATGGTGGAACTGCCGCTGCTTCATCCGGAGCTCTTCGAGCGGCTGGGCATTACGCCGCCGAAAGGAGTGCTGCTGCACGGCCTTCCTGGTTGCGGCAAGACGTTGCTGGGGCGCGCTGTGGCGCATGAGTCGGATGCTGACTTCATCTACGTCAGCGGTCCTGAGATCATTCAAAAGTTCTACGGCGAGAGCGAGGCGCGGCTGCGCAAAATTTTCGAGGATGCACAAAAGCGAGCGCCTTGCATTATTTTCTTCGACGAAATCGATTCCCTTGCTCCTAAGCGGGAGCGGGTGGAAGGCGAGGTGGAAAAGCGTGTCGTTGCCCAGCTGCTTGCGCTCATGGATGGTTTGAAGAGCCGCGGCGACGTCATCGTAATGGCGGCGACGAACCGTCCCAATAGTCTCGATCCGGCTTTGCGCCGGCCGGGAAGATTCGATCGTGAGATTGCCATCGGCATTCCCAATGAACAGGCGCGACGCGAAATCCTCGAGATCTACGCGCGCGGAATGCCGCTTGGGAGCGACATAGATCTTTCTGACCTCGCGGCGACGACGCATGGGTTCACCGGGGCCGATTTGAACGCGCTTTGCCGGGAGGCCGCCATGGCGGCGCTGCGTCGCCAGCTTCCCGAATTGGGGCTCGGGGACAGTCCGATGGCCTATGACGCGCTGATGGCGCTGGAAGTGATCATGGCGGATTTCGCAGAAGCGATGAGCGAGGTGTCGCCGTCGGGCCTGCGGGAAGTGGCGGTGGAAACGCCAAATGTCGAGTGGCAAGACGTCGGCGGCCTGGATACGATCAAGGAAGCTCTGAAGGAAGCGATCTCCTGGCCGGTGAGCCAACCGCATCTATTCGAAGCGATAGGCTTGCAACCGCCGCGCGGAATACTGCTCTACGGCCCCCCCGGAAACGGAAAGACGCTGATTGCCAAAGCGCTCGCCTCTCAGAGCAATTTGAACTTCATCTCCGTCAAGGGACCTGAACTCTTGTCGAAATATATCGGCGAGTCTGAACTGGCCGTCCGTGAATTGTTTGCGCGGGCGCGTCACGCGGCGCCTTGCGTGGTGTTTCTGGATGAAATCGACTCCCTTGCGCCCAAGCGCGGCCTGGACGGCCGGTCGCCGGTGACCGATCGCGTCGTCAGCCAATTGCTCACTGAGCTTGACGGCGTCGAGACGCTGAAACAGGTTTGGGTGATTGGGGCGACAAATCGTCTCGATATTATCGACGACGCGCTGCTCCGGCCTGGCCGGCTCGATTTTCACTTGGAGGTGACGCGGCCGGATCTCTCGGCGAGAGCCGCGATCCTCGGAGTGCATTTGCGCAAGAAACCGGTCGACGAACGAGTTGATCTTCAGGCCTTGGCCGTAGCGGCCGAAGGAATGTCGGCGGCGGAGGTCCGCTTCTTGTGCGACCGCGCCGCGATGAGCGCGATCCGCCGCATTTACCCGACCGGTGAAAAGGAGACGGTTGACGTCAGCGCGCTACGCATCGAGCAGCGGGATTTCGACGACGCGCTGTCTGCGCAAATGGCCGCCTCGAGACAAGCAGCGTTGTCTGGCGCAGCCTATCCTTGACTAAAAAGGCTCCACGATCGCAGCCATGTCGGGGATCAGACGAACCCTGTAACGCGCGTTTTCGCATCTGATGATCCACACCGCCTCGTCCGGCCGGGAGGCGGCGGCGTCGCGGGCCGCGCTCTTGGGCGTATCGCATTTGTAGCCTTGCATGCGCAAATGCGCTGCGACGACGTCTTTGGTCGATCCCTGCGCAAAGCAGGGCGTTGCGAGACTCACACACAAGCTCGCCAACAGGATTTTGGCGCAGGTTCTCATCTCAAGGCTCCCTCTGTTATTGCTTGCCGGATCAGTCCTCGCGCCATCCTAGTTCAAGTCCGAAACGCCGCAAAGAACGACGCGGGGCTTTGCCTGGCTGGTTCCACGCGCTTGGGGATGAGACGACTATGCCTGGAAGACGAGTTGCGTTGAATTACATGTTGAGCGACTTCGGTCGTTGCGCCCAACTGGAGCGGCGGCGAGCGACGAAAGGCTTGCGTGGAGGCGACGCTGTCGGATCAACCTACTCCCAAGGCTGGCTTTGATCTCGAGCACGAGAAACTCGGGCGCGACGAGCTATTGGCGCTTCTGCACGACGTGACTGAGCAGCGCGATACGGTGCTTACGCAATATGAGGCCATGGCGCTGCAGGTCGACGAGGCGGTGCGGGAGGTCGACGAGGCGCTGGTGGAGGCCCAACACAGCGCCAAAATGGCCAAGGAGAGCGAGGAACGCGCGGAACAGCACGCGGCGCACATCAGTGAGCTTTCACGTGAGCTCGACGCGGAGCGCCGCAAGCGGGGTGAGATCGCCGAGGAGCTCGCCCATCTTCATCATGCGCTCGAGCATGGGCCGATCGCGCATCCTTGGCGCATTCTGCGGCTTGCCGTTTTGCAAATCATCGAGGATTGGATCGCCTGGCTGAGAACGAAAATCCCGCCGGAGAGCGCTCTTTTGCCTTGGTTCGACAAAGCGGTCGAGCTGGCGAGAACGACTGGACGTTTCGCGCTGAAAAGCGCCGTTACATTTTTAAGATGGGCGCAACCCCACGCCGTCGCTTCATGGGATTGGCTAAAAAGAGAAGCTGCTCGGCGAATGAGCAAGCGTTAGCTTGCGGTCGGAGCCCGTCATTGCGAGCGGAGCGAAGCAATTTAGAGCGCCATCGCGGCTCTGGATTGCTTCGTCGCTTCGCTCCTCGCAATGACGGCGCTCGCATATCAGCTTCACAGTCGTAGAGTTTCCAGCGTCTTGAAATCAAGAGCGCTCTGGATTCCCGATCGCTCGCTTTGAGGGGTGGGGAATGACAGAGGCGCTTATCTATCGATTTCGCCGAATACGATATCGAGTGAACCGACGATTGCCGAAACATCGGCCAACATATGGCCCGCGGCGAGGCGGTCCATGGCTTCGAGATTGGCAAAAGAAGGGGCTCGTATTTTGCATCTGTAGGGCTGATTGCCGCCTTGCGAAACGAGATAGACGCCGAATTCGCCCTTCGGCGCTTCAACCGCCGCGTAAACCTCGCCGGGTGGAACGTGAAACCCCTCCGAATAGAGCTTGAACTGCTCGATGGTCGCCTCCATCGACCGTTTCATGACATTGCGCCTGGGTGGCGCGATCTTGCCGTCCTGGACCATGATGGGCCCATAGCCCGCCGGCGATTGCAGTCTTTCGATGCATTGCCTCATGATACGCACGGACTGGCGCATTTCTTCCATCCGCACGCCATAGCGGTCATAGCAATCGCCGTTGGAGCCGACGGGAATGTCGAAGTCGAACTCCTCGTAGCATTCATAGGGCTGGGCTTTGCGAAGATCCCATGGCGCGCCGCATGCGCGAACCATCACGCCGGAGAAGCCCCGCGCCCATGCTTCGTCGAGCGTGATCGCGCCGATGCCGACATTGCGCTCTTTGAAAACCCGGTTTTGGCCGAGAAGTTCGTCTAGATCGTCGCATACCTGCAGGAAGGGCGGACAAAAAGCGTAGATGTCGTCCAAAAGCTTTTCGGTCAAATCCTCGTGTACGCCTCCGAAGCGGAAATAATTCGCATGCATCCGTGCGCCCGAGGCGCGCTCATAAAAGACCATGAGCTTTTCACGCTCCTCGAAGCCCCAAAGATTGGGCGTCAGTGCGCCGACGTCCGAGGCCTGGGTCGTTATGTTTAAGAGATGCGACAGCAGCCGCCCGATCTCGCAGAACAGGACCCGAATGAGTTGCGCGCGTTTCGGCGGCTTTATCTCCAAGAGCTTTTCGACAGCCAGGCAGAATGCGTGCTCCTGGTTCATTGGGGCGACGTAATCCAGACGATCGAAATAGGGAATAGACTGCAAATACGGCTTGCGCTCGATAAATTTCTCCGTGCCGCGATGCAAAAAGCCGATATGGGGATCCGCCCGGAGAACGACCTCCCCATCGAGCTCCAAAATCAGACGCAGCACGCCATGCGCGGCCGGATGCACCGGCCCGAAATTGAGCATAAAGCTTCGCAGCGGTTCGCCATTCGCATTGGACTGTAAAGGCATAAGTCTTCGCCGCGTCGATGTTGCTCGGCTGCGAGATAGCGCGTCGCCTTTCCCCAGCAAGCATCGGAGACGGGCCCTTCTCCTTGCCTCGGCGCATAAACGCGCAAAAGCAACGACTGCGCCTGCTTGAGGCGCTAAAAATGGTTGCGCGCTTGTTCGTTGGGTTCGGCTTTCTACGTCAATGGGGGCTGCGCCTCGTCGCGTCCAGAAGCGTGAGTGTTGTTGTGGCCTATGTCGTCGTCCACGGAGTCGATCAAGTTCGCAACCTGTGCGGAACCGCCAGTGACTGTCTGGAGCTGGTGAAGACCCTGCAGGCGCGCGCCGAAGCGCCGATCGAGGTCCTCGACGGTAGCGGCGCCAAATTGAGGGTTCGTGATCTGGAGGCGCTTCACAAAGATGAAGTAGAGAAGGGCCCTCCAACTCGTGCTGGCCTGCCCGTGACGAAGACCCGGCGACGACGGAGCTTGTCTCCGGGTGGGGAGAGAGGGCGGATTGCGGCCGGTTTGCTCATTGCAACCGCCATAGTCGCGATCATCGCAGTCACCGGGCGCCACTATTGGGCGCCAGTTGTTCCGGAGAGAGGCGTTAAAGAGGCACTTCAGGACGTTTCGCGAGAAGGCGCGGCGGGGGCCCCGGCGCCAGGGCGAGAGCCCGAAGCAGCCGGCGGGTCTTCGACCGCAGAAGTCGCGAAAGATAAATCGGCCAGCGGCAGCGCGCAGGAGAGAATGGGCTCGGGAGAAGCAGCCCCGAGCAGCTATACCGTCGTCGCCAACGACACGCTTCGCGGGATTGCCAAGAAGCTCTTCCACGACCCTGGCCGTTGGCGCGACATCGCGCGCGCGAATCCCAACCTAAATCCCGATCGGTTACGTCCAGGGCAGGTTATCGCCCTGCCAGAGGCGCCGAAGCTCGCAAGACACAGATAATCTGGAGGCGGCGCGGGGGGGGGGCGCTCGTGCCCTCGACCGGCGCAGTCATATCCGTTTGCAAACGACTAACCACGACTGGCGCTTTAATTTAACAATGAAATATCCGCGCGTTAACATTGCCCAACATAAGGCTTCTAATTGAGGCAGTGGCGCGAGCCGGGGAGGTTCGCCCCGACCTTGTCATGCAGACGAGGCCGAAACGACGCGTGATGCAACGCGAATCCGGGAAGAGCGGCGATGGAGGCGTTCGTGTGGGCGGCGGCTGCAGGCGCTTGCATTGGCAAGGTTGGCGAGAATCTGATGAGCATTCTGCTACCGACGCTTTTTGCATTCAACAGCTTCGTCTATGCGCTTTTGGGCCTGTTCATGTATTTCATCTGGCGCGAGGATAGGGCGGGGGAGTTCCGCTTCTGGTCCCTGGCGTTTTTCTTGAACAGCGCGGCGCTGCTGCTGTTCGCCGTTAACGATCTCGCCGTAACTCCTCCAATCTTCGCGGGGGCGCTCACTTTCTGGGCGCTGGGCGCACTTTGGACGGGAATTCGGGTTTTTGCCGAGCGGCCGATCCGCAGCGTCGCGGCCATAGCCGGCGGCGTGATCTGGATCCTGGGCTTTTCCGACGCTTCGCCTCTCCTTCGCCTCGACGGGCGCGTCGCCATCGTCGCCACCTATACGTTTTTGATCGCCTATGAGCTCTACTGCTACAACAAGGAGCGCCTGACGATCGCGCGCGCCACGGCGGCGCTTGCGGCGGTGCATGGCGGTTTTACCTTGCTCGTCGGAGTCTCCGCACAATTCACCAGCGTGGATTGGCCCATAAAATCGGTCTATGATGTCCCGCTCGCCAAATTCATGGCCGCCGAAGCCATGAGCTATGGGATTGTTCTCGGTTTCATGCTGCTCGCGCTCTCGAAGGTGCGGGCCACGGCGCGGCAACAGATTGTCGCTCTCACGGATCCGCTGACAGGCCTCGGGAACCGGCGCGCCTTCGATCTTGCGGCGGAGCGCGCAATCAAGGGCTCGTGTGGAGCCGCGACGCCGGTCGCTCTCATTTTCGACCTCGATCGCTTCAAGACGATCAACGACCGCTTCGGCCACGCCGAAGGCGATTGCGTGCTGAGGCTCTTCGCCGAGGTCGCCGCGTGCAATATCGGCGCGGGCGGCGTGCTGGCTCGGGTCGGCGGAGAAGAATTCGCCGCCCTGCTGATCTGCGAACCGTCGACAGCCTTGTCGATCGCAGAACGCATTCGCTGCGATTTCGCCAAGGAAGCCGCCTCCCTTGCCGATAGCCTCGCAACGGTCAGCGTGGGCGTCGCGGTGATGGAAGATCGGACTGCCGGTTTGGCGGAGTTGATGCGCGCGGCGGATGCGGCGCTTTACATGGCGAAGGCCGCAGGCCGGAACCGGGTGTTTCTGTCTCCGGATGTCGCCTGCGAAACGCTGCGCGCGACGAGAAACCGGTTCGACGAGGCTTTACCGCCGTTGAACGCGGCCTGAGCCGGCTAACGCCCTCTTGCGCGAGAGATGGGCGACCCGCCCGTTGAATTTCGACCGGACGGGCCTCAGTCATGGGCTACTGGATGATCAGTCGCGCCCTTATTCGCCCGTGAAGGACGGGAAGACGGCGGCGGCGGCCGGGGCCGAGATTTCGACGGCGGCGAAGGCGGTGATCGAGAGAGCCGCCAGGGCGATAAAGAGACGGCGCAGCATCGGGGAATTCAGCATTGGGAAACTCCTTCAAGTGACGCCGTTGCGGCGTGAGAAGGAGTTAAGCGGAAAGCCGGCTCGGGAGCCGTGCGCGGTCGCACAGAGATACCGGCAACATGGGGCCGCTCGAATAATGGATTTGAAATGTCTTGCGTTCGCTCTTCTGGCGCTGGGGCCCATTGCCTCGAAGGCGGAAGCCCGGACGATCTGCACAATGGTCGCCGACGCCAGCGCCGCGAAAATCCTTGTGCAGGAGGGAGAGTGCGCCGGACGCGTGACGCCTGCTTCCACCTTCAAGATCGCGCTCAGTCTGATGGGGTTCGATTCCGGCTTTCTAAAAGACGATCATACGCCGACGCTGCCCTACCAGGACGGCTATCCCGACTGGGGCGGCGAGCCCTGGCGTCAAC
The DNA here is from genome assembly GCF_026427715.1 of Methylocystis sp. MJC1. NCBI lineage: Bacteria > Pseudomonadati > Pseudomonadota > Alphaproteobacteria > Hyphomicrobiales > Methylocystaceae > Methylocystis > Methylocystis sp. MJC1. Next base: position 2,356,225 of record NZ_CP107558.1, on the reverse strand, counting down.
CTGCGGACCCTGCGCGTTGGATGAAATTGTCGGTGGTTTGGTTCTCGCAGCAGATCGCTCTCTCTCTTGGGCAGAATCGCTTCCAGCAATATGTGACAGCCTTCCAATATGGGAATGCGGACGTATCGGGTAAGCCAGCTTACCGAGATGGCGTGATGGGCGCGTGGATCAACTCGACGCTGCAGAGTTCCTCCATCGAGCAAATCGCCTTTCTGGAGAAGGTAGTGAACCGCCAATTGCCGGTCTCGTCTCATGCCTTCGAGATGACGGATCGCATCACCGAGATCGCGATCCTTCCGAGCGGATGGGACGTCCACGGCAAGACGGGAACAGGCTCACCAGGGGACGACGGGAAATACGACGCGGCCCATGCCTATGGATGGTTCGTCGGCTGGGCGACAAAAGGCGCAGACAAATTAGTCTTCGCGCGCCTGATCCAGGACGAACTGCCCGCACAGCCAAGCGCCGGCGCCCGGGCGCGAGACGGCCTGCTGGCGGATTTTCCCGCGCTGGCGTCCCGTCTGCGGTAGGTTGATGAAAAACGCGTTCCGTGATGGGGCCGGCAAGGAGACGCATTTCCCGCGTGAACTCGGGTAAACAACCTCAGAAGCCACAGTAGCGTTTGCTCTCTGTCAGAGCAAAGGCTCCCCGCCTACAAGGGTCGTGCGCGTCATTAGCCGACCGCTGTCGGCATCATAGGGCATGACGCGGTGTAGGGTTCCGGTGTTGTCCCAGATCAGGAGGTCGCCGGGGCCCCACTCGTGCCGATAAACAAATCTCGGCATTGTCGCCCATTCTGTGAGGGCGGCGAGAAGCTTTCGTCCTTCGTCCGGCTCCATTCCTTCGATATGCGACGCGGTGCATCCGAGCGCCAATGACTTGCGGCCCGTCTTGTGGGTCCAGACGAGCGGGTGGACCTTGGGTTCATGGCGCCGCCATCGGCGCAGATCTTCGTCCGACGGCGAGGGCTTCACATGCCGCTGCGCGGCCTCGACGCTGTGAACGACGCGGAGCTTTTCGATGGAAGTTTTGACCGAGGCCGGCAGCTCTTCCCAAGCGGCGTAGCTGTTGCAGAATTCGGTCTGGCCGCCTGAGGCGGACAATTTCTTCGCGTTCAATATTGCCGCGCGCGGCGGAATATCGTCGCTCGCTCCGTCGAAGTGCCAAAGGAACGAGCCGTTCAAATATTCTGCCGCGAAAGCGTCGACCTTCTTGTCGAGCGTGATGGGCAAAAGCCCTTTGTCGCGCAGAGGAACGATCTCGCCGAGCGTCCTCGAGATGGCGAGCTGCTGCTCGTCATTGAGGTGAAGCCCGTGAAATACGACCACGCCACGTCGTTCGAGAAGATCCATTATCTCCGCAGCATGTCTGCCGCTCGCCAGCGCCGCAGCATCCATCTCGATCAATGAGCCGATACGCGGCGTGAAATCGAAGACCCTGAAGCCACGTTGGATGGTAATTGCGTTCAAGCTTGCCTCCTTGTCTCGTTTCATCGAGATCGCCACTGCCCGTAAGACGGTGTGAAGAGCTTTTCCGCCTCTTTCCGTTTGAGAGAGTCGCCGGCGCGCCTCGCCGACAGGCGTCGACGGCCATAAGCTGGATCAAGACTCTTCCTGGCCTGAGAGCTGCTCCAGCAAGGCTTCGGCGCCCTTCTCGATCCCCGCCTGCGCCGCGGAGAGCGAGCCGACGCTCGCCGGAATGTTCAGCGGACTCGGATATTGCTTCGTGACGAACGCCGTGAGCAGCCGATTATCCGAATCGCGAATCTCGACCGCATAGATGACCGAGCCGGTCAACAGACCTTCTCCGCCGCGCACGGTCTGCACGCCATTATAGACGCCTCCGGCGAGATCGAAGCGTGAGAGCGTGCTTAAAACCGGCGTGCTTTTCACGGCGCCTGTCAGAGTCAATCTCAAGCGCAGGGTGTTCGGGCCAGCCTTTTCCGTGAGTCTGAAGCGGCTCTTCAGCTTTTCGGAGAATTGACGCTGCATGTGATCGGCGAGGGCGACTTTGTCTGTCTCCGACATATCGGCGAACTGATGGTCGGCGCCCCGATAGATCGCGACGGGATCGATGGTGAGTCGGTCGTAGGCTTTCCAATCCGTCGCGGTAGCGTAACGAAAGGGAATGCGCTTGGCGTCGTTCCGCCGATTGGGCTGCATATGGGCGAACGATGCGATCCCTGAATAGGCTATCGGCTCCACGCTCGAGCATGCGGCCGCCCCGAGGCAGAGCAGCGCAATGGCCAGCCTATGAGCGATTTCGGTAGTCGCCATTGGGTTCTCCTCTAAAATTTCCCGATGCGGCCCGGAGCTCGTTGAAGCTCCGGCCATGATCGGGCTTTCGAGCGCTGACGCGCTGCCGAGCCGAAGACGTGGGTTGGGTTGTCGGCTCGCGGGTATTGCGGCGGACCGATGCCGCGCGCGGTCAGCGCGCCGCTGCGAGCGAGAACAGATCGAAGTGGTAATTCACGCCGGCGCGGATCGTATGGAATCGCGCATGGCGATCCGCTACGTCGTTTTTGAAGTCGCGGAAGATGTCCGTGTAGAGATATTCGAGCTTGGCCGACCATTTCGGTAGGAAGGCCCATTCGACGCCGCCGCCGGCGGTCCAGCCGACGCGGAGCTTGCCATCTCCAGCGACCTTCGGCTGGCCGAAGGCGAGGCCGCCCGTTCCGTAAAAGAGCAAGCGCGGTTCAGCGAGAGCAAAGCCGATGCGCCCACGCGCGGTGCCGAACCATGGCAAACTCGCGTCGCGATGATTGGGTCCGTCGTCCCGCGCCGTAAGGCTCGAGCCCTGGAAATCATTCTCGGCGCCAATCACGAAGTAACGCCCCAGTTGGTAATTGAAGCCAAGCTGGCCGCCGCCCACGACGCCGCTCGGCGATTTGTCGCCGAGCACATTCGCTCCAATCCCGGCCCCTATGGCGCCGCCTGCATTGAGGCCGCCATAGAAGCCCGTCCAGGTGAAAGCAGGAGGCGGCAGCACAACGTCAACGGGCGCCTTTCGGTACGGGAGGTCGGCTGCTTGCGCGACACTTGCGCTGGCAGCCGAAGCCAGAATGAAAAGCGGCTTTCCGAAACGATACGAATTTTTCCTGGTCATATCCTCGATCCTCTGTGCTCGGGCTCAAGTCGCGCGGGCAGGGACGAAAATACGCGGGCTTTTCCATAAGTCAACACTGTTGACTCAACATTGTTGACGGCCGTCGTCGATTTGTCTGATTGACCGCCCCCGGCGGCAACCGAATAATCTGGCTGAAGCGGTAGGCAGAAGGACATGACAATGCAGGCGGAGCTCCGAGAGAAGCGCGGTGGGGAGATCACGCGCCGGCGCATTCTTGAGGCGGCGCTCGCGCGCTTCGCGACGGCGTCATATGAGGATGTGAAACTACGAGACATAGCCGCCGACGTGGGCGTGGATGTCGCGCTCGTCCACCGCGCTTTCGGCTCGAAAGAGCAGCTCTTCTCCGCGGCGCTTTCGGCCTCAAAGGCGGCGGCGAGCCATTCGACCCGCGACACGAGCCGGCTGAGCGCCGAGTTCGCCGACGGGTTCTTCGCAGCCAATCCCGACGATACGCTTCAGATCGTCGTCCGTTCGTTGACCAACCCACAAGCGCGCGAGGTGCTGCGCACCCGCAGCATGTCAGAGTTCATCGGTCCCATCGCCGCCACGCTCGAAGGGCCTTCGAAGCTCGAGCGCGCGACCTTGTTCAACGCCTGCCTCGTTGGAATGGCGATCTTTCGTGAAGTCCTCGGGGTGGAAGCGCTCCTCGACGCCAACAAAGCGAGGACGCGTCCATTGATCGAAAGGATTCTCGATGCCTGCCTCGCCGAGGATGGCGCCGTCGAAGAATCCGGCGACGACTCGGCGCCCAGCGGCGTTTCCCACCAAGGGACGAAGAAGAAAGAGAAACCGGCTGCAACGAAGCAGCCTAAAAAGCGCGCCCAGACGCCGACGACGCGCCGCGCGCGCTAAGCGCTTCGGCGAAGAACCGCGTCACAATGCCTGCTGGCCTGAATCGCATTGCCCAACCGGCGTATCCGCGTGGCTAGTTCGATAGCAAATTCAGATCGATGCCGTTGATTGTTGGCGGAAGAGGTGTCCGCCAAACTGCCGTCCAGCGCGATTTCAGCCCGTCCGATAAATCTCCGTTATTTCAAGGAATATAGCGGGACCTTGTCTTGCCTTGTTCGCCGTTGTCCGCCACAATCCGCGTCGGACTGTAAGACCAATTGTAATACCGATGGCAGGCAATGGCGGCGGGAAAACTAACAGCGCGGGCGGCTGCGACCTCCAAGCCGGGGCGTTATGGCGATGGCGCCGGGCTCTATTTAGTCGTCTCGACTTCCGGGGCGCGGAAATGGGTTTTCCGCTTCACCTTTGCCGGCAAGGTCACGGAAATGGGGCTCGGCGCCGGCGACGCCGTAACGCTCGCCGAAGCGCGGGATAAGGCGGTCGAAGCCCGGCGGACCTTGGCCGCAGGCCGGAACCCTATCCAAGAGCGCCGAGCCGCTATAAGCGCCGCAACCGCAAAGCCAACTTTTGGGGCGGTGGCCGATGCGGTCATAGCCGCCAAGGAAACCGAGTGGCGCAACGCCAAGCATCGCGCCCAATGGCGCATGACCCTCGAAACCTATGCCGCGCCGCTTCGTTCCCGCTCGGTCGATGCAATCGACACGGAAGCGGTTCTGGCGGTTTTAAAGCCCATTTGGCTGGAAAAGCCGGAAACCGCCACCCGGCTGCGAGGGCGCATCGAGGCCGTGCTGGACGCGGCTAAAGCGCAAGGCCTTCGCACGGGCGAAAATCCGGCGGCGTGGCGCGGCCATCTATCGCACCTTTTGCCAAAGCGCACCGTTCTTTCGCGCGGCCATCATGCGGCGATGGCCTATAGCGAGGTTCCGGCTTTCGTCGCTCAGCTGCGCGAGCGCGACGCCACCGCGGCGCTGGCGCTCGAATTCTGCATTTTGACTGCGACGCGAACAGGCGAGACGCTTGGTGCCCGCTGGTCTGAAATGGACATGGCCGCGAAAGTCTGGACGGTCCCGGCGGCGCGCATGAAGGCGGCGCGGGCACATCGCATTCCCCTTCCCGATCGCGCGATGGCGATTCTCCAAAAGCTCGGGGCGGCGCGGACGGGCGAATTCGTGTTTCCCGGGCAGCGGGCAGACAAGCCGCTTTCCAATATGGCGATGGAAATGGTCACGCGCCGTATGAAATTGGAAGGGGTCACGGTTCACGGCTTCCGCTCGGCGTTTCGCGATTGGGCCGGGAACGAAACGAGCTTTCCGCGGGAAGTCGCCGAGGCGGCCTTGTCTCATGTTATCGGGGATAAAGCCGAACAGGCCTATCGCCGAGGCGACGCGCTGGAAAAGCGCCGGGCGCTCATGGCCGCTTGGGGGAGCTATTGCGAACCGGCCGCGGCGGGGAACGTCACTGCGATAAGACGAACGGCTTTAGGAGGGAATGAGCGATAGCTAAAGTTGACAACCGTAGCTCGGTTGATAGGCATGTCGATTGTAGCCAATGGGAGGCGCGGTTGTCTGTTCCGACGCATGGGGCTTCATGCCAAACGTGGGTTTACCCGACGAGCTGCTGGTATTGTAGCTCGTCGATTCATGTTTTGCAGTGCACCTGTGGAAGCGCTGTGCTCTTGAACTATGTTGGCCCCCCTTGGCCAAAGCACCAATGCGCTTCCCCCGGTACAGCGGGAATCGGCGGCAGCGGACTGAGTGGTTGGGCGGCGGTCGATGCTCTGCGATCAGAGGGAGTTCCAATCGACGCGAATATTATGGCAAAAATATTTCCTCGATCCTCTTCAAGCCATTTATCCAATACGGCACCCCAACCAATAGGTATAAGAGTTGTTCCCCCCACCGCTCAGAATAGTGTGTCTGTTATCGGCGTTATACGGGAGTATATTCCTAGCACGAAGAAAACCGAGTCATTAAATTCAATGGGGGTGCTTGGACAAAAGCTGTTAAATGTCCCAAAGGATGTCAGTCAGCTAACGATAATCGTGAATAATGAGCGTCCAAACCTTTCCTACACCTGTATTGCTCCTAGTAGCCTTGGCTTACCCAAGGATGCGAAACACAAGATGGTGTTTGCTCAGCTAGAGCCGCGCATAGCTGGTTCGTTTGCTGCTTGGTTCGCGATTGACATATGCCTTCTTTAGGCGTGGCTCCTTAACGAAAAGCGTGATCCCGTGGCATTGCACTCCGAATTTCCGCGCGACCCCTATCAAAACTTGGCGCCGGGAGTCCGGTGGATACCAGCGCCCGAGGATATGCGCGAATCGGCCTATGAAAAGCTTTTGCCGCCCCTGGTGGCCAAGATTCGCGAAGAGGTGGCGGCTTGGCGCGCCAGCGGCTATGCGGGAGCGTCCGCCACCTCCCGCGCCCTGCTCCAATGGTGGTTCGAGACCGATCATCTGATCGAACAGGCCGACGGGACACAGAACCCGTTCCACTACTATTTCGCGCAGCGCGAGGCGGTCGAAAGCGTCATATGGCTGTATGATGTTCGGGGCGTTCGCGACAAGTTCGATCTATTGCGCTTCGACGCCTCGGGCGCGGTTTCCAGCGGCATGTTCGACGAGGATTGGCCGCGCTTCGTGGTGAAGATGGCGACCGGGTCGGGGAAGACCAAAGTCTTGTCCCTTTTGATCGCCTGGAGTTTCTACCATCGGACCTATGAGGCGGAATCGCAACTCGCACGCAATTTTTTGCTGATCGCCCCGAACATTATCGTTCTGGACCGACTGCGGACCGATTTCGACGGTCTGCGCATTTTTTTCAATGATCCGGTTTTGCCGGACAATGGCCACGCGGGTCGCAATTGGCGGGACGATTTCCAACTCGCCTTGCACATTCAAGACGACGTGCGCATCGTGCGTCCGACCGGAAACCTCTTTCTGACCAATATTCATCGCGTCTACCTTGGCGACATTCCCGAGCCGTCCTTGGAAGACGACGATTTGCGCGACTATTTCCTCGCGCCGTTCGGCGACAAGCCGGCCGGCAAGACGACTGACAGCAATACCGATCTTGGCGAATTGATCCGTGAAGTCGACGAACTCGCGGTCTTCAATGACGAGGCGCATCATATCCACGATCCGCGCCTCGCTTGGTTTGGTTGCATTCGTGATATTCACAACAGACTGCTGCAAAAGGACTTGCGCCTGTCCTTGCAAATCGACGTGACCGCGACGCCGCGCCACAATAATGGAGCGATCTTCGTTCAGACGGTGAGCGATTATCCGCTCGTCGAAGCGATCGCGCAGAATGTCGTAAAGCATCCTGTCTTGCCGGACGCAGCCAGCCGCGCCAAGCTGGCCGAGCATAAGAGCCCGATCATAACCGAGAAATATGCCGACTATCTGCGGCTTGGCGTCGAAGAATGGCGCAAGAGCAATGCCGAGCATGAGAAGCTCGGCAAGAAAGCCATTCTCTTCGTCATGGTAGACGACACGCGTAACTGCGATGAAGTCGGCGACTATCTGCAAAAAATCTGCCCCGAATTAACCGACGCGGTTCTCGTCATTCACACCAAGGCAAATGGCGAAATTTCTGAAGCTTCTTCGTCCAAGAGCAAAGACGAGCTGGAAAGACTGCGCAAAGAGTCGAACGAAATCGACACATGGAAATCGAAGCATCGCGCTATCGTTTCAGTTTTGATGCTCAAGGAAGGATGGGACGTGCGCAACGTGACGGTAATCGTCGGCTTGCGCGCCTATTCAGCCAAGAGCAACATTCTGCCTGAGCAAACACTCGGCCGCGGCTTGCGTCGCATGTATTTCGGTTCTGAGCAGCGCGAGACGGTTTCCGTTATGGGGACGCCGGCTTTTATGGAATTTGTCGAGTCGATCCAAAACGAAGGCGTAACCTTCGACTACGCGCCAATGGGCGGCGAGCCCGGCGGAAAGCGCGAGGATTCTATCATCGTCGAAGTCGACGCGGATGCACCGGACAAAGATTTGGATGCGCTCGATATCGCCTTGCCGCGTCTCTCTCGTCGCTTCAATCGCGAGTATAAAGACCTCGGCGAGCTGGACCCCACAAGCTTCGACAATCCTAAGCTGGAGGTGGAACCCTACACGGCCGAAGAGACGCGCGAAATCGTCTTCAAGACGATGCTCGAATCCGAAGTGGATCACACCATTCTGCTGGACGGAGACGGGACGGGCGATTGGCGCTCTGTAGTCGCCTTCTTCGCGCGGCAATTGCTCAAGGACCTTCGGCTCGTCGGCGGTTACGAATTGCTCTATCCCAAGGTTCGCGCCTTCCTGCGTGAAGGCCTCTTCACGCGAAGCGTCGATCTCGATGATCCCGTTATCCTGCGCAATCTATCCCGGCCGGAGGCGAGCAAGATCATTTTCGATTCTTTCCGGGCGGCGATCAATGGGCTGACGATCCGCGACAGCGGCGCTTCGCGCATAGAAGGTCATATTAGGCTGCGCGACGTGCGACCGTTTCGAACCGAGCCCCGCGGGTGTCTCGCGCCGAAAAAATCCATTTTCAACAAGATCGTCGGAGAAACGGGCGCGGATAGATTGGAGCTTGCTTTCGCATCCTTTCTCGAAAGCGCCCCAGACGTTCAGAGCTTTGCCAAAAACTATATGGCCGTCGGCTTCAGGCTCGATTACGTCAGGGCCGATGGCGAGCTATCCACCTATACGCCGGACTTTTTCGCGCGCACGAGCGACGGCGCCGTTTGGATCGTCGAGACGAAGGGCCGCGAAGAGCTGGATATTCCCCGAAAGATGGTGCGGCTCCGGCAATGGTGTGAAGACGCTACAATCGCGAGTGCCGAGGACGGCGGAGCGCGCTATGGCTTTGTCTATGTGGATCAAGAGAGCTTCGAAAAGCACAGGCCTTCGAGCTTCTCGGCGCTCGTCGCCTCGTTTCGTGATTATCAAGAGGCGTGAGAATGGCGCGGCTGGACAAGAAGACCTATGAGCTGAGCGAAGCCGAGCAGCGCGATTTGATCGCCCTCATCCAGCAAGGCAAGCCCTTGCCGGAGAAATATCGCTTCATCCTGTTCGAGGACAAGCGCGAGGTGGAGCTGGTTTGGAACGGCAAGACACGCGATGTTTGCACGACGGTCCTGCCCTTTCAAACCTTGGAGCATATCGACGAGCCGCGCGCCGAGACGAAGACATAGGGCGATCTCTTCGACAGCCGCGGTCGGCAATTGCGCGGCTGGACCAACAAGCTGATTTGGGGCGACAACAAGCTCATTCTCTCGTCGCTGAAATCGGGCGCGCTGCGCAAACAGATTGAAGACGCGGGCGGATTGAAGCTGATTTATATCGATCCGCCCTTCGATGTCGGCGCGGATTTTTCGATGGATATCGAAATCGGCGGCGAGACGTTCCACAAGGAGCCGAATCTTTTAGAGCAAATCGCCTATCGTGACACATGGGGGCGCGGGGCGGATTCATTCATTGCAATGATTTATGAGCGGCTGATTTTGATGCGCGATCTAATGGCAGACGATGGGAGCATATACTTGCACATGGCGCCAAGTATGGCCCCATATATTGAGCTCGGAATGAACGAGGTATTCGGACGTGATCGAGTTATGAGTTCAATCGTCTGGCAACGCGCCACGGCACACGGAAATGTTGGAATTCGCTATGCCACCGTTACTGACAGGATAATTGTAGCTAGCAAGTCCGAGCGCTACATTTGGAATAGTCCATACCAGCCTTACTCAAAGGATTACATCGAATCTCATTACGCTTCGATCGAACCGGGCACAGGACGGCGCTTTACATTGCGAGATGTGACAGCACCTATGACGCGCGCGTCAGCAAGTCAAATTTACGAATGGCGTGGAGTCCGGCCAGTCGGCTCGCGTTGTTGGTCTTTTACTGAGAAGCGAATGAATGAACTATTTGAGGCTGGGAAGATTGTAATGACCGGCGGTAAAATGCCCCGAATGAAACTTTATCTCGATGAGATGCCGGGCATTCCTGCGACTGATCTTTGGAATGACATTTTTGCAGTAAATTCTCAGGCACGCGAAGATACGCAGTATCCAACCCAGAAACCCGAAGCTCTCAAACAACGAATTATCGAGGCCAGCAGCACCGAAGGCGACCTCGTCGCCGATTTCTTCTGCGGCTCGGGCACGACGGCGGCGGTCGCCGAAAAGCTCGGGCGCAAATGGATTGCGACCGATCTCGGCAAATTCGCCATTCACACCACGCGCAAGCGGCTGATCGGCGTTCAACGCGAACTCAAACGGCAAGAGAAGAATTTCCGCGCCTTCGAAGTGCTGAACCTCGGGCGCTATGAGCGCCAAGCCTATCTCAACGTCGGCGGACGCCTCTCGGCCAAGCAGCGCGCCGAGGCGCTGGTGCAGAAAGAGCGTGAGTTCCGCGAGCTGATCCTGCGCGCCTATCGGGCCGGCGAGTTCGGGGGAGCGGATGGCGGCGAGGCGCAGGACGGCTTCTTCCACGGCCATCGCAATGGCCGGCTCGTCGTGATCGGGCCGATCAATCTTCCCGTCGGTCGGCTCTTCGTCGAAGAGGTGATCGTTGAGTCCCGCAAGCGCGGCGTGACGCGTGTCGACATTCTTGCTTTCGAATTCGAGATGGGGCTCTTTCCCGCCGTGCTCGAGGAAGCGCGCGGCAAGGGAATAGACCTCTCGCCGAAATACATTCCGGCCGAGGTCTTCGACAAGCGCGCAGTCGACAAAGGCCAGGTCGTCTTCCACGATATCAGCTTCGTCGAAGCGCAGCCGCGTTACGACAAAAAGAATAAGATGGCGCTGCAAATTGAGCTGACGGACTTTTCAGTCTATTACACGCAAGGTGCCGCCGAGGCCGCGATTGCGGCGATGAAGGAAGGCAAGAGCGAGGTCATTTGCGAGAAGGGCCACCTCTACAAGCTGTCCAAGAGCAAGGAAGGCGTCGTTACCAAGGAGAAGCTAACCAAGCATTGGACCGATTGGGTGGATTATTGGGCGGTCGACTTCGACTACATGAGCCGCAAGGAAATTGTTCAGGTTCTGGTCGGCACCGGGCTCGGAGCTGCGCCGAGCTTCGCCGGCATGGAGCCGGCACCGGGCGAATTGGACGCGCCGCAATTTGAAGAGCAATGGACCGGCGGCTACATCTTCGAAAACGAATGGCAGAGCTTCCGAACCCGCCAGAACCGCGACTTGGAGCTGAAGACGGCGCTCCATACCTACGACCGACCGGGCCGCTATATTGTGGCCGTGAAGGTGATCGACATTTTCGGCAATGACACGATGACATTAGTCCCGGTGAGCGTCGGATGAAGGACCGCGAAAATAGCGAGTTGATAATCAACACTGCGAATCAAGACGGCACAGAGGAATCTGATCTTTTCGTCTTCGATAAAGATCAGCGGGCCGCAATCCTTGCATCGATCAATTTGGCGGAAGGCGAGCTAGCAGACAGGCTCATATTATTATGCGAGATGGCGGCAGATAGTGCGTTCATAGACTGGGATATTTATGATAGCCTTCCGAATGTGAAGAGCGCTAAATGGCGGATTGACGGCATTTGCTGGCACCTTGACCAAGCTATCGAACTTGCTTCATTTGGCAACGACGTTGAAGCACGAGGAAAATTCTGGGCTGTTGTGCTAGGAGACAAAAATAGAGTTCTATTAGACTCGACGCGTACACGCTTCGTAAATGCATACAACACAATAGTGTTGATTGGAAGATATCTCGCCAAGTTGAAAATTGACGGGAAGTTAACAAGAAAGAGATATTCGATAGATGTGTTGCGAGAGTGCGTTTGCGGTAACGATATCCTTAAGCTGCTAGCTGTCATTTACGTCCACGTATTAAATAGGAAATGCGGACGCTCCAAGTCTACTATCGGGCCATTTGTCCGGTTTGCCCATTCCGTTATGTATTCTATCGCTGGTGATTTGACGCCCCCGATCGAGACGATCAATGAAAGGTGGGCGCGGCTGTCTTTCGAGCCTACCGGGAAGAGACTTCTTAAAGATTGCGTAGACGCCTATTGCGCCAAGCGTGGCGTGCGCTCGCCTCTTTGAGCAATTGATCGGGGGATTATTGGCGATCCGGGCGAGGCACTTTCTTCCCCGGGGGAAAAGCTGACCTCACTCAATGACCGTGCGCGCCCTTATTGTCGGCTTCAAGGTTCTGACATTCTCGCATCGTCGCACACATCGGCGGCTTCGCTAGGACGGTATGAATGAATCAAGACCGCGCCGGGATCCCTCCCGCACAGAAAATAGCCCTTCGCATCAATGAGGCCGCCGCTATGGCGAGCCTGTCACGTTCGACGCTCTACCAGTTGCTGAAAGCCGGCAAGTTGGCCACCGTGAAAGTCGGAGGGCGCAGATTGGTCTTGCGCGAGAGCCTCGAGGCGCTGTTGCGGACGGGAGCATGAATGGACCCCGTCGTCATTGCCGAATGGCCCCGCAATGCGCGCGAGACGTTGCGCGTAAGCCTCGCCGAGTTCAAGGGCGCGCCGACGGTGGACCTGCGCGTCTGGTACGATGACGGCGCCGGGCGAATGAAGCCCGGGCGTCAGGGCGTGACGCTCTCAACGAAGCAGCTTCCCCGCCTCGCCGAGGCGGTGGCGCATGCGCTCGCGGAAGCCGAAGCGCGCGGCCTCGTCGCGCCGCGCTCGTGACACGGGCGACCGGCGCCCGAGCGCCCGCGCATGCGCGCATTCACTGCGCATGGCTCGAACTGCCAACATGGCGCGCCCTCTCTCTGGCGGCGCGCTACCTCTTGGTTGAAATGATTGCCGAGTATCGACCCGGCAAAAACGGATATCTCTCGTGGCCTGTGCGACGGGCGGCGGAACGGCTTGGCGTCTCAAAAGCGACGGGGGCGCGGGCTTTAATCGAACTTGAGAAAAACGGGTGGATCAAGGTCTCTACCGCTGCGGCCTTCGGCGGGCACGCCAAGGCGGCGACGTATGCCGTAATGATGTTTCCCGACGATCGGACGGGTGAGCCGGCAAGCTTCGCCTATGAGCATTTGCCGGGCGAACCGGCTTATGTGGAACGGAAGCGAAAAAGCGCTCCTCAGTCTCATCGGAAGGACAAGGCTGTCCCTGTCCTGGGACTGGACGGTATCAAGGGAAGGACAAGTCAGTCTCAAGAGAAGGACACGGCGGGTCAAGTCGATCGCCCCCGCGCCACTGCGGGAAAGCGCTGAAGGCCTGGGATTTGCTCGATAAGGTTTCAGGGGAGTTTCAAGACTAGGTTCGCGTGCGCGCGCGCCCGACAGAGTTATAGATAATAGTAAGGAACCCCTGGGCGCAGCTGGCGAAGTCCGATCGGAGCGAGGGCCAGAAAGCGTGTGAGCGCGCTCAGGGTGGGGTGCGGCACCAGGATTCAGCGGTGGGCAACATGGCGGGGCATTCGCTAGCACTCAATCCCGCGCGCGCGGGCGAGCGTCTGATTTCCGGGACAAAACGCGCGGGCGCGATGTAGATACCAGGCCAAACAGGCAAACGCCCGGGATTCCGCCACTTGAGCGCGCTCCTTGAAGAACCGGCGTCGCGGGAATTTGCCAAGGGATTTCGATGCATTGGACGGATTGCCCACTCGGGCGGCAAGGGAAAGCTCAGCTTTTCGGCAAAGCGGCAACGCGATCTTATGGCGCTCGTCCGACGCGCCGCCGCCGGAGCCTTGGACGGCCAACCGCCTCTTGCAGGATCCGTCGATCGGAACCGAGTTGACCCAGGGTAGGTGACTGCACGAAAATACCTAACGTCCACACAGCTGCGCTGATAGGCGGGGATCAGCGCGTTCCATCGTGACGGATAAACGCGTCGACGCGCGCCCGACTGATTCAGTATCACGCAACCACTACGCGGATTGACGAGAAGATGGCCTTGTCTGATCCTCTGCCTGGGGGAATTTTGAACATGTCGATTCGGGCAATAAGCGCCGGTGGGTTAAAAACCAAAGCATTGGAAAGCGACATTTCCGAATCCACGAGCGAGGTGCCAGTCACCAATGAAGAGCGGCGCACTGACGAGCTTGTTATCGCTTTGGTCGGCCCCGTGGGCTCGGGTGTCAGCACTACCGCTCTTGCGCTAGCAGAAATTTTAATGGGCGAATTCGGCTACTCAGTCGAGACGATTAAGGTCAGCGAAATTATAAACGAAAAAGCTAGCTTGGTCGGGCGCCGGCCCGTGGCAGAAGCGGATGATGAGCGCATCTATAAATTGCAGCAGGCTGGTAGCGCATTGCGTGCACGGTTTGGCGAAGACGTGCTTGCGAACTTCTGCGTTGAGAGGATTCACGCCAGCCGCGATGAAGATGGCGCGGACAAGGTTCGCCGCTACTGCACGATAATCGATTCTCTGAAAAATCCGGGCGAGGTCGATCGGCTTCGAACCGTATACGGCGATTTGTTCTGGCTCTTGGGAGTTTTTGCTCCGGAAGAAGTTCGAATTTCCAGGCTAAAGGCCGCCAATCCCAGCAACGCATATATCCAGCGTATCAGCGATCAGGATTACGACGAGGGGACTGACCATGGTCAATCCGTCAAGGACACCATGACCGTCGCTGACGTATTTATCAGAAATGACGCTCAGAATACAGTGCAACTGAAGGTAGTCCTGCAAACGTTTCTGGATCGCATCTTTGAGGTGGGCGTTAGCACTCCAAACACCGATGAAACTGCGATGTTCGCTGCGGCCAGCGTGGCTATGCAGTCGGCTTGCCTTTCCCGGCAGGTAGGTGCAGTTATCCAGAACACTTATGGCGAACTGATCGGCCAAGGGGCAAACGACGTCCCAAAGTTTGACGGAGGCCTTTATTCGTCCAACCTGACACCGACGCACGACCACCGTTGCTACAACTGGAAGAATAAAATTTGCCACAACGACACTGAGAAAGCCGCGATACTCAACCAAATCGCGAAGTTCGCAAAGGCAAGCTTTAAAGAGAGCTCCGAGAAAGAATTAGAAGAGTTCCTGGAGAAAATACGGAAATCACGCATTAAGGGCTTGATCGAGTTCTCGCGCGCCGTACATGCCGAAATGGCCGCCATCGTGTCAGCCGCCCGCGATGGCTTGGGCCAGGTGCGTGGCGCAACGCTCTTCACAACAACCTTCCCTTGTCATAATTGCGCTCGCCACATCGTCGCTGCCGGTATTCGTAAGGTAATCTACATCGAACCCTATCCAAAGAGCTTGGCTCTCAACCTCCACAACGATGCCATATCTACGAACGAGAATGACGAGGGTAAGAAGGTTGTGTTCTTGCAGTACCAAGGCGCTGCGCCCCGCAGCTTCTCTAGGATTTTTAAACCGAATCCTGTCAGGAAAAAGGACGGTAGCTTAGTTTCACAATCACGAAAGACGGCGATGCCGTTTGCGGCTCCTCCCGTGGACTCCCTGGTCACACGGGAGGAGTTGGAACTTGCTCGGCTGCTGAAGGAGGTATCTGATGTCCAAGAGACCCAGCAGTAAACAAATCGAAATGCTCTTGCCAATTTCCGGGAAAAAAGCCGAGTCGGCACCTGTGGTAAAAAAGACGCGTCAACTCTCCTACCAGAAAATCGTCGATTCCCTGCGGAAGAAGGGCTTAACTAAAACCGCTGTCAAAAAGTAAGAGGGCTCATCTAGATTGCACGCTGCCCCGTGGGTTGAAGCGAGTTTCCAAGCGATATAGATGCACGAGAAAGGCACCAGGATGCCTTGGCCTAACCCCTCAATGACCCGATGGCTGTTCAACAGCCGGCGCAGCACGACCGATGACCTGCGGCGGATACCGGTTCACGACATAGTTACACATGGATTGAACCGCCGCGGCATGAGCTTCAGCTGGGCATGGTGGACCTCTGAGGGCAGGACAACGGCTTCAGTTGGCGCCCGTGTTGAGGGCGACGAAAACGAAGCCTATCTGCATCTCGACTACACCCTGAATGGCGCGCCGATGCGGCAGCGCATCCGATTGGAGGCGTTGCCGTGCCGGTTCGGCGGCGTTCGATGGCTCGCCTTCTGCCCCAGAACGGGGCGAAGCGTCGCGCATCTTTACATGGGTCATACGGGCGCTCTATCGCGCCATGCTTACCGCCTCAAATTCGGCTCGCAACGCGAGTCGCCGCTTGATCGATCCTTTCGTCGCCGAAACAGAGCGTTGGAAAAACTGAAGACGAATTCGCCGCTGTGTCTGTCCCGGCCCAAGGGCATGCATTGGCGCACTTATGGCCGGCTGTTACACGAGATATCGAAAGAGACGCAATTCTTCGACGTCGCCGCGCGCGCCCGGTTCGGTTTCAATGTTGATCTGGACTGAACGGGACCCAAGTGGCGTTTAATTGTAAGACCTATTGTAAGACCGGGGCGAGAATCTTTGATAATTACCCAGTGATTTCAGGCGGTTATTCTCGCGCGCTGGCGGAAGAGGTGGGATTCGAACCCACGGTGGAGTTGCCCCCACGGCGGTTTTCAAGACCGCTGCCTTAAACCACTCGGCCACCCTTCCCCGGCGCGTGATATAGCACGGCGGCGCCGTTGCGCGAGAGGGCAAAGGAAGAGATCGACTGTGCCGCTGCATTTTGCCTATGGCTCCAATATGGACGCGGCCGCCATGGCGCAGCGTTGTCCTCGTTCGAGGCTTCTCGGGCGGGCGCGGCTCGCCCGCTGGCGCTTCGTGATTCTGCCGTCGGGCTTCGCCAGCGTCGTCCCCGATTCGCGCGCGACCGTGCATGGCGCGCTGTGGGACATCCCGCCCGCGGACGTTGCGGCGCTGGACCGCTACGAGCAGGTGGGGCAGGGTCTCTACGCCAAGAAAATCATCCCCGTTCTGCGCGAGCCCTTCGGCGCCTCCCCGGCGCTGGTGTATATCGGCGCCGCGCCGCAGCAAGGCGCCGCCCATCCGGCGGCCTGGCCGGGCTATCTTGCCGACATTATCGCGGCGGCTCAGGCACTGGAGCTGCCCGCCGCCCACATCGCCTATTTGTCCTATCTGCTGGCGGAACAGAAGAAAGGCCCGCGCGCATGAGCTACAAGGTTCCTGTCGTCCATACTGTCGAGGACATGCGCGCCTTCGTGCGCGCGCGCCGCGCGTCGGGCGAGCGCATCGGCCTCGTGCCGACCATGGGCGCCCTGCATGCGGGCCATCTCTCGCTTGTCGAGGAGGCGCGCCGCCACGCCGAGCGCGTCATCACGACGATCTTCGTCAATCCCACCCAATTCGGTCCCAGCGAGGATTTCTCGCGCTATCCGCGCACGCTGGCGGCCGATTGCGAGAAGCTTGCGACGGTCTCCGCCGATCTCGTCTTCGCGCCGGCGGTAGAGGAGATGTATCCGGAAGGCTTTTGCACGACGGTGACGCTCGAAGGCCCGGCCAAGGCCGACCTCGAAGACCGCTTCCGCCCCACCCATTTCGCGGGCGTCGCGACGGTCGTCGCCAAGCTGCTCAATCAGGCGCAGGCGGATGTCGCCGTTTTCGGCGAGAAGGATTACCAGCAGCTTCTCGTCATTCGACATTTGGCGCGCGATCTCGACATCGGAACCCGCATCCTGGCGGGGCCGACGCTGCGCGACCTCGACGGGCTCGCGATGTCGTCACGCAACATCTATCTCTCGGCGGAGGATCGCGCCCGCGCGCCGCGGCTCTATCGCGCGCTGTCCGAGGCGGCGAGCCGCATCGCTGCGGGCGAGGTGGTCGGGCATGTGATGGGCGAGGCGCACGAGGCGATTGTCGGCGCCGGTTTCGATATCGACTATGTCGAGGCGCGCCACGCCGATACGCTCGCGCGCGTCGCGCGCCGCCTCGAAGGGCCGATGCGCATCCTCGCCGCCGCGCGGCTCGGCGCGACGCGCCTCATCGACAATGTTGCGGTTCCGAACACATGAGCCGTCGCGTCGTCCGTTTCTTTGTGACCGGCCGCGTGCAGGGCGTCGGCTTCCGCGCCTTTCTTATTCGGCAGGCCAACGCGCTTGGGCTGGTCGGCTGGGCGCGCAATCGGCTGGATGGTTCCGTGGAGGCTTTCGCGGCGGGGCCGGATGAGAGAGTCGCGGCGTTGATCGCGGCGGCCCGGCGCGGACCCCTTCTCGCGCGGGTCGAGAGCTTGCGCGAGGCAGAGGCGGACGTGGCCGAGCTTGGCGACGCCATCGGGTTCACAGTGGGCGAGACTGTTTAGATAAGAGCAGGGTCAGCCGAAGATCGCCTCGAAATGGCGCCGCAGCGCCGCGTCGACGTCGGCCATAGTGGCGCGCGCCCCCAGGTCTTTCAGGCTCGTGACGCCCAAGCGCCGTTCCCGCACCCCGCAAGGCGCAATGCCTGAAAAGTGGGAGAGGTCCGGGGCGACATTGAGCGCAATTCCGTGAAAGCTCACCCATTGGCGCAGGCGCACGCCGATGGCGGCGATCTTGTCTTCCGCCATTTCGCCGTTCGGGCCGGGCGCTTTGTCGGGCCGCTGCACCCAGACGCCGACGCGCGCCTCCCGACGTTCGCCAACGACGCCGAATTCGGCAAGCGTGGCGATGAGCCAGGATTCAAGCGCACAGACAAAGGCGCGGATGTCACGGCGCCTTTGCGTGAGGTCGAGCATCACATAGGCGATCCGCTGGCCGGGGCCGTGATAGGTGAATTGGCCGCCGCGCCCCGTGCGGTGGACGGGGAAGCGCGCGTCGAGGAGGTCGCTGTCCTTGGCCGAGGTTCCGGCTGTGTAGATCGGCGGATGCTCGAGCAGCCAGACGCATTCCGGCGCCGCGCCGCGCGCGATCGCGGCCACGCGGGCCTCCATGAAGGCGAGCGCCTCTTCATAGCCGACGAGCCCCTCGCTCATGCGCCATTCTACCGGCGGCGCCTCAGCGCGGGGCGAGAGCGCGGGCGTGATGGTACCGCGGGGAGGGCAGGAGGAGGCGGTCATGGCGCCTCGCCATTCGGGGCCGGCGCGCGGCCTTGCGCGCGCTTGATGTCGTCGATTTCGTCGAGCATGGCGAGAAAGGCGCGGATGGCCTTCTTATCCTTCTTCGACAAGTCATTCTCATCGAGCTTTTCGACAAGCACGCGCAGCGCGTCGCCTACGCGCCCGAGTTGCTTGCCATAGCTGCCCACGTTTTTCAGCACCTGTTGCTCGACCTGCGGCGCGCTCGATTGGCCCAGCTCCACATTCATGAAGGAGAAATTGCTGCCGACAATCCCGAAGGGATTCCAAAAGGCGGCGACATTGACGGGCACGTCGCCAGAGAGGGGGAGCTTGAAAACAGCCATGACAACCTCGCTATCAAAGGGCAATGACCTTCTTCTACAGTATTTTTGAAGCCGAACTATGCGCGCAAGCAAGACAACGGAGCCTGTAGCTGCTCGAGAGCCGCGAAAGGGTCAGATTGCGAGCGCCTCAGCGGCCATAACGCGCCATCAGTCGCGCTTCCGCGAGAACATGCCCATGCGTGGCCTTCTCGACTTGCTTACAGCTCGGGCGCGCGCCGAGCGGCAGCTTTGGGCAGTCCAGCGCAAACAGACGGAAACGGTAGCGATGCAGCCCATGGCTATGCGGCGGACAGGGGCCATTGTAGCCGAGCTCCCGAAAATCATTCTGGCCGTGACGGAAAATATCCGAGGTCGCCGGCCGCCCGGAGTCTTCCTCGAGCGCGGCGACATCCTTGGGAATGTCGTAGCAGGCCCAATGCGCGAAGACGCCGCCCGGCGCATCGAGATCGTCGACGATCAGAACGAAGCTCTGAGTCTCGCCGGGCGCACCCGACCAAGCCAGGGGCGGCGAGCGGTCGTCGCTATCGCAGGTGAACTCGCGCGGAATAGCGCCGCCGTCTTGCAACGCCGTCGAGGTCAGCCGCATGATCGCCTCCGTCTCGCCCCCAGCCTGGGATATTATTTAGTGGCCAGCGGGCGGCGGTCGCGCGTCGAGGCGCAGTCGCTAGCCGACGATCACGTGCGGGATGAAGCGCGAGCGGTTTGAGGTGAGGGGCGTCGCGTCCTCGCGCAGCCCCATGCCGGCCGGTTCGCCGCCGACCACCCAGGAGCCGACGACCGGGTAGCGCCCATCAAAACAGGGCAGCATATGCAGCACTTGCAGCACATGGCCCTCGGCGCCGTAATCGCCGGGCGCGCTGACGACGGCGACGCCGTCCTTCACCAGCAGCACATTGGCGCCCTCGCGCGAATAGATCGGCTTCTTGGCGTAGCTCTCGCCGAGCGCGGCGGCGCGCGGATCGTCGGCGAAATAGCATTCGAGTAAATTCGGATGCCCTGGCGCCATCTCCCATAGCAGCGCGAGCGCGCCCTTGTTGGAGAGCAGCGCCTTCCATGGCGGCTCGACAAAGCGCGTAGCGCACATGGCCGGCGCATGAGAGAATTGATCCGAGAACATCCACTCCCATGGGTAGAGCTTGAAGAGCGTCTCGATCCTGCGCCCGTCTCGATCGCAGAACTGCGCGCCGTTCAGGCCGATGTCCTGCATGTCGAGCAGCGCGGCGCCGCAGCCCGCCTGCACCGCGCAATCCGCAAGATAGCCCGCCGTGCCGAAATCCTCGACGCTGTCGCTCATGGCGCCGAAATGCACGAAACTCTGGGGCGCGATTTCTCCCCAACGTGCGATCAGTCTGTCGTGCAGCGCGTTGAACTGGTCGGCGCGCTGCGGCAGCTCGCCGCTCACTATGAGCTGCTCCAGCCAATGCCATTGCACAACGCCGGTTTCGAACAGGCTGGTCGGCGTGTCGGCGTTATATTCGAGGAGCTTCGCCGGGCCCTTGCCGTCGTAAGCAAGGTCGAAGCGGCCATAGAGCGATGGATCGCGCCGCTTCCAGCTCTCCGCGATGAGCTCGCGCGCATGCGCCGCCACATGCAGGCGGCCCATCAGCTCTTCGCTTTCCGCGATGCGGCCGACGAGCTCCAGGCAAAGCGCGTCGAGCTCGCGCGTCGCGGCTTCGATATCCTCTTCGATCTCGCGCATGGTGAAGATATAGCGCGCGCTCTCGTCCCAATAGGGCTCGCCGTCCATATGGGCGTAGGCGAAGCCGATGTTTTTGAAATGCGCTTCGACGCCGCGGCGCGGCTGTGAGATTTCCCGTTTCATCAGCCGCCGCCTCCGAAGAAGCCGCCAGAGTGTCCGAAGCCGCCGAAGGAGACGCCATGGGTGGAGGCGCTGGAGCCCGACAACCAGTGCCAGCCCCTGGAGCTGTGGGAGGTCGAGCCGCTGCTATGTCTGCAGATCTGCTGGTCGGGATTATTCGGGTCAGGTTCGCAATGGGGGCCTTCGCTCCATTCATAGAGCCCGTAGCCGCCAAGGGAGACTGCGCCCACCACCGCAAGGGACACGGCAAGCGAACGCTTCTGTTGGGGGAGGATCTGGTTCGGCGGTTCCTTCGGCAATTTGGGCCTATGCAGAACGACTGGCGGCGCGCGCCTGCCGAATTCCTTGGGCGCTTCTTGCGTCATGGCGCTACGGGCTCATGCAGGCGGCGCTGAGCAGGCCGGCCGAGATGGAGACGGCCGCGACCCAAATGGCTGCGGAAAGTGCATTCTCCTGGATGGCCTGCGACAGCCCCGGATGCGCGAGCCGCGCAAGGCCATAGGCGATTATCTGCGTGACGAGCGCAACGGCGCCCCACATGGCGAACTCGGCTATGGAGCCCGTGTGGTGGATGGCGGCGGCCAGCGAGATGGCGAAGCCCAGGAGGCTGCCGCCGAAGGCGATCGCCGCGGAGGCGTTTTGCGCCTCGATAATGAGCGCAAATTCGTCGTGCCGCGTCATTCGCGTGTAGATGAGGCAGAAAAGCGCGCAGAAGCCTGTCGCGCCTGCGAAATAGACGGCGAAGGCCAAAAGACCCGAGAAAAAGTCTGGCACGAGCCGAATCTCTCTTGGTTCAAGCTGGCGCGACAATAACACGCTTGCGGGGACGCTCCGTGCGCGTGCGCACATCGCGGTCCCTCACGCGAGGATAAAAACATCGCGGCGCCGTCTTCCCCCCGTGCAGCCATAATCCCTCCTTTCTTCTCGATCACTTTTTCGGTGAGCGATGATCACAAGACAATTGCCCAGCCACAATTCACCCTCGCTTGCCGCGGCGCGCGCGCTAGCTCCAGTCGCGGGCAAAGGAGCGCGGATGACGACGGGCCGCATTTATGTCGGCGTCGGCGGCTGGAGCTTCGCGCCCTGGCGCGAGGTTTTCTACCCGCCTGGGCTGCCCACGACGCATGAGCTGGAATATGCAAGCCGCCATGTCACCTCGATCGAAATCAACGCGACCTTTTATCGCACGCAAACGCGTGAGACCTATCTCAGCTGGCGCGACCAGACGCCCGAGGGTTTCGTCTTCAGCGTGAAGGCGCCGCGCTATGCCATGAGCCGCCGAACGCCGCATGACGTGAAAGAGTCGATCACGCATTTCTTCGACAGCGGCGTGGCGGCGCTCGGCGAAAAGCTTGGGCCTGTGCTGTGGCAATTCCCGCCGACGCGCAAATTCGATTCAGACTTTTGCGAGGCTTTTCTTTCGGCTTTGCCGCGCGAGAGCGAAGGCGTCGCGCTTCGTCACGCCATCGAGGCGCGCGACGAAAGCTTCGTGACGAGCGAATTTGTCGCTCTGGCGCGCGCACATCACGCGGCGATCGTCATCGAAGGCGATTCTGATTTTCCGCTGATCGCCGATCTCACCGCGCCCTTTGTCTATGCACGCATCATGGGGACGCGCGCATCGCGCAAGCAAGGCTACGAAAGCGAGCGGCTCGATCTATGGGCCGCCCGCGCGAGGAAATGGGCGGAAGGCGGGATGCCCAATGATCTTCCGCGCATCTGCGCCAATACGCCCAAACGCAGCGGGCGCGACGTCTTTCTCTATGTCATCCGCGGCGCGAAGGAGAAAAATCCCGCGGCCGCCATGGCGCTGATCGAACGCCTTCAGAAATGAAAGGGCAGCAGATGCAGATGGTTTCTCTTGAGCCAATTGAGAAGCGCGACGAGAACGACGACTGAGAACATCAGCGCCAGAATGACATAGAGGCGCATCATCACGTCGAAGAGAAAAAACAGAATCGAGAAGACGGCGCGCAGCAGGGCCGCGCCGAGGCCGTCATAGCCCTGTCCGCGATTGGCGAAAAAGCCGACGCACAGCATGATAGACACGCAGCCCGCCGCCAACAGGACGGGATTGTAACGCTCGATGACGCCGTCGCCGGCGTCGATCAGCAGCACGCCGAGAAGAAAGGAGAGCGCGCTCAGCGCGGCGAAGGCGCGCTCGCGTAGAAACGCGTTCAGGCGCTGCAGAAGCGTGCGCTTGTTGGCGGTCTCGTCGAGGAAGCTGCCGAATTTGTGCTCGAAGTCATAAGCCTCCCGCTCGGGCAGGCTTTTGAGCGCATTATAGGCTTGCGTGACGCGTTGAAACTTAGCGGGGTCGCCGCCTTTGTCCGGATGATGCTGTTTGACGAGGCGGCGGTAGGCCGCGTTGATCTCGCGCCTCGTCGCGTCCTCTTTGACGCCAAGAACTTCGTAGTGCGTCGCCATCGCCATGACCAGATTGGGTGAGTGCAGCTATCTTTTGCTAAGTTGGCGGGCAGGATCAAGGCGGAAGGGAGACTTCTCTCGCGGCGGCGACTGTAAAACACAGTCTGATAATATTTGAACAGTATTTTTTCGGCTCGACGCCGGCTGCGTTAGCTCGATTGTGCATTTGCGAAGAATTCAGGCGCATTTTGCTGCGTTACAAAATGCAACCAAAAGGAAACTCCCGCGTTAACGATCTGCTCACGCCCAATTGGGCCCGAGCAGGGGAGGGTCCGATGGATAGAATCACAATAATGGTCGCCTTGGCGGGCTTTATTACGATTGGCGCTATGGCCGCCCTTCTTCCAATCTAGCATTTAAGCCACTGCGGGCCTTAAGCCCGGCGGTATAGGGAGGCTGAAAGCGGGATCAGCCTCCCGGATTGTTTTAAGCTCGAGCGGCTTCGTCCAAGGTCGTCAGAACCGCGTGCATGGCCTCGCGGTTGTTGAGTTCGTCATAGACATAGCCGCATTCCTGCATGGCCTTGCGGGTCGCATCGCGCATCTTGCTCAAATTGCGCCGCGCCATGGTCGGGAACATATGGTGCTCGATCTGGCTGTTGAGGCCGCCGGTGAGCCAGTCCAGGAAGGTCGAGCTCGGCGTATTGCGGGTCGAGCGCGCCTGACGGTCGTAGAAGCCCTTCGCCTTCGACGCGTCATAGACTTCCATCCCCGTGTGATTGAGGACGAAGACGAAGGCGAGGATGAAGCCGCCGAGAAGCTGCGCGCTGACGAACCAGGCCCAACCTGTCCAGGCGGGGCCCGGCGTCAGAAAGCCCGCGAGCGTGAGGCCCAGAACCCAATGCGCCACGCAAAGCGCCGTCTCGAGCGTCTTCTCTTTGCGCGCCGCCGTCGCGATGCTCTGCCAGCTCCAGTTGAAGCGGGCGAGCATGAGCAGCGGGAAGAAGAGGGCGACCTGGAACCGCCGCAGGAAGGGGGCGAGAAACCTCGAAAAGCCGGACATCTGAGCCGTGTCGTTGTGCTCGACGAGGAGCTTGTCCCAGACGATCCAGGGCGCCGAATCGATGTCGCCGTCGATCGGCGTCAGCACGCCATCGGCGTTCATCTTGCAGCCGTTGGGGAAGGAGTGATGCAGCTCGTGCTTTTCCACCCACCAGGAGGCGCCGAAGCCTTGGAACAGCGCCGCCGCCGAGAGCATGACGCGGGCTTTCGGCTCTTCGCGCGGTCCCCATTGGTTATGGGCGACGTCATGGCCGAGGTAGGCCGTGCGCGGATAATGGACCCCGAGCAGCAGGGCGCCGGCCGCCGCCGCAAGGCCGCCTTTCGCGAGCAAAGCGAAGGCCAGCGTCGGCACGCCGACAAGCTCGACGCAGCGAAGCGCCTGCTCCCAGAGCGGGACGTTGAAGTAGCCCTTTTCGCGCGCCTCGTTTTTGAGCGCCGCCATGCGCTGGGCAAGAGCCCGCCCGTCCGGCCCGCCTGTTTCCAGGCTACCGTCTAAAGTAGCGATCGTGTCGTTCAATTTTTCTTCCCCGGGGGCGCGCGACGCGCCATTTCGTTCTTGTTTTTTTGCCGCCGGGAAACCCATCGGCTATAGCCGCGCTCTTGTCAAATCACTCAGGCCCCTGCATTTCTGAAAGATTATGCGGCATCTCGACCCAGGCGAGGGCGCCCCGAATCTGCATGCCGGGGGCGAGAGGCTTCAACGCGCTCCTTAAGCCCCCGCATCGGCGCCTGGCCGCTCTTTTCAGATGCAGCCCGACAGCGGGTTTTCCCCTGGGTGGTCGCGACTTTTCCACCGTCGGCGCTCGGTTGATTGCAAAATTATGGCGCCGCCCTTGTCATCGCCCGGTCGATTTGTTAGAGGCTGCGCGCCGGCGCTTCGCAGCACAAGTCGAAGCGCCCCGTGCGGTCGTGGCGGAATTGGTAGACGCGCTAGCTTGAGGTGCTAGTTGGGCAACCAGTGGAGGTTCGAGTCCTCTCGACCGCACCAAATTATCTGGCGGGCATCCCTTGAACCGCGGACTTTCCAAAGCTGGGCTGACGTCGTTGGCGAGCAGCGCCAACTCTTCGAGCGCAAGCATATCTGCTTCCGCCCGCGAAGGCGTTGAATGGCAGGCAAAGCGCTGCTAATCCCCCAATGTCTAAAAAGGAGAGATCGGTGCGGTTAGCCCGATCCCCGGAAACGGGTCCTGACCTTCGCGGCTGCGATGAGTCCCCTGACCTTTAACGCCCGACGCAATCGCGCGTCGGCGAATAGGAGGTCGTAGGGTGCAACAGCAAATTTCCGTCATTACCCTTGGCGTCGTCGATCTCGATCAATCGCGGCGGTTTTACGTGGATGGCTTCGGATGGTCGCCGGTTTTCGAGAACGAGGCGATCATCTTTTATCAAATGAACGGCTTCGTTTTGGGGACCTTCCTGAAGGCCGCCTTGGAAGCCGATATGAATCGCACCGGTTTGCTGCAACCTGGCGCTTTCTCTCTGGCCCACAACGTATCGGCGAAAGAGGATGTCGTTCCCTTGATGAATAGGCTTGCAGAGGCTGGCGGTTTGATCATCCGTCCTGCGGACGAGCCTCCTCATGGCGGTTTTCGCGGCTACGTCGCTGATCCCGACGATCATGCTTGGGAAATCGCATGGAACCCCGTCTGGCGAATTGACGAGGGTGGTCTCGTGACCTTCGGAGTTTAGCAGCGACGGGAGCGGGCATTGGTCCTTTCCGCTCCGACGAACTCTCATTCCACTTCCCTTTGAATAGCTCGCATCACGACTGGGTCATTCCCGGCGGGCCAATGGCCCGACCAGGAATCCAGAGCCACAAAAGCGTTGGTTTTGCACTGGATTCCAGATCTGTCGCTGAAGTGATCGTCGGGAATGACAGCAAACCGATGCGGCGTGCGCGTGGGAGCGTGATTCCGTAGGTACTGCTGCGGTCGGTGCATTTTGGTGTGAAGTTAGGCGTTATTTGCGGAAAATATGCGCATGACTCCAGCTCGGCATTAAACTACTCCTAAAATCACATATTGGCGCCGCAGTTCTGCGGCCGCCGCGCGTCTTTGAGGATTGTCCATGATCAAATTGTTTGGCGTCGCCTTCGCGCTGGCCTTCGCGCTCGTCGCCGCGCCGGTTCTCGCGGAAGCCCCTCTCGCTTCGACGCCCCCCAATGGCCAGACGAGCGCGCCGACTGTCACGGTGTTCGCTGCGGCGAGCCTCAAAAACGCGCTGGACGCGGCGGCGACAGCCTTCAAGGCGAAAAGCGGGATCGAACTGAAAATCAGCTATGCCGGCTCGATGGCGCTCGCCAAGCAGATCGAATCGGGCGCGCCGGCGGATGTGTTCGTCTCGGCCGATACGGCGTCAATGGACTATCTCGCGGGCAAAAATCTGATCCGCCCCGACACGCGCGCGGATTTCCTCGGCAACGTGCTTGTCGTGATCGCGCCGAAATCCTCGAAGCTGGAGAAGCTCGCCTTTACGAAGGACGCCTTTGCGCAGGCGATCGGCTCCGGCAAGATCGCGACCGGCGACCCGGCCTCCGTCCCGGTCGGCAAATATGCGAAGGCGGCGTTGGAGAAGCTGGGGCTGTGGTCGGTCGCCGAGCCAAATTTCGCCTTCACCGACAATGTGCGCGCGGCGCTCATGTTCGTTTCGCGCGAAGAAGCGCCGCTTGGGATCGTCTATCTCACGGATGCGAAGTCGGAACCGAAGGTGAAGGTCGTCGCGACCTTCCCGTCGAGCTCTCACCCGCCGATCGTTTATCCGATCGCGCTCACGTCGGCGGCGCAAGGCGAGGGATCGACGAAGCTGCTCTCATTCCTTCTGAGCAAAGCTGGCAAGGCGATCTTCGCCGAGCAGGGGTTCAGCGTTTCCCATTGATCATTTCCGCGTCGCGGATGGAAGGATTTCGATCCGCGACGCCAACTTATTGATTATCCTCATGGGCGCCTCTTTTAGGCGCCGGCGGCAGTCCAAAAGCGGAAGTTCCGGCTAGGGCAAAGATCAGCCACATTTTCCTTCGCAAGATGCGCCTGAAACTGGCGCAGATACAGGGCCATGCATGGCTGCCCGCGCTGGTTGGGCTGGGAAAAACCGTCGGGGAAAGAATCCCGGCAGATCGGATTCGTGAGACTTGGCGCGTCAAGGCCGCTCGGGAAGCGCGGCGCGCCCTCTCTCGATCCTCGTGCCCGGAGAGAGTAACATGAGCGTCTTTTCAGAAAACCGCCGTCGTGACGGCAATGTCGAGCCGGAAGCCAAGCGCCCCATCGCGCGCGCGTCCGGCGTTCCCGCCTTTCTGTCCCGCGCGCGGACGGCGCCGCCGAAACGCGACGCCTATCGCTCGCCGCTCTGGGGGCTTTCCTACGACCGCGTCGAAGGCGTCATCCATCTTGTTCTCGCCTTTACGATTGTCGGCGGCGCGGCGGCGATCATGAGCACGGCGCTCTTTGGCCCGGGCGCGCCGCTCGGCGGAACGGCTGAGACCCAGCCTGAGATTGTCGCGCACAAGGCGACGGCCGCCGTCGTGGCGCCGGTCGAGCAGGAGAGCGAGGCGAAGCCAACGCACGCGAATCGCGTTGTAAGCGAGGTGGTGGCGCCCGTCGAGGCACCGAAGCCCGCAGCTTCCGCGGCGCCCAAGGCGTCGGCCCTCGATCCTTTCCTCGATGCCCGCCCCATGACCGACACTGCGGCCGCGCCGACGCCTGCGCCGCAGCCTTTGGCGCCGCCGCCAGCCGCTATGCGGGAGAAGCTCGCCGCCGTGCAGGGCGACGAAAATCAGGAGGTCACGCCGCCGCCCCAGCGCGCCAATGTCGCTCAGCTCCCCGCCGCGCCGGCGCCGGCCCCGGAGGCGAAGGCTGAGCCTGCTGCGCCTGCGAGGCAGGCCGAAGCGCCGGAGGCGGCCGATGATGCGCGAATGGCGAAATGCTATCTCAAGCTCGCCGGCCGCGTGCAGAACAGCGGAACCTGCAAGGTGCATCATACGGCCGAGGCCGTGACCTTCGACCTGCCGGGCAAGCCGCTCGAAATCGCCCACAAGCACGGACGCGTTTGGACGGCGACGCTGGGCGGCCGCCAGCTCGGCCAAGTCTACAAGACGGGCGCCTGCTGGGGCGCCAAGGGCTTCTACGCCTGCGAGAACGGCTGATTACTTATCGCCGCCGTGGGAGTGGCCGTGGCCTTCTCCCCCGGCGGCGCCTTTCACCTTGCCGGCGAGCGTCTTGGCGATGATCGGCTCGGTGGTCGACGTCCAATCCCCTCCCGCCTGGACGACGGGCGTTTCGCCCTCGCCGGGGACGATATGGACGAGCTTATAGCCCCGGCTTTTCAGCTCGCGCAGGAAGTCGGGCAGCATCGCCGCCGTCTGCGCCTTGGAGTCGTGGAAGAGCACGATTCCCTTGCCCGCCTTTTCCAGCCGCGACATCACCAGATCGAGTTCGGCCTTCGGCGTCATTGGCGACCAGTCGGAGGCCCATAAGTCCGAGCCGAAAATGGTGAAGCCCTTGCCCTCCAGATAAGCAACGAGCTCCGGCGTATCGGCGAAGCCCGGAAAGCGGAAGAAGGGCGCGGACTTGCCACCCGACGCTTTTTCGACCGCGGCAACGCCCTTCTCGATATCGGCCTTCGCCGTCTCGTCGTACATCAGCCGCAGCGTATTGGCGGGATGACTATAGGAGTGGTAGCCGACGCTGTGCCCTTCGGCCGCCTCGCGCCGCACCAACGCCGGCGTTTCTTCTGCGTTGCGGCCGACGATGAAGAATGTCGCCAGCGCGCATTCCTTTGCGAGCGCATCGAGCACGCGCGCGGTCGGCTCGGCCGGCCCGTCGTCGAAGGTGAGGACGACCTCATGTTCGCGAAGATCGAGGGTGCGCGGATAGCTTTGCAATCCGACGGCGGTTCCCTTCGGGCCTATGGTGATGGTGCGCGACACGCCGAGCGCGTCAGGCCCGCAGTCGCGGGCCGCGGCGGCTGTCACGCCAAGGATCAGGACGGCGCAGAGGGTGAGGCTCGAAAGTTTGTTCATTTCTGTTTTGCCGGTTTGCTTCCGCGCCAGCGCGGGTTAAGGAGCCTGAAGCCTAGTAGCGGGAAGCGGCATGCCACTCGATCATGAAGAAACGGCGGCGGGCGCCGAGGGTTTCCGCAAAGAAAACACTGGGCCGGACCCCGATTTCGTCTTCGAGGTGGAGGCCGCCGTGGCGCTCGGCGACTCGGTCAAGGTTCATGAACTCGTCGGCGATCTTCACGAGGCGGATCTCGGCGCGCTGCTCGAGCTTTTGAGCCACGAGGCGCGACCGCGCCTCGTCGAGCTGATGGGCGCAGATTTCGATTTTACCGCGCTCATGGAAGTGGGTGAAGCCACCCGCGAAGATATTCTCGAAGAGCTGCCGGTCGAGACCCTGGTCGAGGGCATGCGCGAGCTCGAAAGCGACGACGCCGTCGCCATTCTCGAGACGCTCGAGCCCGCGGAGCAGGCGGAGGTTCTCGAAGCTCTGCCGGCGCAGGAGCGTATCGTGCTCCGCCGCTCGCTCGATTATCCGGAAGGCTCCGCCGGCCGTCTGATGCAGACGACGCTGATCGCCGTGCCGCCCTTTTGGACGGCGGGCCGCGTGCTCGATTTCTTCCGCGAGACGGACGGCGACGAGTTGCCGGACAATTTCTTCGAGGTCTTCGTCGTCGACCCCGGCTATCACCTGCTCGGCACTGTTTTTCTCGACGCCCTTGTGCGCGCGAAACCAGGCGCGCGGCTCGACGAGATCATGCAGGCCGACCGGCGCCGCGTGAAGGCGACCGAGGACGGAAGCGAGGCCGCGCGTCTATTCGAGCGCTACAATCTGGTGTCGGTTCCGGTCGTCGACGAAAGCGAGCGCCTCGTCGGCGCGCTCACCATCGACGACATCGTCGACGTCATTCAGGAGCAGGCCTCGGAAGAGATCAAGGCGCTCGGCGGCGTGAATCCGGAAGAAGAGCTGACCGACGATTTCTGGTGGATTGCCAAAAGCCGCTTCACCTGGCTCTTCATCAATCTGCTGACGGCTTTCATCACCTCCAGCGTGCTCAAGACCTTCCAGTCGCAACTCGAGCAGATGGTGGCTCTGGCGGTGCTCGGGCCGATCATCGCAGGGCAGGGGGGCAATTCGGCGACTCAGACCATGACCGTCGCCGTCCGCGCGCTGGCCACCCGTGAATTGAACCGCGCCAACGCCATGAAGATCATCTTCCGCGAATTGGCGATCGGCGCGGTGAATGGCGCGGCTTTCGGCCTCGTGACAGGCCTTGTCGCCGCCAACTGGTTCCAGAATGTCGGACTGTGGCCAGTTATGGCTTTGGCGATGTTTACAAATTTGGTGGCGGGCGCCTTTGGCGGCATCGCCGTGCCGCTTCTGTTCAACCGGTTCAAATTCGACCCGGCGGTGTCCTCGGGGCCGTTCGTCACGACGATTACCGATGTCGTCGGCTATGGCGCCTTTTTGACGATCGCGAGCATGTGGTTTCATTTGAAATGATGTCGGGGGCGGATCAGCGAGCCTTCAGGCTCGCTTATCCACCGGCCGCCAACACATTTCGGCTACAAAGAATCATCAAAATCCCCAGTCGGTTTGCATTCGCGGCGCGGCGCGTTAACGCTTCGTTACCGCCTCCTGGGATAATTTGACGAAATGTGCTCGTTGAATAGTTCCGTACTGCGTATCACCGCGCTTGCTTGCGTTGCGGCCGGCGCGGCGACTCTCGCCGGCTGTGGCAGCAGCTATGATCCCGGCTACGCCAAGCGGCCGCGTTTTGCGACCAGCGCCCCGCTCCTGAACGCCAAGCGGGACCCGACCTTCCTCGCCTATGCGGTGCCGGAGTCCGATCTGCACCTCTTCCCCGCCACGCGCAGCGCCGAATTCGCGGTTCATGGCATCGACGTCTCCAAATATCAGGGCGACATCGACTGGGAGCAGGTGAAGGAATCGGGCGTCGGCTTCGCCTTCATCAAGGCGACCGAGGGCGGCGACAAGGCCGATTCGAAGTTCCAATATAATTGGGCGGCCGCCAAAGCCGCGGGCATTCCGCGCGGCGCCTATCACTTCGTCTATTGGTGCCGCCCGCCGCACGAGGAAATCGCCAATTTCGCCTCGGTCGTGCCCAACGATCCGGACGCGCTGCCGCCCGTGCTCGACGTCGAGCCGACGCCGGAGTCGAGGAGCTGCAAGCGCACGCTTTACCGCGAGGAAGCGATCCGTGACATGCGGGTCATGCTGGAGGCGATGGAGCGCCACTACGGCAAGAAGCCGATCATCTATTCCTCGGTCGACTTCTACCAGGCGATCCTGCAGCCCGACGCCCTCTCGGAATATCCGATCTGGGTGCGCTCGACGAAATATCACCCCAAGGTGCGCTACGGCGACCGCAAATGGACCTTCTGGCAATATCGCTCGGACGGCCGCGTGCCCGGCATCGTCGGCGCCGTCGATCAGAACACCTTCAACGGCTCCCATGAGCATTGGCGCAGCTGGCTCGCCTCGACGACCGGCATGAAGGCCGCGCCCGTCGCTGCGGCGGCGCCCAAGCCGATCATGGACGAGCGCGCCGCCAATAAACTGATCGAGGACGATCCGGCGATGCTCAAGGGCGCGGAAAAGGGCGCCTATGAGAAAGACGCGCCTACGCCCGGCGCGCCGATTCCGCCCGCGGGGATCGAGGGTCAGCCCGACAAGGGCTGACCACGAGAAGGCTGCGGCCAGGGTGCTTTCGGGGACTGATGGGGGTAGCCACGGGGCATGTTTTCGAGTATACGCGCCGCACCAGTTTCCGCCGCGCGGCGCGCAACGCCCGCGGTCTTCGCTGTTTAGAGAGACAAGAAAATGGCCGTTCCGAAGAGAAAAACCTCCCCGATGAAGCGGGGCTTCCGCCGTTCCGCCGATGCGCTGAAGGCTCCGACCTATGTCGAGGACAAGGATTCGGGCGAGCTGCGCCGTCCGCACCATATCGACCTGAAGACCGGCATGTATCGCGGCCGTCAGGTGCTCAAGGTCAAGTCGACCGAGGAATAAGCGGGCTCCATCCGCGCATAAAAAAGCGGGCCGTCGAGCCCGCTTTTTTGTTGGGCCTCATACCATTTCCGTTTGAACAGCTCACTGGGGGCTGTCATTCCCGGCGGGCTGAAAGCCCGACCGGGAATCCAGGACCGCAAAAGCGTTGGTTTTGCTCTGGATTCCAGATCGCTCGCTTTGCGAGCGTCGGGAATGACGCCGAGCCAATCAAGCGGATTCCCTATCAAACCCGCTTCATCTGCGCCGTCCCCAGCAGCGGGAGGAGAATCGCCCGCGGCGAGAGGCGGGCGCTCCAGACCATGAATTTGTTCATGGTCCCCGGGACGACGACGCGCCTTCCGGCCATCAGCCCCTCATAGCCCTGACGCGCGACTTCCTCCGCCGGCACCAGCGCCGGCTTCATTGCGCCCATCAGCCCCTCGAAGCTCATGCCGGCGCGGGCCTGAAAGCCCGTGAGCACCGGGCCGGGGCAGAGGCAGGACACTTTCACGCCCGCCGGCTTCAGCTCGTATGAGATCGCCTCGCTGAAGGAGCGCACGAAGGCTTTAGTCGCGTAATAGACCGCAAAGCCCGGCCCCGGCATGAAGGAGGCGACGGAGGCGACATTCATGACGCCGCCCTTGGTCTGCGTCAGAGAGGGCAGGAAGCGCAGGGTCAAAGCCGTTAGCGCGCGGATATTGAGGTCGATCATGGCGAGCTGCTCGGCCTGATCGAGATCGGCGATGGGGCCGATAAGGCCGAAGCCAGCGTTGTTGACGAGATATTGCGGCGCGAGCCCGGCCTCGCCAAGGCGCGCGGCGAGCGTCTCGGCGGCGCCTTCGGAGAGGAGGTCCAGCTCGACGACGATCGGGCGCTTGTGGCCCTTGGCGGCGATGTCGTCGGCGAGCGCCGCCAGCCGGTCGCCGCGCCGCGCGACCATCGCCACCTCATGGCCATTTGCGGCGAAGACGCGGGCAAGCTCGGCGCCGATTCCCTCCGACGCGCCGGTAACGACGGCCGCTGGGCGGGCGTTCGAAAATTGCGTCATGAAACGTCACTCCTTGGGGCGAGACCAGGGGCCGTCGAGCGGCGGCGGGTTCTCCAGCGCCTCGCGGGCCTCGCGGCGCAGCTCGACGCGCTCTCTCGTCGAGACGCCGAGAAGCTCGGCGACGCGCCAGATCACATTTTCCTCGAATTCATGCACCGTGCCGTCGGCATGGGCCATGTCCCACATCATGCCGATCACCTGCTTGCGGCCGTCTTCATCGAGCCGCCGCTTGAGCACGCTGGTGAAATGATAGAGATCGACCGCCTCGCGCTCGTTCTGGCAAGCCTGCTGGATGAGGGCGCGCGCCTCGTCCGGCGGAAGGCCGAAGCGCGTCTCGACGAGGAGCTGGATGCGCGCCTTCTCGTTATCGTCGAAGTCGCCGTCGATGGAGGCGATATTGACGAGCAGGGCGGCGGCCGCCAGCTGGTAATCCGCCGTCTCGAAAGGCTTGGGCGCGTTGGCGTCGCCCGTGAGGTCGGCGATGAAGGATTTGAGCGCGTCTAACATGGTGAGCCCAGCTGGAGGGATGCGTTTGCGTTGCTATAGAGCAGGGGCGAGCGCAAGGGTAGATCACGCGTGACGCCCCTGGCGCTCGGGCGGGCCGAATAAAAGACGAAAGTATTTACCGCCCATTAGTCTCTTGTCTCAGAATATCGTAAGGCGGCGGAGCGGCTCCCGCGGGCATGACGCCAGCGCGCTTGTTCCCTTCAATCCCAACATTTCGCGTTCGCTCGCGCCATTGCGCGAGCCCGTTCACGTACGCTCTCCAGGAGGCTTGCCAGATGCGTTTGACGATATCCAAGGTTTTTTCGTTGAGCGCATATCTCATACTTGCAGGTTTCGCGGTTTCACTATTAGCCAGCAGCGTCGCGCTTCACCGCCTGGAGATCGGCGGACCCGCCTATGAAAAGATTGTCGCGGGCAAGGACCTTGTGGCCGATATTCTGCCGCCGCCAGCCTATGTCATCGAGTCTTATCTCGAAGCGCATCTTGCGCTGCGCGAACCGAAGGAAGTGGACGCGCATTTGAAGCGACTTCAGCAGTTGAAGTCGGACTATCTCGCGCGGCGAGACTTTTGGAAGAAATCCGAGCTGCTCCCCGCTGAGCTGAAGGCGCTCGTTGCGCGCTCCCATGACGAAGTTCAGAAATTCTGGCGCACGGTCGAGACGTCTTTGCCCGCCGCGCTGAAATCCGGCGATACGGTGCAGATTTCCCGCGCAATGGCGGAGCTCTCGAGCTCCTATAACGCCCACCGCGCCGTCGTCGACGAAATGGTCGTGAAGGCGAATGAGTTCTCGTCGCATGCGGAGGCCAATGCCGCCTTCGAGGCGAAGCTCTTCCTCTCGCTGATGTTCGGTCTGGCCGCGCTCGTCTTCGTGAGCATGTGGGCGGTCATCCGTTATCTGCGGCGCAGGTCGTGCGAGCCGCTCGGCGCGCTCGCCGCCTATCTCAAGCAGTTGACCGAGGGGCGCTACGGCGAAAGCGTGCCTTACACGAATAATTCCGACGAGATCGGCGAGGTGGCGCGCGCCGTCGATCTGTTCCGCGGGGCCTTGGTCGAGCGCGAACAAAGCCGGTTGCGCGCCGAGGAGGACGAAAAACGCCACCGCGAAGAGCGGCGTTTTGTCGAGGAGCGGGCGATTTTGACCGAGCGGGAGCTGGTTTCCGCCTCGATCGGCGCCGGCCTCTCGGAGCTGTCGAGCAAGAACCTGGCCTACCGCATGGAACGCGATCTGCCCGAGAGCTACGGCAAACTGCAGCTCGATTTCAACGCCGCCATCGAGCAGCTCGAAAACGCGGTCGCAGTGGTCAAATCTGGCGTCGGCGCGATCGCGCCAGGCGCGGAATCGATCGCCTCGGCTGCCGAGGAGCTATCCGGGCAGGCGCAGCAGCAGGCCGAGGGTCTCGAACGCGCCTCCGCGGCTTTGCATGAGATCACCGAGAGCGCGCGGCACATTGCCGTTGGCGCGGGGGAGGCGAACAAGATCGTCGGCGCGACGCGGACGGAGGCGGAAGAAAGCGGTGCAGTGGTCCGCCGGGCCGTCGACGCGATCAATCTCATCGAGAAGTCCTCGCAAAGCATCGGGCAAATCATCGCGGTCGTCGATGAGATCGCCTTTCAGACCAATCTCCTGGCGCTCAACGCCGGGGTCGAGGCGGCGCGCGCGGGCGAGGCGGGTCGCGGCTTTGCCGTTGTCGCATCGGAGGTGCGCGCCCTGGCGCAGCGCTCGGCCGAGGCGGCGAAGGAGATCAAGACGCTGATCTCCGCATCCTCCACGGAGGTCGCCGAGGGCGTGGAGCTCGTGGGCCTCGCCGGCACGGCGCTACAAAAGATTGGCGCGCATGTCTTCAATCTGGAGCGGGCCGTCTCGGATATCGCCGCGAGCGCCAGGGAGCAGGCCGCAAGTCTGACGGATGTGAATTCCGTCGTCTCGCAGATCGACCGGAACACGCAAAAGAACGCGCAGATGGCGGAGGAGATGACCGTCGCTTCCCGGGCGCTTCAAGAAGAAACGAGCAACCTCGCCCTCACAGTGAGGGATTTCCGGCTCACGCAGGATGGGTTGGCGCCCGTCCGGGAGGTTGCAGCCCGGCCGGCGGCGGCCCCCGTCGTCGCGATGAAATCCGTTGGCAGGGGCGGCGCGGCGCTCGCTCCGCGACACGACGAATGGGAAGAGTTTTAGCCACCCGGTTGCGGCGGCGGCGCTCACGTCTCCAAGCTAGGGTCGCCGCGATTGTGACTTGCGCAAAACCGCCACCGGGGGAGCCCGCGGGGCGGTTTTTTGCTTTGTCGTCCCTCGGCGGCGGCGGGCAAGTTGAAACCTATGGAACCAGACACAGGTCCCGCTCGTTAACAAGCCTCTCAGACCAGGCTCGGTTGGCGAGAAGAGGCGCGCATGCCCTGGGTTCACAAGATCCATACGGCTTCGATCAAGCGGCGCGGCATTTTGCCTTGGGCGGTCGCCTTGCTGTTTTTTGCGACAAGCCTTTCCGCGCGCATTCTCCTCGAGCCGGTACTGGCGGGGATGAAGTTCCTGACCTTCCATCCCGCCATCGTCGCGGCGACGCTCATCTGCGGTTGGCGCCAAGGAGTCTTCATCCTTTTACTCTCAACCGTCACCGCTTGGTATTTATTCCTGGAGCCGACCAACTCCTTTGAATTGAAGGACCCCTCCGCCGCGGGCGCGCTTATTGGCTTTCTGCTCGTCGGCGCTTTCAACATTGTTCTGGTGGGCGCACTGCGGGAGACGATCAGACGTGTGGAGTTGGCGAAGTCTGTGCAGGAGACGCTTTTTCGGGAGCTCCAGCACCGCGTCGCGAATAATCTGCAACTGGTCGTAGCGCTGCTGCGCAACGCCCGGCGCAATCTGAGGAACCCGGTGGTCGCGGCGGAGACCCTCAACGACGCCGAGGCGCGCATCCTGGCCATGTCCGAGCTGCATCGCCGCCTCCATGACGGAACAGCCTATGCGGATGGGCTCGAGCGGCTGCTGCGGGAAATGCTTGGTCACGCGTTTCGCGATTTGCCGGTTAAAGTCACCGTGGATGTCAGCGGCGCCTCTGACCTCACGATCGATCAGATGACGGCCATGACGCTCTTGGTGAACGAGGCTGCGATCAACGCCGCAAAGCATGTGTTCTCAAAGGGGTTGGGAACGCGCTTTGAGGTTGCCTTGTCGAAGAACGAGAATGGCCATCTCCATCTGGTCATCAAAGACGATGGACCGGGTATGGCCGGCGCGGCAGAGACGGAGTCGGGCTCCCTCGGGAAGGGCATAATGGAGGCTTTCGCCACCCAGCTCGGCGGCTCGCTTGAAGTCGCCCCCGGCGCCGGCACGGCCTTGAGCGTCGAATTCGCGCATGAGTGATCGTCGCGTAGCGGCGATCTGCGGGCGTCCTACACAAATTCTCCTAGCGGGAACTACCTATGTTTCCACGCGTTCGGGAGGTGCAAGGGGTGTCCTAAAATGCTGCCCGACAACGACAATTCCTATCAAGCGCAAGATGAGCAGTTAATCCAGCAGGAGCTCGCCAAGGCGATGCGTCTTTCACTGGGGGCTGCCACGAATGAGCCGCTGTCCGTGGCGATCGTTCGGCTGTTGATGCAGTTGGCCTTGAAAGAGCTCCTACGAAACTCGGGCAAGGACGGGCGCGCTCTCCAGCGGTCTGAGAGGCAATGAATACGGGTGGCGGTCATCACATAAACAAATCTTTATATCTTTATTGCCTTCACCTTCCGCCTTTGCTATAGGCCCCCCCCAACGCCGGGGCGCCGGCCTTAGCGAGCAGAGGATTCGCATGACCGCTCATTTCAATGACTACGCCGTCACCGACATTTCGCTGGCCGATTGGGGCCGCAAGGAAATCAACATCGCCGAGACCGAGATGCCGGGCCTGATGGCGACGCGCGCCGAATATGGCGCGTCGCAGCCGTTGAAGGGCGCCCGCATCGCCGGCTCGCTGCATATGACCATCCAGACGGCCGTGCTGATCGAGACGCTGAAGGCGCTCGGCGCCGACGTCCGCTGGGCCTCCTGCAACATTTATTCGACGCAGGACCACGCCGCCGCCGCTATCGCCGCCACCGGCACGCCGGTGTTCGCCCGCAAAGGCGAGAGCCTCGAGGACTATTGGGACTACACCCACAGGATCTTCGAATGGGCCGACGGCGGCTGCCCCAACATGATCCTGGACGACGGCGGCGACGCAACGCTCCTCATT
This sequence comes from Methylocystis sp. MJC1, assembly GCF_026427715.1. Taxonomy (NCBI): domain Bacteria; kingdom Pseudomonadati; phylum Pseudomonadota; class Alphaproteobacteria; order Hyphomicrobiales; family Methylocystaceae; genus Methylocystis; species Methylocystis sp. MJC1. Next base: position 2,317,997 of record NZ_CP107558.1, on the reverse strand, counting down.
CATCTCGGCCTGCGCGCCGAGGGTGGCGACACGGCTTTCCTCGACAAGGCGACTAATGAGGAAGAGGAAGTCCTCTTCGCCGCGATCAAGAAGCGCCTGAAGGCCAATCCCGGCTGGTACAAGCGCAATGCGGAGACGATCAAGGGCGTCACCGAAGAGACGACCACGGGCGTGCATCGCCTCTATGTCATGCACAAGGAGGGTAAGCTCCTCTGGCCGGCGATCAACGTCAACGACTCCGTCACCAAGTCCAAGTTCGACAATCTCTACGGCTGCCGTGAATCGCTCGTCGACGGCATCCGCCGCGGCACGGACGTGATGATGGCCGGCAAGGTCGCCTGCGTTGCGGGCTTCGGCGACGTGGGCAAGGGTTCGGCGGCTTCGCTGCGCAACGCCGGCTGCCGCGTGCTCGTGACCGAAATCGACCCGATCTGCGCCCTGCAGGCGGCGATGGAAGGCTATGAGGTCACGACGATGGAAGACGCGGCGCCGCGCGCCGACCTCTTCTGCACGGCGACCGGCAATGTCGACGTCATCACTGTCGAGCATATGCGCGCCATGAAAGACCGCGCCATCGTCTGCAACATCGGCCACTTCGACTCCGAGATTCAGGTCGCCGGGCTGCGCAATTACAAGTGGCACAATGTGAAGCCGCAGGTAGACGAGATCGAGTTCCAGGACGGCAAGCGCATCATCCTGCTGTCCGAAGGCCGCCTCGTGAACCTCGGCAACGCCACGGGGCACCCGTCCTTCGTGATGTCGGCGTCCTTCACCAACCAGACGCTGGCGCAGATCGAGCTCTACACGAAGCAGGGCCAGTATCCGACGGGCGTCTACACGCTGCCCAAGCACCTCGACGAGAAGGTCGCGGCGCTTCACCTCGACAAGATCGGCGTGAAGCTCACCAAGATGACCGATCAGCAGGCGACTTATCTCAACCTGCCGGTGAACGGCCCGTTCAAGCCGGATCACTACCGCTACTGAGCCCGGCGTTTACGGGCGGGGTTTGGCCAGAAATCCCGCCCGGCGCGCCGCCAGCTTTCGGTTTCCCATACCTTGCGGCCCCCTCCATCGGAGCGGGGCCGTATTTTTTAGTCAATTTCTCGCAGAATCCCGATTCCGTTTTGGCTGATCGCGTTTTAGATTGTGATGATTCGTATCGAGCGTCGTCGGCGCGGAGAAACTGCCGGGCCGAATGTGTTGCCGCCCTCGCCCTGGGGGCGATGGGAGTCCGCGCGCGCGTCCTAGCGGGAGATCGCGCAACCTGTGCGGTCCCTCGGCGTTGATGTGATGAGCACCCCGATGATCTCTTGGAGCTTGGTCTCATGACGCCACAGCTGGTTTGCGCGCGAAAGGAATCTTGTCCTTCATGACGCTGCGCCGCCAATTGCATTTCAAGGAGCTTCAACTGGTTGGGGCGGACCGTTTGCGTAGCGTTGTCGCACGCGGTGCCACGGCGCTTGCCTCGCTTTTTTCGACGCCCGCGCTCGCCCAGACCATTGCGGCGGAGCTTCCGCTCGACTCGGACGTTGTCAATTTCGCATTCAGCGGCGGCCTCGCATTGTTTTCGGCGGTCGTGGCGATCGCCCATATCGGTGAGCGCAACGGATGGCGTCGCCGCGAGACCGAGTTGGCGGAAGAACTCGAGGACGCGCGCGCTCGGCTCGATCGCATCAAGACCTTCATGGCGAGCGAGCCGCAGGTTTTCATTGCCTGGACCGGACCAGACAGCGAGCCCGATGTCAGCGCCTCGACACTGCTCCCATCCGACGTGGCGATCTCGCCGCGGCGTATCCTCGCTTTCGGGAGCTGGCTCTCCCCGAAGGATGCGCAAGAACTCGAGGCCGCTGTCGAGCGCCTCCGTAACAATGGCGAGTCTTTCCGTCTGCAGCTCGCGGGCGCTGTCGGCAGGCATTTCGACGCTGACGGCCGTGCGGTTGGCGGAAGCGCCGTGCTGCGCATTCGGGAAGTCTCGGGCGATCGGTTGGAGCTCATCGGTCTGCGCGAACGCCACGCCGAAACGCAGAAAGAGCTTTCCGGTCTGCGTGCGTTGTTGGAGGCGTCGCCGACGCCTGTGTGGGTGCGGGACGCCGACGGTCGGCTCGCTTTCGTGAACAGCGCTTACGCGACGGCCGTCGAGGCGAAGGACCCCGCCGACGCCATTGCGCGCGGACTGGAGCTTCTGGATCAGTCGGCCCGATCCGACGCCGCGAACGCGCTGGCCAAGGGCGCGGTGTGGCGCGCGGGCGTGCCGGCTGTCGTCGCGGGCGTTCGTCATATGCTCGACGTGACGCAGACGGCGGCGCCCCTGGCAGCCTCCATTGCGATAGACCGGCACGAGGTGGAAACCGTGCGCGCCGATCTCCAGCAGCAGATGCAGTCGCATGTGCGCACGCTCGATCAGCTGCCGACGGGGGTCGCCATTTTTGATCGCCGGCGGCGGCTCGTCTATCACAATGACGCCTACGCCAAGCTCTGGCAGCTCGAGCCGGGCTTCCTCGATCACAAGCCGACCGACGGCGAAATTCTCGACCGGCTGCGCGCCGGCGAGCGCGTGCCGGTCGAATCCGACTACAAGGCCTGGAAGGAGCGGCTGTTCGAGGCCTATCGGTCTCCGGAGCCTGTTCGCCACACCTGGCATCTGCCGGACGGACGCATCGTCGACGTCGTCGCCCATCCGAACACGCAGGGCGGAGTTACTTATCTCTACGACGACACGACAAAAGCCTATGATCTCGAAACGCGCTTCAATGCGCTCAATCGCACGCAAAGCGAGACTCTCGAGACGCTGCACGAGGGCGTCGCGGTCTTCGGCGCCGACGGGCGCCTGAGCTTCTGCAACCCGGCCTTCGCGGGGCTTTGGCGGCTCGATCCCGACGCGCTCGCCAAAAAGCCACGCTTCGAGGCGATCGTGACGCAGTGCAAGACGTTGCACGATAATGACGACACCTGGGCGGCGCTGAAGGGCTTCGTGACGAGCTTCAACGATATGCGCGAAGGCTTCACGCGGCGCATCGAGCGCAGCGACGGCATGGTGCTCGATTGCACGGCGCAATCGCTGCTCGAAGGCGCGGCGCTCTTGACCTTCGTCGACGTGACGGCGGACGTGAATGTCGAGCGCGCGCTCACCGACCGCAACCTGGCGCTGATCGCGGCCGAGAAGCTGCGCAACGACTTCATCCACCACGTCAGCTACGAGCTGCGCTCGCCGCTCAACAACATCAACGGCTTCGTGCATCTCCTCGGCGAGGAGTCGACCGGGCCGCTCAATCCGCGTCAGATGGAATATCTGGGTTATGTTAGCAAATCGTCGGCGGCGCTGCTGGCGATCATCGACGATATTCTCGATCTCGCCACCATCGACGAAGACGCGATGGAGCTGGAGCTCTCCGACGTCGATGTGCGCGCCACGATGGACGCCGCCATCGAAGGCGTTCAGGATCGTCTAGCCGAAAACTCGATCGACGTGCAGATCATCGCCATGGACGACATCGGAACCTTCCGGGGCGACGCCAAGCGCGTGCGGCAGGTGCTCTTCAATCTTCTGTCCAACGCCATCGGCTTCTCTCGCCCTGGACAGACCGTGACGCTCGCCGCCCTGCGCCGCGCCAATGAGGTCGTATTAAAGGTCACCGATCACGGCCGCGGCATTCCGGCGGAGGTTCTGGAGCGCGTTTTCGAACGCTTCGAGTCGCATACCGCCGGCTCACGCCATCGCGGCGTCGGCCTCGGCCTGTCCATCGTGCGCGCATTCGTGGAGCTTCACGGCGGGAAAGTGCTCATCGACACGGCGCCGGGAGAGGGGACGACCGTCACTTGCGTCTTTCCGGCCCTTGCGGCCGAAGAAGAAGCGCGGCTGATCGCGCATGAAGGAGGCGCCGAGTGACGGACGAAGCCGCAGGGAAAACCGTCTGGCGCGTTGAGGTCAGGGACGAGGCGGCGACGGCCGCCCTGGCGCAGGATCTCGCGTCGCTGCTCGAAAGCGGCGACACCGTAACGCTCGCCGGCGACCTCGGCGCAGGTAAAACGACCTTCGCCCGCGCGCTCATCCGCAAGCTGATGGACGACCCTGAGGTGGAGGCGCCGAGCCCGACCTTCACTCTCATGCAGATTTACGAGAGCGACAAGCTTCGTATCGTTCACGCCGATTTCTACCGCATCGACGCATCTTCGGAGCTTTCCGGCCTCGGCTGGGAAGAAGCGGTGGAGGACGCGATCGTCCTCGTCGAATGGGCCGAGCGTGCGCCGGAAGTTCTTCCGCCGGACCGCCTCGACGTGCGTCTGAGCTTCGCCGACGTCGATAATCGCGACGCGCGGCGCATCACCATCTCCGGTCATGGCGCCTTCGCGCAACGGCTAGGATCCTTCAAGGCGCTGCGCGAGTTTCTGCGCCGCGAGGGGTGGAGCGACGCCAAGCGTAGCTTCCTGATGGGCGACGCCTCGACACGCGCCTATGAGACTTTGGAAAAGCCCGATGGCCAGCGGGCGATCCTGATGATCTCGCCGCCGCGCCCGGACGGCCCGCCGATCCGCTACGGCAAATCCTACAGCGCCATTGCGCGGCTCGCCGAGAATGTGAAGCCATTCGTGGCCGTTGCGAACGGGCTTCGCGCGCATGGTCTCTCCGCCCCGGAAATCTACGGCCAGGACATCGCCGCCGGTCTTCTCATCGTGGAGGACCTCGGCCGCGAAGGCGTCGTCGACGAGAACGGGCCGATTCACGAGCGCTATCTCGAAGCGGCCGGCGCGCTCGCCCATCTCCATTCGCAGCCGCTGCAGGATACGCTGCCGGTCGAGGGCGCGGGCAATTATCACATCCCGCCCTACGACATGGATGCGCTGCTGGTCGAAGTGGACCTGCTGCTCGAATGGTATGTCGCGCATAAAAAGGCGAGCGTCGCGTCCGGCGCGCGCGCCATCTTCGCCAATCTCTGGCGTCACGCGCTGCTGGAGATCGCGAGCGCCCAGCCGACATGGACGCTACGCGATTATCATTCGCCCAATCTCATCTGGCTCGACGGCCGCGAGGGGATCAAGCGCGTCGGCGTCATCGACTTTCAGGATTGCGTGCTCGGCCACCCTGCTTACGACATGGCCTCTCTCGGCCAGGACGCGCGAGTGACTGTGCCCGATCAGTTGGAGGTGAAGCTCCTCGCCCATTACGCCAAGCTGCGGCGCGACGCGAACGAGAGCTTCGACATGGCGGCCTTCGCCAGGGCCTATATGACGCTCGCCGCCCAGCGCGCGACCAAGGTGCTCGGCATCTTCGCGCGCCTCGACCAGCGCGACGGCAAGCCGCAATATCTGGCGCATATGCCGCGGGTGGAAGCCTATCTGAAGAAGAGCTTGCGACACCCGGCTCTGGCTGAGATAAGCGCCTGGTATGAAGCCAATCTGCCAGGACTCTTCAGTGACGGCTGAGCGCGTCGCCATGCCGAAGACCGCCATGGTCTTCGCGGCGGGGCTCGGCACGCGCATGCGGCCTCTCACCGATAAGACGCCCAAGCCGCTGGTCACGGTCGCCGGCCGCACGCTGATCGACCGCGCGCTCGACGATTTCGCGCGCGCCGGCGTCGAGACGGCGATCGTCAATGTGCATCATCTCGCCGATCAGATCGAAGCGCATCTTACCGATCGGCGCGAGCCGCGCATCGTGATCTCCGACGAACGCGCTGCGCTGCTCGATCAGGGCGGCGGCATCAAGAAGGTTTTGCCGCTCATCGGCGAAGACCCGTTCTTCATCTGCAACACGGATGCTTTCTGGTTCGACGCGCCGCAGCCCAATCTGATCGCGCTCGCGCAAGCGTGGAACGCCGATGAAATGGACGCGGCGCTGTTGCTTGCGCCGACGCAGGGTAGCGTCGGCGTCGATTGGGAAGGCGACTTCGATCTTTCTCACGAAGGCCGCATCATCCGCCGCGCCGGGCCCAAGCCTTACGTCTATTCCGGCGTGGGTCTGATCAAGCCGCAGCTTTTTGCACAAGAGACCAGCGACGTTTTCAAGCTTGCGCCGTTCTTCTTTTCGGCGGCCGAGAAAGGGTGCCTTTTCGGCGTCGTCTCCACGGGACTCTGGCTTCACGTCGGCACGGTCGCGGCGATCGCCGAGGCTGAGAAAGCGATCCTCGCGCAAGGGAGATAAGCTTGGGCGTCAGGCGCAACGTCTTCACCATTGCGCCGGGCGCGCCATTTCTCGAAACCTTCGTCGAGGCCTTTCTCGCTGGCGAAATCGTTTCCGCGCTTTCGCGCGAAACACCGCCGCTCGCCATGGCGCGAACGACGATTTATGTGCCGACGCAGCGCGCTGCGCGCGCGCTGCGCACGCAATTCGCCCGCGCCTTCGACAAGGGCGCAACGCTCTTGCCGCGCATTCTGCCGCTCGGCGGATTGGAGGAGCGCGAGACCACCGCGCTCTTCGGCGATTTCTCGGACGATTTCGACGCCGCCGCGCTGCCGCAGATCGAGGAGCTGGAGCGACGTCTTCTGCTCGCGCAGCTCATCGTGAAATGGTCCGAGGCCGTCGGCGCCGCGATCGTTTCAGCGGACGGGCAGGGCGACTTCGTCTACGACGACAGCGAGCCTTTCCTCGTCGCCTCTTCGCCCGCCGGCGCCTATGCGCTTGCAGCCGACCTCAGCGCGCTCGTCGACGAATTCATCATCGAGGACATCCCCGCCGACGCCATAGATCGAGCAATCGACGACAGCGCCTTCGATCCCTATTGGTCGATCACCACGACTTTCCTGCGCATCGCCTTGCAGCAATGGCCGCAGATGCTGGAGGAGATCGACCGCGTCGACGCCTCGGCGCGCCAGAAGCGCCTGATCGAAACGCAGATCGCGAAGCTCTCGGAAAGCCAGGATCACGCGCCGGTGATCGCCATCGGTTCGACCGGCGCTCAGCCGACGACGGCGCGACTGCTCTCCGCCATCGCCGCGCGCGACAATGGCGCGGTGGTTTTGCCGGGGCTCGATCTCGACATGAGCGACGCCGCCTGGGCGCAAGTGGGGGAGGGCGAAGGCGAGCCCGCTTTCACCCATCCGCAGACCATGTTGAAGCGCCTGCTCGGCGTGATGCAATTGACGCGCGGCGACGTGCGCGAGCTATCGACATCCGATATGCGCGCCGAGCGCCGCCGACTCGTCTCGCAGGCGATGTTGCCGGCGGATGCGACGGCCGTGTGGCGCGATTTTCGAAGCGCTCACAGCGCGCGTTTCGACGCCGCGCTCGATGGCGTCGCCTTGCTGGAGGCGCCCGACGAGCAGGCCGAGGCGCTCTCGCTTGCTTTGTTCCTGCGCGAGGCGCTGGAGACGCCCGGTCAAACGGCCGCCCTCGTCACGCCTGACCGCACGATCGCGCGGCGCGTCGCCGCCGAGTTGCGGCGCTTCGAGATCGAGATCGACGATTCCGGCGGCGCGTCGCTCGCCTCGACGCAAGCCGGCGCGCTGGCGCGGGAGCTTGCCGGGGTCGGCGCGAAGGGGCTCGATGCGATCGCCATTGCGTCGCTGCTCACACATCCGCTGACGCGCCTGGGTCGTACGCGGGAGGACATCGTGATGCTTGCGCCTCTCGTCGAGATCGGCGCGCTGCGCGGGTTGCCGGCGAGCGCGGCTGGCTATGCCGCGCGGGCGGGGGAAGCGCGGCGGGCGGCGGACGATTGGCGCGCGCATCCAGCGGCGCGGCGCATCGAAGAGGCCCGATGGGCGCAGATCGAATCCCTTTTGCGAGACATGGAAGCGGCCCTGGCGCCGCTTCTCGCCTTGCGCGACGCACAGGATCTGCGGGCTTTCGCGCATGCGCATCGCGCGGCCTTCGAGGCGATTGCGCAAGGGGCCCAAGAGACTGAGGGCGAAGAGAGCGAGGACGAAGGCGCCTTGGCGTTGTTCGATCTCTTCGATCGGCTCGCGCGCGCCGATGCGCCATCGGGCTTCACCGCCTCGGCCTATGCGGCGCTCTTCGATCGGATTGCCTTCGAAACGACTCTGCGAGGGCCGCGCCGCGCCCATCCGCGCTTGAAAATTCTCGGGTCCCTCGAAGCGCGCCTCATCGAGGCCGACCTCATGCTGCTCGCGGGACTGGACGAAAGCATTTGGCCGCCGCAGACGGAAACGGGTGCCTTTCTGAACCGTTCGATGCGCGCGCAACTGGGGCTCTCGCCACCCGAACGACGAATCGGACAGAGCGCGCATGACTTCATGATGGGGCTCGGCGCGAAACGCGTCGTGCTCAGCCGCGCCGCCAAGCGCGACGGTTCACCGACGGTCGCGTCCCGCTTTCTCACGCGCCTCGAAGCGCTCGCGGGGGAAGTGATCGAGGCCTGTCGCGCGCGCGGCGCAAAAATGCTCGCGATCGCAATCGCGCTCGATCAGCCAGGCGTCGATGAAGCCACGACGCTGTCGCGGCCGGCGCCGCGACCGCCAATCGACCTGCGTCCAGAGAGCCTCAGCGTCACGCGCATCGAAGTCTTGCGGCGCGATCCTTACGCCATCTTCGCCGAGCACATTCTAAAGTTGAAGCCGCTCGATCCTCTGGGCGTGGAAATGGGCCCGCGCGAGATCGGCACGGCGATTCATGCCGCGCTCGAAACCTTCGTAAAGAGTTATCCGAGCGGTCCTCTGCCGACGTCAGCGCGCGAGGAGCTTCAGGAGATCGCGCGCGCGCTTTTGAAGGAATTCCTTACCGATCCCGCGTTCGAGACCTTCGTCTGGCCGAGGCTCATGGCGGGGCTCGATCACGCGCTGGATTTCGAAGCGCAAAGGCGCGTTGAGGGCGGCGTGATCTTCATGGAGAAGGCCGCGTCCTGGGCGCTCCCGCTGATCGACGGCTCCACCTTCACGCTTACCGCAAAGGCGGATCGCATCGAGATCGGGCCCGACAAGAGAGCCTGCGTCTTCGACTACAAGACCGGCAAGCCGCCGAGCATGAAGCAGGTGCAGGCGGGTTTCGCGCCGCAGCTCACCCTCGAAGCGGCGATGGTCGAAGCGGGCGCCTTCAAGGAGATTGGCGCGCATGTCGTCGCCGGCGCCGCTTATGTGGGGCTGAAGGACGGCGGCAAAACACAGTTTTTGAAATTCGACGGCGCCTCCTTCGAGGAGGTGGTTGCGAAGCACGCGGAAGAACTCGTGAAGATGCTCTCGCAATATCGCAATCCGGAGACGCCCTATCCGTCGCGTCCCTTTGTGGCGCTCGTTGCGCATGAAGGCGATTACGATCATCTCGCGCGCGTGAAGGAATGGTCGCGCGGCGGCGGAGAGGGCGCATGAGCGACCGCGTCTTTGTCTCGATGACCGTTCGCGCCCAGCACAGGGCCTCTGATCCGCGCGTGTCGGCATGGGTGTCGGCGCATGCGGGCTCCGGCAAGACCTATGTGCTCACGCAACGCGTGTTGCGCTTGCTGCTCGAAGGCGTGCGCCCATCGCAGATCCTTTGCCTGACCTTCACCAAGGCCGCCGCCGCCAATATGTCGACGCGTATTTTCGACAGGCTGGCGCAATGGGCCTTGCTCGACGACGAGACGCTCGCCAGGGAAATAGAGGAGATGGGCGCGGGCGCGCCGGCGCCCGCGCAGCTCGATTTCGCGCGCCGGCTTTTTGCTCGCGCGGTGGAGACGCCGGGCGGCCTGAAAATCCAGACGATCCACGCCTTCTGCGAAAAGCTGCTGCATATTTTCCCCTTGGAGGCGAACGCCCCGGCCGGCTTCAGCGTGCTCGACGATATGGCCCGCGCCGAGCTTCTGCAGACGTCGAAGCTGCGCGCCATCAAAGAAGCCATGCGGAGCGAGGGCGAATTGCACGACGCGCTGAAGCTCGTTGCACAAGATGCGACCGAGAGAGGTTTCGACGATCTTTGCAACGAGTTGCTCACAAAGCGCGACGCGCTGGCGCAGGCTTTTGATCAAGAGGCCTATGCGCGCCGCCTGCGCCGCCGTCTCGGTCTGCAACCGGACGAAACGCTCGCGCAAATCGAAACGGAGATGGTCGAAGGGTTCGAGACGTGGCCTGAGTTGCACGCCTTGCTGGAGCTGGGTTCGGCCAATGACAAGAAGCTTGCCGACCATCTGAAGCGAGCGATGGCGTCAACAGCGCCCGCCGAGCGCGCCGATAGTTATGTCTCGGTCTTCTACACCGAGAAGGGGGCGCCGCGCGGCGGCGAAAAGGCGAAGATCATCACCGGCGGATTGCAAAAGCGCGCGCCGGGCCTGCTGGAGCGGTTGGAGGCGGAGCGCAATCGGCTTGCGCCACTCATCGAAAAGCGCAAAGCGGCGGCTGTGGCCGAGCGCTCCTTGGCGCTCGCAATCCTCGGCGACGCGATTATCGCCGAGTATGAGGGGGCGAAGCGCTACCGCAATCTCCTCGATTACGACGATCTCATCGAACGCGCGCGGCGTCTGCTCAATCGCTCCAATCCGTCCTGGGTGCTCTACAAGCTCGACTCGCAAATCGATCACATCCTGCTCGACGAGGCGCAGGATACGAGCGCGCGGCAATGGGACATTCTTACGGCCATCGCCAAGGAATTTTGCGCGGGCGTCGGCGCCCGGCGCCTGGCCCGAAGCTTCTTCGCCGTCGGCGACGACAAGCAGTCGATCTTCTCGTTCCAGGGCGCCGCGCCGGAGAAATTCGACGCCATGCGGCGCAGCTTCGAGCGCGGCTTTCTCGCTGTCGAACAGCGTTTCGAATATGTGCGGCTCGTGGAATCCTTCCGCTCAGCGCCGGGCGTTCTTGCCGCCGTCGACGACGTGTTCAACTTTGCGGATAATGACGTTGGCCTCAGTTGCGACTCCGATCCGAACAAGCCGCCACTGAAGCATGAGGCGGCGAAAAGCCATCTTCCTGCGCTTGTCGAGATTTGGAAGCCGATCGGCCCTTCGGGCAAGGAAGAGCCGGAGGACTGGCGCCTGCCGCTCGATTACGCCACATCCAGCGATCCGCCCGAGCGCCTCGCGCGCAAGATTGCAAAATACATCCGGGCGCTTCTCGCGCCCGAGAGCGGCGAATGCGTGCATGAGAAGAATGTCGCGCGGCGCGTGGAGCCGCGCGACATTCTCATCGTCGTGCGCAAGCGCGGCGCTTTCTTCGAAGCGCTGATCCGCGCGCTGAAGTCTGAGAATGTTCCCGTCGCCGGCGCCGACAGGCTGGATCTCGGCGCCCATATTGCGGTGAACGACCTTGTTGCTTTGGGGCGCGTCGTGCTGCTCCCGCAGGACGATCTTACGCTTGCGACGGTTTTGAAGTCGCCGGTTTTCGGTTTCGACGACGACGATCTTATCAAGCTCGCGCCGCTCAGGTCCGCTTCGCTCTTTGATGCGCTTGCGCAAGCCGAAGACGAAACCTATCGCGCCGCCGCGCGCTTGATAGAGAGCTGGCGGCGTGACGCCTTGGCGCTGGCTCCGTTCGAATTTTACGCGAAGGTCCTCGGGCCGGGGGAGGGGCGGCGCCGTCTCGTCGCGCGTCTGGGGCCCGAAGCCAATGACGCGATCGACGAATTCCTGCGGCTTGCGCTCTCCTTCGAGCGCGAGGAGTCGCCCTCGCTCGTCAGCTTTCTGGCGATGGTGGAGCGGCTCGAACTCTCCATCAAACGCGACATGGAGGCGGCAGGCGCCGCCGTGCGCGTGATGACCGCTCATGCCGCGAAGGGGCTCGAGGCAAAGATCGTGTTTCTGCCCGACACCTGCGGCGCTCCAGCAGGAAAGCATGATCCCAAGCTTTTCACTCTTGGAGACGAAGACGCGCTCTCGCTGGTCTGGTCGCGCGGCAAGGACAGCGACCCTGCGGCCATCATCGCGGCGCGCGACGCGCATCGCGAGGCGGAACGCGCTGAGCATCGGCGCCTGCTTTACGTCGCCATGACGCGCGCCGAGGAGCGGCTCTATATTGCGGGATACCACGGCGAGAAGGGGCCTGCCGACGGCTGCTGGCACAATATGATCGTCGAAGCCTTGGCGCAAAGTTGCGAAAGACTCGACGATCCCGACGCGCCGGACGGTTATATCCTGCGTCGTGGCGGCGTTCCGTTGCGTCACGATCTAGCCCGCAGCGACGCGGCGTCGAGCAATATCGAGATTCCGTCCTTTGCGCGCGCGCCTGCGCCGCGTGAGCGCGCGCCCATGCCGCCTTTGCGGCCGTCGAGCGCACTGGCCGGCGCCGATACGCTTGGCGATCTTTATGGCGCGGCGCCCAGGAAGAGCGACGCTGCGCGCATTTTGATCGGGCGTTTGACGCATGCTTTGCTGCAGCATCTTCCCGAATGTCCGCAACCGCGTCGCGAAGAGGCGGCCAAGCGCTTCGTCGAAATCCGCGGGGCGACGCTCGATGACGCCGCGCGCGCGCAAATCGTCGACGCCGCTATCGCTGTGGTCTCCGACCAGCGTCTCGCGCAACTCTTCGGGCCGCGCTCGGCCGCTGAGGTCGACATCGTATCCGCGCTCGCGGAAGGCCATGTCGTGTCGGGCCGAATCGACCGGCTTGCCGAAACGGACGATGAATTGCTGATCGCCGATTTCAAGACGAGCCGCCCGCGCGCAACGCTCGATGCAACTCAGCTTCGCCAGCTCGCGCTCTACAGGGCGGCGCTCGCGCCGCTTTATCCACAAAAGAAGGCGCGCTGCTTCATTATCTGGACCGAGACTGCGTTCGTCGTGGAAGCCGACGCGGCGGCGCTCGACGCGGCGTTGGCCTTGGCCCTGAAGAACGGCTGAGCTGAATGAGATCCGCTTGATTGGTTCGGCGTCATTCCCGACGCTCGCGCAGCGAGCGATCGGGAATCCAGGGCAACAATAGCTACTATGGCTCCGGATTCCCGGTCGGGCTTTCAGCCCGCCGGGAATGACACGTCCCCATGCGAGCTGTTCAAACGGAAATGGTAGAAAGCCTGACCCAGAACCTAGCGTCAGAAGAGTGTATCACTTTTCCTGAAGCTCGGGATCGCTGCGACGGCGCCAGAACTCCAGCATGAGCGTCGTCATCGTGAAGGCGATCGGGCCGAGGATCAAACCATGGGCGCCGAAGAGTTGAAGGCCGCCGAGCATGGCGACGAAAGCGGGCGCCGTATGCAGCCGCAAGGTTTCGCCGACGAGCAAGGGGCGCACGACATTATCCGCCGTTGAGATGACCACGCCGCCCCAAAGCGCGAGCGTGATGGCGTCCGCCCAGCGATCTTCCAAAAAGAGATAAATCGTCGCCGGTATCCAGATGACGAAAGATCCGAGCACGGGAATGATCGAGATGACTCCCATCACCACGGCCCAGAGCGCGGGCGAGGGGAAGCCGAGCCACCAGAACATGAAGCCGCCGAGCGCGCCTTGCAGGGCCGCGACGGCAAGCGTGCCGAAGATCGTCGCATGAATGGTGTCGCGCACACGCACGATGAGCTTGCCTGTCTCTATGTTCGAGAAGGGCGAGAGATGCACGAGGGCGTCGAGCCCGGCGCGCCGGTCGCGTAGAAAGAAGAAGAGCAGATAGAAGGCGAGAACGAGAGTGATCGCCTGGCCGGTGGACTGCTTGAGCAGCGACGCGCCGATGTTGGTGAGGAATTCGCCGATCCGGGCGGCGATGGTCGGTGCATCGACGCGCTCGCCCAGCCATTTCAGCGTAAGCGCTGTTGCGGTCCCACCTTCCAACCGATGCTGAAAGCAGCGAGTCTGATCTCCTGATTTGGAGATAAGGCTTGTGTCCAGACTTGACCCTACGCTTGAGCCTAATGGCGGAGCGGTGCGCCGGATCGAAGTGATCACGGGCGGCGGCGAACGTCGTCGACGATGGTCGGTTGCGGAGAAGGCGCAAGCCGTCGAAGAGTCGCTTGCGCCTGGCGCGGTAGTTTCAGTTGTCGCGCGACGGCATGGGCTGGCGCCGCAGCAATTGTTTTCGTGGCGACGAAAGGCGCGACGGCAAGCGGAACTCGATGCTGTTTCATTTGCGCCGGTTGTTGTCGAGCGACGAGAGGAAGCGCCCGTCGCTCTGGGGTCGGAGAGCAGACCGGTTGCTCGCCCGCACGTGATTGAGCTCGCAATTGACGGTGCAAGCGTCTGGATCTGGCGTGACGCGCCCATGGGCATGGTCACGGCGATTATCGACGCCTTGAAGGCGAGTTCATGATCGGGCCGACAGGCGCGATCCGCGTCATGGTGGCGACGAAGCCCGTCGACTTCCGAAAGGGCGCCGAGGGCTTGGCTGCGCTGGTCCGAGAGACGATGCAGGCAGATCCTTTTGACGGCGCTGTTTATGTGTTCCGCGCGAAAAGGGCTGATCGCATCAAACTGGTGTTCTGGGACGGCACGGGCGTCTGTCTCTTTGCCAAGCGGCTGGAAGATGGCGAGTTCCGCTGGCCGAAGATCGAAGACGGGGTGATGCGGTTGTCCGCGGCGCAGTTTTCGGCGCTGCTGGAGGGGCTCGACTTTCGCCGCGTGCGCGCGGCGAAAGAGACGGCGGCGCCGACCTTGCCGGGATAAGCCGCGACACAGTGAATCAGGGCATCGAAGAACGTCGAAAGGCGGCGGAAAATATGGTCTTCTGCGACTATGGCGCAGGCGATCGAGACGCTTCCCGACGATCCAAACGAACTGAAGGCGATGCTGCTTGCCGAGCGGGCGCGCAACGAGCGTCTCGTTCAGATCATCAAGGAGATGCAGCGCCATCGCTTTGGACGGCGCGCCGAGACCCTTCCCGAAGACCAGATGCTGCTCGCGCTCGAAGAGGTCGAGCAGACGGAAGCGGGCGCCGCGGCGGAGGGGGAAGCCAAGTCCGCCGCCGAACGTGAAAAGGCGGCCAGAAAGCGCCGCACGAACCGTGGCGCGCTACCTGCCCATCTCCCGCGCATCGAAACCATCATCGACATCGAGGATAAAGCCTGTCCTTGCTGCAAGGGCGCGCTCCACCAGATCGGCGAAGATGTCTCTGAGCGGCTCGACGTCGTGCCAGCGCAGTTCCGCGTGCTGGTGACGCGTCGACCCAAATACGCTTGTCGCGCCTGCGAGGGCGCGGTCGTGCAGGCGCCGGCCCCGGCGCGGCTGATCGAAGGCGGCTTGCCGACGGAGGTGACAGTCGCACATGTGCTCGTTTCCAAATACGCCGATCATCTTCCGCTTTATCGCCAAGCACAGATCTACGCCCGGCAGGGGATCGCCCTCGACCGTTCGACGCTCGCCGACTGGGTTGGTCGCGCCGCCTGGCATTTGCGGCCCGTGCACGAGCGGCTTCTGGAACACATCAGATCGTCGACGAAAATCTTCGCTGACGAGACAAGGGCGCCGGTGCTCGACCCCGGGCGCGGGCGTACCAAGACTGGCCAACTTTGGGCTTATGCGCGTGACGACCGGCCATGGGGCGGCGCCGATCCGCCAATCGCAGTCTATGTCTATGCGCAAAACCGAAAGTCCGAGCAGCCGCTCACGCATCTTGCTGGCTTCACGGGCGTCGTGCAGGTCGACGGTTACGCCGGCTATCGCGCGCTGACGCAGAAGAACAGCGTGTCGCTCGCCTTCTGCTGGTCTCACGTCCGCCGGCGCTTCTACGAACTCGCCGCAGCAGGTCCCGCGCCGATCGCCAGCGAGGCTCTGGCGCGCATCGGCGAACTCTACGCCATCGAGAGCGACATCCGCGGCCAAAGCGCCGGCAAACGTCGGGACGCGCGGCAGGAGAAATCCCGCCCCATCCTCGACGCGCTCGAGCCATGGCTGCGTGAAAAACTCGCGCTGATCAGCCAGAAGACCAAGCTCGCCGAGGCGATCCGCTACGCGCTCTCGCGCTGGGACGGCCTGACACGCTTCATCGACGACGGGCGCATCGAGATCGACTCCAATGTCGTCGAACGTGCAATCCGTCCCATCGCCCTCAATCGGAAAAACGCTCTCTTCGCGGGTTCGGACGGAGGCGGCGAAAACTGGGCGATCGTCGCCTCGCTCATCGAGACCTGCAAGCTCAATGGCGTCGATCCGCTGGCCTACATCGCTGACGCTCTTTCTAAGATCGTCAACGGCCATCTCGCCAGTAAGCTCGACGAACTGATGCCTTGGGCCTATGCACAATCCGCCGCGGCCTTCAAAGAGGTGGCCTGAAAACAGCGGTTACATTTCAGCCAAGGATGCGCTTCGAGAAACGCGCCCCAATTTCCCTCTGAAACGGCCTTCTGGATGTAATTCACGCCGGCCAGCGCTTCGACGATGAGGCGTTGCGAGATGAACAGCAAGGGCGCGACGATGATGAGCGCGACGCTGGTGACGGAAAGCGCCGCCGCCGTATTGGGGCCGACATAAGATTCGAACCAGCGATGCGGGCGCACGAAGAGCACAGCCAGCACGAGCGCCCAAGTGAGGCTCGCAAAGTAAGGCTCGGCAATCAGCGCCGTGACGATCACGAAGAGGGCGGTGAAGCCCAATCGGACGATGAGAAAGACGTCGATTGGTTGGCCGCCCGTGGAGAGCTCCACGAGCTGTGCGTCTTCCACTTTTCCTCGATCCGCCATCGGCCCCTCCCAGAGTGTCGGGGTCTTTAGATAAGGCGTCTCTGGCGTGGGCAAACGCACGCTGCCTGTGCGCCTCCGAAAGCAATCAAATAGGTCTTGTCAGTTGTGGCGCCGCTTACGCCAAATGAATCACAAAGAACCAATCAAGCGGATTTCCCACGAGAGGAAAGAGATGCGCGCGCCGGCGTAGTCCGGCGCGCGCATTCGTTTTCAGAACACGCATTCCTTCGCCGGCGCGTCGTCCGACCAGTCCGCAAGTTTTTTCGCGGGCGTCTTCACCTCGATCGCCTTTCCATCGCGCTTGCCTTTTCCGCTGAGGAAATTGAGATCGCAGCTGTGGACGGCTTTGGGGTCGAGCGTGTCGTAGGATTCGCGCGTGAGGCCGGCGACCACGAAATCCTTGTTGCGATAGACGACCGTGAGCGTTTGGGTCCAGCGGTCCCGGCCGACGCCGGTGTTTTCCGATTTGATCAGCAGCGAGCCTTTTGCGCTCGTCTCGAGCGATGGGCGCGTGCCCCACATGCCGCCGCTCCAGGCCACGCTCTTCTTCACCGCCGCAGCCTTCATCGGCTTCGAGATGTCCCGCGCGGGTTCGAGATTGAGATAGAGATAAAGATCGGCGCCGGAGTCGCCGTTTTCGACCAGAACGGCGCGGTCCGTATTGCCTTCGACGAAAGAAAGCGTTTCGGAGTCGAGCACAGTGGAGAAATCGGGCTCCGCCTGCGCTGCTCCCGCAAGGAACATCGTCGCCGCTATCATCACCAGTCTACGCATTATTGCCCCCATCAAAGAAAAGCCGCCCGAAAATATCGGGCGGCTTGACGTTCAAAACTGTGCGCTAGCGCTCACTCGCCATTGGCGCCGGCGGCTTCCTTCTCGGCCTTTTCCTTGGCCTCGAGGTCTTCGCCCGTCTCCTGATCGACGACGCGCATGGAGAGGCGCACCTTGCCGCGATCGTCGAAGCCCAGGAGCTTCACCTTCACGCGGTCGCCTTCCTTCACGACGTCGGTCGTCTTCGCCACGCGCTGCTTGGAGAGCTGCGAGATATGGACGAGGCCGTCCTTGGCGCCGAAGAAGTTCACGAAAGCGCCGAAATCGGCGGTCTTCACGACCGTGCCTTCATAGATCATGCCGACTTCGGGGTCAGAAGCGATGGACTTGATCCAGTTGATGGCGGCCTTGATCGAATTGCCGTCGCTGGATGCGACCTTCACGGTGCCGTCGTCCTCGATGTTGATCTTGGCGCCGGTCTTCTCGACGATCTCGCGGATGACCTTGCCGCCCGAGCCGATCACGTCGCGGATCTTGTCGGTCGGAATCTTCAACGTCTCGATGCGCGGCGCGAATTCGCCGAGCTCGGCGCGGGAGGAGGTGATGGCTTTCGCCATCTCGCCGAGGATGTGCATGCGGCCTTCCTTGGCCTGGCCGAGGGCGACGCGCATGATCTCTTCGGTGATGCCGGCGATCTTGATGTCCATCTGCAGCGAGGTCACGCCATTGGACGTGCCCGCCACTTTGAAGTCCATATCGCCGAGGTGATCCTCGTCGCCGAGAATGTCGGAGAGCACGGCGAAGCGCTCGCCTTCCAGAATCAGGCCCATGGCGATGCCGGCCGTCGGCGCCTTGATCGGCACGCCGGCGTCCATCAGCGCGAGCGAGGTGCCGCAGACCGTCGCCATCGACGACGAGCCGTTGGACTCGGTGATCTCCGAGACGACGCGAAGCGTATAGGGGAATTCGGCCGCGGCCGGCAGCATCGGATGGATCGCGCGCCAGGCGAGCTTGCCATGGCCGATTTCGCGGCGGCCGGGCGAACCCATGCGGCCCGTTTCGCCGACGGAATAGGGGGGGAAGTTGTAATGGAGCAGGAAGCGCTCCTTATAGGTGCCCTCGAGCGAATCGACGAATTGCTCGTCTTCCGCCGTGCCGAGCGTGGAGACGACCAGCGCCTGCGTCTCGCCGCGGGTGAAGAGCGCCGAGCCATGGGCGCGCGGCAGAACGCCGACCTCGGCGACGATCGGGCGCACGGTCTTCACGTCGCGGCCGTCGATGCGGATGCCGGTGTCGAGGATATTCCAGCGGACGACCTTGGCCTGCAGCTCCTTGAAGACCTCGGCGACTTCTTCCTTGGTGAAGTTCGTCGCCTCGCCCTCGGGGAAGAGCTCCGCCATGACCTTCGCCTTCACCGAGTCGACCGCGGCGTAGCGGTGCTGCTTCACGGTGAGCTTGTAGGCCTCGCGCAGCTCGGCCTCGGCGATCCGTGAGACGAAAGCGGCGACTTCCGAACGGTCGGGGACGACCAAGTCGCGCGGGTCCTTCGCAGCGCGCTCGGCGAGCCGGATAATCGCGTCGATCACCGGCTGGAAGCCGCGGTGGCCGGTCATCACGGCCTCGAGCATCAGCTCTTCGGAAAGCTCCTTGGCTTCCGATTCGACCATCAGCACGGCGTCCTGCGTGCCAGCGACGACGAGATCGAGATCGGAGAGCTTCATCTCCTCGATCGTCGGATTGAGCTTGAGCTGGCCGTTGATATAGCCGACGCGCGCGCCGCCGACGGGCCCCATGAAGGGCACGCCCGAGAGCGTCAGCGCGGCGGAGGCCGCGACCATGGCGAGGATGTCGGGATCGTTTTCGAGGTCATGCGACAGCACGGTCACGATGACCTGGGTGTCGCAGCGGAAAGCGTCCGGGAAGAGCGGACGGATCGGGCGGTCGATGAGGCGGGAGATCAGCGTCTCACGCTCCGAGGGACGACCCTCGCGCTTGAAATAGCCGCCCGGAATGCGGCCGGCGGCGAAGGCCTTCTCCTGGTAATTGACGGTCAGCGGGAAGAAGTCCTGGCCCGGCTTCGGGGCCTTGGCGGCGACGATGGTCGCGAGCACAGTGGTCTCGCCCCAGCTCGCCAGAACGGCGCCGTCGGCCTGGCGGGCGATCTTGCCGGTCTCGAGGACGAGCTTGCGGCCGGCCCAGTCGAGTTCTTCGCGGTGGACTTGGAACATGCGTGGTCTTTCTCTGATGAAGCCGGCGCTTCGTCATGAGCAAGACGGCGAGAGGCTGCGGGTTGAAACCCACGCAGCGTCCGGCGATCCTGCCATGACGGGTTTGCGCCGGTTTGCTGGCGACGGCCCCATGCCGGCGCCCGATGGGCGGCGAGCCTTCAGGCTCGCAAATGTCAGCGAGCCTGAAGGCTCGCGGTCCCAAAAAGCGAAAGCGGCGCGGATGCGCCGCTTTCGCGAGGCTTAAATCAGCGGCGAATGCCGAGCCGCTCGATGAGGCTCTTGTAGCGGGGTTCGTCCCGCTTCTTGACGTAATCGAGGAGCTGGCGGCGCTGGGAAACGAGCTTCAGCAGGCCGCGACGCGAGTGATTGTCCTTCACATGCGTCTTGAAGTGCTCGGTGAGGTTGACGATGCGCTCCGTGAGGATCGCGACCTGAACCTCGGGCGAGCCCGTGTCGTCCACCTTGGTGGCGTATTCTTTGATGAGCGCCTGCTTGCGCTCGGCCGTGATCGACATCCGTCTTTCCTTTTTGTTGGAAGTATCCCGCAGGGAGAGGCCTTGGCCGGGATGTCGTCCAGCGAGGTCGATCCAAACGGCGCCGCCCGGCGAGGCCGGGCGTGCGTGGGCGTTATAACAGAAACGAATGGGAATGATAGAGGGCGGCAAGAAGCGGGCCAGCGACGCTCAACGCGCCGGAGCGCGGGCCCGTGTCATTCCAGACGCTCGCGCGAGCGAGGATCTGGAATCCAGGCTCCGTTAAGCGCTCGGAACGACAGCGCCTGGCTAAAAAGCCATCAAGCCCCCTTGTCCGGCGTGACGATCTGCCCGTCGCCGCGCAGCACGCGCCGCACGAAGGCGATCGCCGCCGGTTTTTCGTCGCGCGAGGCGAGGCCGGACATGACGCCCGCCGCAAGCCCCAGCGTCGCGCCGGCCAGCGCTGCGAGCGCATAGGCCTCGATCTTTCTGGCTGGTCCCTCGAGCAGCAAAGCGGCCGCCAATCCGGCGGCGCCGCCGAGCAGCGCCGCCAAAGCCTCGCGATCGCCGGCGCGATTCCAAAAGGCGAGCGCGAGGGAAGGGGCGACGCAAGCGGCGGAAATCCCGAGCGCCAGGCCAATCAACCCGCCGGGCGTCACGATTTGCGTTGCGCTCGCGACATAGCTTGCGGTGGCGACGGCGATGAGCGCGAGCCGCGTGATGGCGAGGCGGCGGCTGGTGAGATCGATCTCGCCGCGCAGCCGGTAGAGCGCGTCATGGCCGACGGCGGCGCCGCAGGCCTGAAGCCCGACGGCCGCCAGCGCCAGCCCCAAGCCGACGATCGCCGAGGTGAGAAGGCCCGAGGCGGCCGCGCCGAGATCGGCCGCGCCGGGAAGCGCGCCGAGGAGATAGTCGCCGTCGACCGGGCGCACATCGACAGGCCGGAGCGGCGTTCCGGGCGGAATCTTCTCCGCCGCGCAGGCGCGCTGGGCTTGCGAGGGCGTGCGGACCTTGGTCCCGCATATCTCGACGAGGCCGCGCCCGCTCGCGGAATAGATGGACTCAGGCAAGCGTTCGACCGTCTGGCCCGACACCTGGCTGGCGAGGCTCAGAGCCGATGTGGCGACGGCCGCGGCAAGGAGCAGCGCAAAGATCAGGCTCCAGGCGAAGGTCGCCACGCCCGAGGCGCGCGCCGACTCATTGTCTTCGGTCGTCACCGCGGGGGCAAGAATCGGCGCGAGCGCCAGAACGCCCATGGCTGTCGCGAGAGTGGCGCCGATCTCGACGCCGAGGCCGGCGGGCGCCGGCATGATCCGCCATTCGGAGAGCAGGGTCGCCGCTTCCGGCCAGCCGAAACCGCCCAGAAGGCCCACCGGCAATTCGCCGCGAAAGCCCAGAGCGGCGATGGGCCAGCCGAGGCCGAGCAAGGCGACGCCCGCCGCCGCCGCCGCCGCCCAGACGGCGCCGCCTAATCCCCCCGGGCCGGCGATGAAGAGCCCGGCGCCCGCAATTGTGAAGGCGGCGAAGGCGCGGCCGGCGCCGCTCAGATCGACGAGGGCGTCGACCGCCATCTGCCCGCCGGCGACGGCGAGCAAGCCAGAGGACAGCGCAACCGCCGCGACCAGCCCGAAACGCGGAGCGGCGGATGGAAACCGCGCGGCGAGAAGCCCGGATATCGAGAACACGCCGGTCTTGCGCAGCAGCGGCCCCAGAAAGAGCGCCGCACCGGCGAGGCCGAGAAAAGCGCCCGCGACGACGCCCACGCTCCAGGAACGGCCGGCGAGCCGCGTCGCAAAGGGCAGCAGCAGCGCGACGGCGATGGCGGCGTTGGCGAAGCCCGCGTAATTCGCCGGAACGGCGCGGCCGCCAGCGTAATAAAAGGAGACCCGCATCGAGTGGAGCAGGAATCCGAGCGCGGCGAGCGCCAGGACCGTGAACCAGGGCGGCGCCGCCGCCACGAAACGCTCCGGCGCGCCGACGCGGTCGAGCAGGGCCGTAAAGCCGTAGGCGAGCAGGAAGCTCGCGGAGACGAAGGCGATTCGCGAATCCAGGGTGGCGCGGTCGAATAAAACAGCTTCGCCGGGACGCTCTCGCATTTTTGGTCTCTCGCTCAAGGGGAGGGGAGAGTAGCGGAGGCCGGGTGAGGGGGGAAGGAGGAATGCCTTGCCGCGTGTTCGGCTTAAGCGTCCTCCGAAAAATAGCGACGTGCCGTCATTAGCCTCAAATACCTCCCCTTTACGGGGAGGTCGGCGGCCGAAGGCCGCCGGGTGGGGTTCGCGCCGCAACGGTAGCGATGGGGCTTTACCCCACCCGACCCCGCTTGCGCGGGGCCACCCTCCCCGTAAAGGGGAGGGATGGGCTCACGCCCGGCGTTTCGGCTGCCTGGAATCCCTCAGCCCTCGCCACGCTGAACCAACGCCCCATAGGCCTCGAAATCGATGACCCCACCCGCGGCGGCGACTTTCTCCCGGTCCTCGGGGCGCAGGGCTTCTTGCGCCACATCCAGCCGCTTCCAGCCGGGAAGCGGCGACTCGCCCCCCGCGTCGGGGAGATATTTCGAGTCGGCGAGTTTTTGATGCGGGTGGATATAGCGGGGGCAATTGACCCAGATCGACTCGACCGCGACGTCGACGGCGAATTGCGCGCCCGGGAAAGCGGCGGCTGCCTCCGTATCGCGCAGCAATTTGGCCTCGCCTTGCACGCGCAGGCGGTTGGGGGTCACGAAGTCGATGAAGAGCAGGCCGACCTTGCTGTTTTGGGCGATGTTGCCGGCGGAATAATACATGCCGTTGCCGTCGAACCAGGGAAACATCACCGACTTCGGCCCCGTGACGCGAACGAAGCCCGGCGCGCCGCCTTTGTAGGAGACGGTCGGCCGGCCGGCGGGGTCGATGCTCGCCAGAAAGAACATGTCGCGCGATTCAATGAAGCCGATCTCATGCGGGGCGAATTCGCCGTGCATCACGCCGCCTTCCATGAGGTCGGCCAGACGCCGCGAGTCGAAGGAGTCTTGCAATTCCCGATGGGCGGGGCCGTAGAAATTGGACATATGCTCTCTCTCTTCAAAGCCTTCGAAGAGAGTAACGGCGCGCGCGCGATCGTCAAACAGCCGGGCGGGGATTGCTCAGGCGGCGAGCGCGCATTTATTGCGGCCACCGTGCTTCGCCTCGTAGAGGGCTCTGTCGGCCCGCGAGATAAGGCGCTGATAATCGGGATGCCCGTCATAGGCGGCGACGCCGATGCTGACGGTGACCGAGAGCGAAACCGTCTGCGAAATCGCTATGGGCTCCGCCTCGACGGCTGCGCGGATCTTATCGGCGACGGCGACGGCGTCTTCGGCTGTCAGCTCCACGCAGAGGATCAGGAACTCCTCGCCGCCATGGCGGAAAACGAAATCGCCGCTTCTCACATTGTCGCTGAACACGCCCGCGACACGCTGCAGAACATGGTCGCCCGCCTCGTGGCCGTAAGTGTCGTTCACGCTTTTGAAGTGGTCGACGTCGAGCAGGAGCACGGCGAAGGGCTTGCCGGTGTTTCGGCTGATTTCGATCTCGCGGCACAGAACCGTCGACTCGAACCGCCGGCTCAGCAAATGCGTCAGCGCGTCGCGGCCGGATTCCAGGCTGACCTGGCGCTCGAAAAGCGTTTCGATGACCTCATGGATTCGCCGGGTCTCGCTCAGGACCGGATCGACGAGACGCCTGGCTCCTTCCGAACCGACGTAAGGGGCTTCCCCCGATCGCAAGAGCTCAAGATTGGCGTCGATCCGTTCTGTCGCCTGGGCGACCTCGCAAAACTCCCCGTCCAAGGGAAAAATCGAGCCGGCCTTGTGCCTCAGCCAGAGCCCGAAACCCGATTGCGAGATCAGCGGGAGAGCGGCGCCGGGCGCGCCGGCCATCAAGGCGTGCAGAAGTTCGTTTTCCCAGCTGAAAAGGGCGGCGCGCTGACGCTCCCGTTCAACGGCCATGTTTACGCTCGAGGCGTAATTGCGATAGGCTTCTTCCGTGCGTGCCTCGACCTCGCACGACGCCGTATATTGATGGGCGGCGATCTCGACGGCCATGTCGACCATTTCGATGGCGATTTTAGCAGCTTCGAGATGGTCGGTGTTGGCGGTGTTCCCGAGCAGCGCGCCGATGATCGTCTGCTTGAGCAGCCGCGTCCCGCGCATGACGAGCTCAAGGGGGACGCCAATGCGCGCGTGAACCGCGCCGAGGCGGCGCTGGGAGGCGATCAGCCGCGGGACCGCCGACGGCTCCCAGCTCACGAGAATATCGTCGATCCAGCGCCGCAGGCTTTCGGTCAGGCGCTCGACGATCCCTTCGCTGGACAGAAAGCCGCGCGCATCGGGGTCCTGCAGCATTTCCTCATAGAAGGTCGCCGCGAATTCGCGCGCATGACGTTCGGAAAGCCTCGCCAGCAATTGCTTCGCCGCCGGCGAAGCATCTTGCATCAGCTCGGCCCATCTCGCTTCGATCAGGCTTTCGGTCTTCATCGGCCGCCGCTTCAAAGGCGCGACCTTGGACGAGCCTTTTGAGAAAAGGCGATGGTCGCGCTCCCTTGCATGCAACCGGAAGATTAATTCCGAGCTAAGGCAAAGCCAAAAAGGCGAGTTTCCGGCTGCGGTCAGGGTTGGGCGCGGCACAGCTTGCTCACGCGGCAAAGCCCGCGACGCGAGGCGCCATCGACATGCGGCGCGCTTTGTCCGATAAGGCGGCGATGCTTGCAATTTCTAAACATATGAGACCGGGAGCCGCCGCATGAGCGCGCCGGAAGTGAAAGGCGCCGGCGTGACCACGACCATGGTCACGGAGGATGAAGCCGGGATGCGCGTGGACCGCTGGTTCAAGCGGCGCTACCCGTCGCTCGCGCTCTCCCATCTCGCAAAGATCTGCCGCAAGGGAGAAGTGCGCGTCGACGGCAAGCGCGTCGAGACCTCGACGCGGCTGGAGGAGGGCCAGACGGTCCGCGTGCCGCCGCTCAAGATCGAGGAGCCCGCGAGCCCCGCGGTGAAGCGCGCCAATCCTGAGGACGCGCGGGCGCTCGGCGAGATGACCCTCTTCGAGGACAAGGATCTGATGGTCCTCAACAAGCCCTTCGGTCTCGCGACCCAGGGCGGCTCGGGCCAGAAGCGCCATATCGACGGCATGCTCGAATCGCTCGCAAAGGGCGACACGCGGCCCGTGCTGGTGCATCGCCTCGACCGCGACACCTCCGGCGTGCTGCTCGTCGCCAAGAACCGGCGCATGGCGGCCGACCTCGGTGAAATCTTCCGCTCCAGACAGGCCAAGAAGATCTACTGGGCGCTGGTCGAGGGCGTGCCCAAGCCATCGCAGGGGCGGGTCTCGCTCTATCTTGCGAAGGGCGCAGGGATGGAGAAGACGCGCGGCGCCGGGCGCGATCTCGAAAAAATGCGGGTCGCCAAACATGGCGAGGCCGACGCGCAGCATTCGCTCACCTATTACGCCATTGTCGACAAGGTGGCGCCGCGCTGCGCCTGGCTGTCGATGAAGCCGCTGACCGGCCGCACCCACCAGTTGCGCGCTCACGCCGAGGCGATCGGCCATCCGATCTTCGGCGACCCCAAATATGGCCATCGCCCGGAGGACGAGGTGCGCCGCCGCGATCCGCTGCGGGCCATGCCGGACGGGCTGGAGCGCAAGCTGCATCTCTTGGCTCGGCGCCTCGTGCTGCCGCATCCCAAAGGCGGCGTGCTCGATGTCACCGCGCCTTTGCCAGACCATATGAAGAAGAGCTGGGAACTCTTCGGCTTCGACGCGAAGCAATATGACCCGATCGAGGACGCGCCGGACGCGTGAGGCCCCCTCCCTGTCCCTCCCCCGCTATCGCGGGAGAGGGGACGCTCGCGATCGGCGCTGGTGATCCAGGCCGCAATCTGCTCCCTCTCCCGCGTTAGCGTGGGAGGGTTGGGGAGGGGGTAAGCAGCTCCGACAAACTGGAAAGACCCTATGCCCGACACTCCCACCGGCTTCGACGCCGACTTCTTCGTGCCCGCCACCGAGCGTGACCCCGTGAAAGCCGCGCGTGACCCGGCGCGTCCGCTGCCTAAGCGTTTCTACAAGGAGGCCGCCGTTGGAGAGGCGGAAGGCGGCTTTTCGATCCTGCTCGACGGCCGCTCGGTCAACACCCCCGCCAGGCGGCGTGTCATCGTCCCGTCACGCAAACTCGCCGAGGCGCTCGCGGCGGAATGGGCGGGGCAGGGCGAATATATCGACCCCGCGACAATGCCGCTGACCAAGCTCGTGAATACAGCCCTCGACGGCGTCGCTGCGCAAATGGCGGACGTCGAGGCGGAGCTGGTCAAATACGCCGGCTCCGACATGATCTGCTACCGCGCTGGCGAGCCCGCGGGTCTCGCTGCAGCGCAAAGGGCGGCATGGGACCCTCTGCTCGCCTTCGCCCGCGAGCGGTTCGGCGCGCGGCTGACGCTTGCCGAGGGCGTGATGTTTGCCCCCCAGCCGGAGGAGTCCATCGCAGCGCTCGCCGAGGCCGTGCGCAGCCATGTGGGCGAAGGGGTGGGCGCGCCGCTGCGGCTCGCGGCCCTGCATGTCATGACGACGCTGACCGGATCACTGATTCTCGCGCTTGCCAAGTCTCTGAATCATATCGACCTTGCAGAGGCCTGGGCCGCCGCCCATATCGACGAGGACTTCCAGATGCGGGCCTGGGGCGCGGACGCCGAGGCGCTGGCGCGCCGCGAGGCGCGATTCAAGGAAATGGCGGCGGCCGCCTTTCTGTCCGACTGCGCGACGGAAGGAGCGGCGAATGGGCAGGACGCCTGAAAAGGCGTCTTCTCAAAAGCTTTCCCCTCATAACTTCGCCGCGGCCGTCCTTGTCTCTTGCTTTGCACAAGGCGCTGCGTTACGGAACCCGCGGCCTGGAGCTTTTCCAACTTAGAGCTCCCGAGAAAGCGGCCTTCGCCCCGCCGCAATGTCGGACCGACCGGACACGACTCATGCCGATGCTGCTCGAACAATATATGCCGCTGGCAATCTTCATCGCGCTCTCCGCGATCATCGCCGGCGCGCTGCTCGTCGCGCCCTTCCTCTTCGCCTTCAAGGCGCCGGATCCGGAGAAGCTCTCCGCTTACGAGTGCGGCTTCAATCCGTTCAACGACTCGCGCATGAAATTCGACGTGCGCTTCTATCTCGTGTCGCTGCTCTTCATCGTGTTCGATCTCGAAGTGGCGTTTCTCTTCCCCTGGGCGGTCGCCTTCAAGGACGCCGGGGTCTTCGGTTTCTGGTCGATGATGGTTTTCCTCGGCGTGCTGACCGTCGGCTTCGTCTATGAGTGGCGCAAGGGAGCGCTGGAATGGGATTGATCACGAACCAGGGCCATCAGACGCTGGTGGCGCCGCAGGCCAAGGGACTCATCGATCCGCGCACCGGCAAGCCGGTGGGCTCGGACGATCCCTTCTTCCTGCAGATCAACGAAGAGCTGGCCGACAAGGGCTTCTTCGTCACGGCGACCGACGACGTCATCAATTGGGCGCGCACTGGCTCGCTCATGTGGATGACCTTCGGTCTCGCCTGCTGCGCGGTGGAGATGATTCAGGCGGCCATGCCGCGCTACGATCTCGAGCGCTTCGGCTTCGCGCCGCGCGCCTCGCCGCGCCAGTCGGACTGCATCATCATCGCCGGCACGCTGACGAACAAGATGGCGCCGGCGCTGCGCAAGGTCTATGACCAGATGCCGGAGCCGCGCTACGTCATCTCCATGGGCTCCTGCGCCAATGGCGGCGGCTACTACCACTACTCCTACTCGGTGGTGCGCGGCTGCGACCGCATCATTCCGGTCGACGTCTATGTGCCGGGCTGCCCGCCGTCGGCGGAAGCGCTCGTCTACGGCATGCTGCTGCTGCAGAAAAAGATTCGCCGCACGGGCACGATCGAGCGGTAAGCAAACTGGCAATGGCGCCTGCCGTCATTGCGAGGAGCGAAGCGACGAAGCAATCCAGCGGACTGGATTGCTTCGCTCCGCTCGCAATGACGGAATGTGACGGACGCGCTCGCGTCCTTGAATGGGGTTGACGGATGTCGGCTGAATTGGAAGCTCTCGGCGCGCGGGTCAGCGGCGCTCTTCCCGGCGCGGTGACCGAGGTGAAGCTCGCTTATGGCGAGCTTACGCTCACCATCGCGCGTGATCGCTGGATCGACGTGGCGACCTATCTGCGTGACGATCCCGAGTGCCTCTTCGTCAATTTCATCGATGTGACCGCCGCCGACTATCCGGAGCGCGAGGAGCGTTTCGAGGTCGTGGCGCATTTCCAGTCGCCCAAGCACAATCGCCGCATCCGCATCAAGGCGCTGGTGGCTGAAGACACGCCCATCGCCTCGATCGTCCCGCTGTTTCCCGGCGCCGATTGGTTCGAGCGCGAGACCTATGATCTCTTCGGCGTGATCTTCGCGGGCCATCCGGACCTGCGCCGCATCATGACCGACTATGGCTTCGACGGTCATCCGCTGCGCAAGGACTTCCCCATGTCCGGCTTCGTCGAGGTGCGTTACGACGACGAGCGCAAGCGCGTCGTCTACGAGCCCGTGCGGCTCCAGCAGGAATACCGCAATTTCGATTTCCTCTCGCCGTGGGAGGCCGTGAAATACGACCTTCCTGGCGATGAGAAAGCGAGCAAGTGAGCGCGGCGCAGATGAACGATCAAGCTATCGCCCCCGCGAAGCCCGAATCCCAGGGCCTGCGTAACTTCAACATCAACTTCGGCCCGCAGCATCCGGCGGCGCATGGCGTGCTCCGCCTGATCCTGGAGCTCGACGGCGAAGTGGTAGAGCGCGTCGATCCGCATGTCGGCTTCCTCCATCGCGGCACCGAGAAGCTGATGGAGTCACGCACCTATCTGCAGAACGTGCCTTACTTCGATCGGCTCGATTATTGCGCGCCGATGAATCAGGAGCACGCTTTCTGTCTGGCGATCGAGCGCCTGCTCGGCGTGGAAGTGCCGCGCCGCGGCCAGCTCATCCGCGTTCTCTACGCCGAGATCGGCCGTCTGCTGTCGCATCTCTTGAACGTCACCTCGCAGGCGATGGACGTCGGCGCGCTCACGCCGCCTCTGTGGGGCTATGAGGAGCGCGAGAAGCTCATGGTGTTCTATGAGCGCGCTTCCGGCGCGCGCATGCACGCCAATTATTTCCGTCCGGGCGGCGTCGCGCGCGACCTCCCGGACCAGCTCGTCGAGGACATCGGCGCCTTCTGTGATCCCTTCCTGAAGCTCTGCGACGATCTCGCGGCTCTCTTCATCGAGAACCGCATCTTCAAGCAGCGCAACGTCGACATCGGCGTGATCTCGCTCGAGGACGCCTGGAAGTGGGGCTATTCGGGCGTGATGGTGCGCGGCTCCGGCGCGGCCTGGGATTTGCGCAAGGCGCAGCCCTATGAGTGCTACGAGGAGATGGAGTTCGACATCCCCGTCGGCAAGAACGGCGACTGCTACGACCGCGCGGTGATCCGCATGGAGGAGATGCGGCAGTCGACCTACATCATGAAGCAGTGCGTCGAGAAGCTGCTGCGCGCCGACGGCCGCGGCCCGGTTCTGACGCCGAATCACAAGATCACCCAGCCGTCGCGCGGCGACATGAAGCGCTCGATGGAAGCGCTCATCCATCACTTCAAGCTCTTCACTGAGGGCTTCCATGTCCCGGCCGGTGAAGTTTACGCGGCGGTCGAGGCGCCCAAGGGCGAATTCGGCGTCTATCTGGTGTCGGACGGCGGCGACAAACCCTATCGCTGCAAGATCCGCGCGCCGGGCTTCGCCCATCTCTCGTCCATGGATTTCATGTGTAAGGGCCATATGCTCGCCGACGTCTCGGCGATCCTTGGCTCGCTCGATATCGTCTTCGGGGAGGTCGATCGCTAATGTCCGTCCGTCGTCTCGCCGAGCAGCAGCCCGAGAGCTTCGAGTTCACGCAAGAGAATCTGGCGTGGCTCGAAAAGCAGATCGCCAAATATCCCGACGGCCGTCAGGCCTCGGCGGTCGTGCCCGCTTTGTGGCAGGCGCAGAAGCAGAATAACTACTGGTTGCCGCAGAAGGCGATCGAGAAGGTCGCCGAGATGCTCGGCATGCCGAAGATCCGGGTCCTCGAGGTCGCGACCTTCTACACGATGTTCAACCTGGAGCCGGTTGGGAAATTCTACATCCAGCTCTGCGGCACGACGCCCTGCATGCTCTGCGGCTCGGACGATCTCATCAAGGTGCTGGAGCGCCGGGTGGGTCCGCAGCGCAAGGTGACGGCCGATGGCCTGTTCTCCTGGCTCGAAGTCGAGTGCCTCGGCGCCTGCTGCAACGCGCCCATGGTGCAGATCAACGACGATTACTACGAAGACCTCACGGCCGAGAATTTCGAGAAGCTGCTCGACGATCTCGCCGCCGGCCGTCCGGTGAAAACCGGCTCGCAGAAGGGCCGCGAATCCTCCGAGCCCGAGGGAGGGCTCACGAGCCTCGCCTCGCTCTACGGCCAGAAGTAAGCGGAGGGGAATAGAAACATGCTCTCCGATTCAGACCGCATTTTCACAAATCTTTACGGCCTCGGCGATCGTTCGCTCGCCGGCGCTCGCGCGCGGGGCCAGTGGGACGGCACCAAGGCTTTGCTCGCCAGGGGCCGCGACAAGATCATCGAGGAAGTGAAAGCCTCTGGTCTCCGCGGACGCGGCGGCGCAGGCTTCTCGACGGGCCTCAAATGGTCCTTCATGCCGAAGGAAATCGATCCCAAGCGGCCGCATTACCTCGTCATCAACGCCGACGAATCCGAGCCCGGCACCTGTAAAGACCGCGAGATCATGCGCAACGACCCGCATACGCTGGTCGAAGGCGCTTTGGTCGCGTCTTTCGCGATGGGCGCGCATGCCTGCTACATCTATGTGCGCGGCGAATTCATCGCCGAGCGCATTGCGCTGCAGAAGGCGGTCGACGAAGCCTATGAGGCGAACCTCATAGGCAAGAACAATGTCCATGGCTATCCCTTCGACCTCTACGTCCATCACGGCGCGGGCGCCTATATTTGCGGCGAAGAGACGGCGCTGATCGAGAGCCTCGAAGGCAAGAAGGGCATGCCGCGCCTGAAGCCGCCGTTCCCTGCGAATGTCGGCCTCTATGGCTGTCCGACCACGGTCAATAACGTCGAATCCATCGCCGTCGTTCCGACCATTCTGCGGCGCGGCCCCGCGTGGTTCGCCGGCATCGGCAAGCCCAACAACACGGGCACCAAGCTCTTTTCGATCTCCGGCCACGTCAACCGGCCGTGCAATGTCGAAGAGGCGATGTCCATCTCCTTCCGCGAGCTGATTGATGCGCATTGCGGTGGCATTCGCGGCGGCTGGGACAATCTGCTTGCGGTCATTCCGGGCGGCTCGTCGGTGCGTTGCGTTCCGGCGCATCAGATCATCGACTGTCCGATGGACTTCGACAGCCTCGTCAAGCTCGGCTCCGGCCTCGGCACGGCGGCGGTGATCGTGATGGACAAGTCCACCGACATCATCCGCGCCATCGCCCGCCTCGCTTATTTCTACAAGCACGAGAGCTGCGGCCAATGCACGCCCTGCCGCGAGGGCACGGGCTGGATGTATCGCGTGGTGCAGCGCATGGTCGAAGGCCGCGCGCATAAGCGCGAGATCGATATGCTCTTCGACGTGTCGAAGCAGATCGAGGGTCACACCATTTGCGCGCTCGGCGATGCGGCGGCCTGGCCGATCCAGGGCCTCATCACCCATTTCCGCGAGACAATCGAAGAGCGCATCGACCAATACTCGGCCAATCCGCACCCCGAGCCCATTCGCGAGGCGGCGGAGTGATCATGAACAAGCGCGTTACGACTTCGGAGAGAGCGAAGTGACAAAGATTCTCGTCGATGGCGTCGAGGTGGACGTTCCGGGAGAGTTCACGCTTCTCCAGGCGTGCGAGGAGGCGGGCGCCGAGGTGCCGCGCTTCTGTTATCACGAGCGCCTGTCGATCGCCGGCAATTGCCGCATGTGCCTCGTCGAGGTGAAGGGCGGTCCGCCCAAGCCGCAGGCGTCCTGCGCCATGTCGGTGAAGGACCTGCGTCCGGGCCCGAACGGCGCTCCGCCGGAAGTCTTCACCAAATCTCCGATGGTGAAGAAGGCGCGCGAAGGCGTGATGGAGTTCCTGCTCGTCAACCATCCGCTCGATTGCCCGATCTGCGATCAGGGCGGCGAATGCGATCTGCAGGATCAGGCGCTGGCCTTCGGCGGCGACAGTTCGCGTTATCACGAGAACAAGCGCGCGGTTGAGGACAAATATATCGGCGTCCTCGTCAAGACCGAGATGAATCGCTGCATCCACTGCACGCGCTGCGTCCGCTTCACGGCGGAAGTCGCGGGCACGGGCGACATGGGCGCCATCGGCCGCGGCGAGGATATGGAGATCACCACCTATCTCGAAAGCGCGATGAGCTCGGAGCTGCAGGGTAACGTCGCCGACCTTTGCCCGGTCGGCGCGCTGCTGCCCAAGCCCCAGAGCTTCCGCGCCCGTCCGTGGGAATATCAGAAGACTGAGACGATCGACGTCATGGACGCGCTCGGTTCGGCGATCCGCGTCGACTCGCGCGGTCGCGAGGTCATCCGCATCCTCCCGCGCGTCAATGATGCGGTGAATGAGGAGTGGATCTCCGACAAGGCCCGCCAGATCGTCGACGGCCTCAAGACGCAGCGCCTCGATCGCCCCTATGTGCGCGAGAACGGCCGACTGCGTCCTGCGAGCTGGAAGGAAGCCTTCGAGCTGATCTCCGCCAAGCGCAAGGCGAGCGCGCCGGGCCGCACGGGCGCGATCGTGGGCGACCTCGCCGCGGCGGAAGAGATCTTCGCGCTGAAGCTGCTCATCCAGCAGCTTGGCTCGCCGAATTTCGACTGCCGCCAGGACGGCGCCAAGCTCGATCCGAAATTCGGCCGCGGGTCCTACGTTTTTAATTCGACGATCGCCGGCATCGATCAGGCCGACGCCCTGCTCATCGTCGGCTCCAATCCGCGCAAGGAATCTCCGGTTCTCAACGCCCGCATCCGCAAGCGCTGGCTCAAGGGCGATCTGAAGATTTCGCTCGTCGGTGAGAAGGCTGATCTCACCTACGACTACGACTATCTGGGCGCTGGTCCGGATTCGCTGCTGCGCTTCATCCATGAGGCGAAGCCGGTCGGCAAGCTGCTGGTGATCGTGGGGCAGGGCGCTCTGTCGCGTCCCGATGGCGACGCCGTCCTTGCGCTCTCGGCCCAGGCGGCTCAGAAGCTCAGCGGCGCGGAAGGCTGGAACGGTTTCTCGGTGCTGCATACGGCGGCCTCGCGCGTCGGCGCGCTCGACCTCGGCTTCACGCCGGCTCAGGGCGGCCTCGATGCGCAGGCGATGGCCAAGGCCGGCGCGATGGACCTGCTGTTCCTGCTCGGCGCGGATGAAATCGCGGTCGATCCGGGCGCCTTCGTCGTCTATATCGGCACGCATGGCGACCGTGGCGCGCATCGCGCCGACGTCATTCTGCCAGGCGCCGCCTACACGGAAAAATCCGGTCTCTATGTGAACACCGAGGGCCGCGTGCAGCTTGCCTCGCGCGTCGTCTTCCCGCCGGGCGAGGCCCGCGAGGATTGGGCGATCCTGCGCGCTCTCTCTGCGGTGGTCGGGCATGCGCTGCCCTTCGACTCGCTCGCGCAGTTGCGCAAGAAGCTCATCGAAGCGCATCCGCATTTCGCGCGCGTGGACCAGATCGAGACCGGCAATCCGGGCGATGTCGCCAAGCTCGCCGGCCATGCGGCCGTCGCGATGAAGGACGCCTTCGTCCCCGCGATCGGCGATTTCTACCTCACCAATCCGATCGCGCGCGCCTCGGCGGTCATGGCGGATTGTTCGGCTCTCGCGCAGGGCCGGCAGGCCCAAGCGGCGGAATAGGAGCGAAGACGTGAGCGATTGGATGAACGCCATCACTGCCTATCTCGCCGAGAGCCCGATTCTGCTCGCGCTCATCAAGAGCGTGCTCATCGCGGTCGTGCTCTTGATCTATGTCGCCTATGTCATTCTCGCCGACCGCAAGATCTGGGCGGCGGTGCAGTTGCGTCGCGGCCCGAACGTCGTCGGTCCCTGGGGCTTGCTGCAGAGCTTCGCGGATTTCATCAAATTCGCGCTCAAGGAGCCGGTGATCCCGGACACGGCGAATAAGGGCGTGTTCCTGTTCGCGCCCTTCATCATGGCGACGCTGTCCATCGCCGCCTGGGCGGTTATCCCCGTGTCGGACGGCGGCTGGGTCGTCGGCGACATCAATGTCGGCATCCTTTACATTTTCGCGCTGTCGTCGCTCGGCGTCTATGGCGTGATCATGGGCGGCTGGGCGTCGAACTCGAAGTATCCCTTCCTTTCGGCGCTGCGCTCCGCCGCGCAAATGGTGTCCTACGAAGTCTCGATCGGCTTCGTCATCATCACCGTGCTGCTCTGCGCCGGTTCGCTGAACCTGACCGACATCGTCCGCTCGCAGGATACGTCCTACGGAATGGCCGGCTGGTATTGGCTGCGCCTCTTCCCGATGTTCATCATCTTCTTCGTCTCGGCGCTTGCTGAAACGAACCGCCCGCCTTTCGATCTCGTCGAAGCCGAGTCGGAGCTCGTCGCGGGCTTCATGATCGAATATTCGGCGACGCCTTACGTGCTGTTCATGCTCGCCGAATATGTGGCGATCGTGACCATGTGCGCGCTGCTGACGATCCTCTTCTTCGGAGGCTGGCTGCCGCCGGTGAACATCGCGCCTTTCACCCTCGTGCCGGGCGTGATCTGGTTCATCCTGAAGGTCAGCTTCTTCTTCTTCTTCTTCGCCATGGTGAAGGCTTTCGTGCCGCGTTACCGGTACGATCAGCTGATGCGTCTCGGCTGGAAAGTATTCCTGCCGATCTCGCTCGTCATGGTCATCGTCGTCGCTGCGGCCCTTCAATTCGGCCCCGGCCTGATCGCGAGCTAAGTCATGAGATTGGACACAGCCGCAAAGTCGCTCTTCCTCTCCGAGTTCGTCGGCGCCTTCCTGCTGTCGATGCGCTACTTCTTCAAGCCGAAGGCGACCATCAACTATCCGCACGAGCGCAACCCGATTTCGCCGCGCTTCCGCGGCGAGCACGCGCTGCGCCGTTACCCCAATGGCGAAGAGCGCTGCATCGCCTGCAAGCTCTGCGAGGCGATCTGCCCCGCGCAGGCCATCACCATCGAAGCCGGCCCGCGCCGCAACGACGGCACCCGCCGCACGACGCGCTACGACATCGACATGGTGAAGTGCATCTATTGCGGCTTCTGCCAGGAAGCCTGCCCGGTCGACGCCATCGTCGAGGGGCCGAACCAGGAATTCGCGACCGAAACGCGCGAGGAGCTCTACTACACCAAGGAGCGCCTGCTCGAGAACGGCGCAAGGTGGGAACGCGAGCTCGCGCGCAACATCGCGCTGGACGCGCCCTACCGGTAAGGAACGATACGAGCCGCCGCGCGCGGCTCATGATGAGAGGATGAGGCCGTGGCGGCTGTATTTTTCTACCTCTTCGCGACGATCATGATCGCGTCGGCCTGCGTGGTGATCTTCGCCCGCAATCCGGTGATTTCGGTGCTGTTCCTGATCCTCGCCTTCTGCAACGGCGCGGGGCTCTTCCTGCTGTCGGGCGCCGAATTCCTCGCGATGCTGCTGATCGTGGTCTATGTCGGCGCCGTGGCGGTGCTCTTCCTCTTCGTCGTCATGATGCTCGACGTCGACTTCGCCGAGTTGAAGCAGGGCTTCTCGAAATATCTCCCGGTCGGCGCCGCCGTCGGCGTGGTCGTGCTCGCCGAGCTCGGCATGGTCGCCGTGGGCTGGCAGCCCTCGAGCGCCTCGAAAACTCTCCTCGAGACGCCGATCGCCGCCAATGTCTCGAACACCGCCGCGCTGGGGCAGGTGCTCTACACCAAATATGTGATCTTCTTCCAGGCGTCGGCGCTGGTGCTGCTCACCGCAATGATCGGCGCGATCGTGCTGACGCTGCATCACAAGCCGAACGTCAAGCGGCAGAACATCGCCACGCAAAACGCGCGCAACGCCAAGAATGTCATCGAAGTCAAGAAGGTTCCGTTCCGGACGGGCGTCTAACGAGGAAAGAGCATGACCATCGGCCTTACCCATTACCTGGTCGTCGCCGCGATCCTGTTCACGCTCGGCGTCGCGGGCATCATTCTCAACCGCAAGAACATCATCGTCATTCTGATGTCGGTGGAGCTGATCCTCTTGTCGGTGAATCTGAATTTCGTGGCTTTTTCGCAGTCGCTCGGCGACCTCGTCGGCCAGGTGTTCGCGCTCTTCGTGCTCACCGTGGCGGCGGCGGAGGCCGCGATCGGCCTCGCGATCCTCGTCGCCTTCTATCGCAACCGCGGCACCATCGCGGTCGAAGACATCAATTCCTTGAAGGGCTGATCTAGAGCGATGATCCAAGCAATCGTCTTCCTGCCGCTGCTCGGCTTCCTGATCGCCGGCGCCTTCGGGCGCAAGATCGGGCCGCGCCCTTCGGAGCTCGTCACCACGGGCTTGCTGCTCGCCTCCGCGGCGATGTCGTGGATCACCTTCTTCGACGTTGCGCTTGGCCATAATCACGGCTTCACGCCGGTGCTCGCTAATTGGATGACGGTCGGGGCGCTGAAGGTCGATTGGGCGTTGCGCGTCGATACGCTGACGGCGGTGATGCTGGTCGTCGTGACGACCGTGTCGAGCCTCGTGCATCTCTACTCGATCGGCTATATGCACGAGGACCCGTCGCGTCCGCGCTTCTTCGCCTATCTGTCGCTCTTCACCTTTGCCATGCTGACGCTGGTGACGGCCGACAATCTCGTGCAGATGTTCTTCGGCTGGGAGGGCGTCGGTCTCGCGTCCTATCTGCTGATCGGTTTCTGGTACGAGAAGCCCTCCGCTTGCGCGGCCGCCATCAAGGCCTTTGTGGTCAACCGCGTGGGCGACTTCGGCTTCGCGCTCGGCATCTTCCTTATCTTCCAGCTGACCCAGTCGCTGACCTTCAACGAGGTCTTCGCCGCCGTTCCAGGGCTCGCTGGCAAGCCGATCCATGTGTTCGGTCTCGATGTCGATGCGCTGACGATCGCCGCTTTCCTTCTCTTCATCGGCGCGATGGGCAAGTCGGCGCAGTTCTTCCTGCACACCTGGCTGCCAGACGCCATGGAAGGCCCCACGCCGGTTTCCGCGCTCATCCACGCCGCCACCATGGTCACTGCCGGCGTGTTCATGGTCGCGCGCCTGTCGCCGATCTTCGAGCATGCGCCGGCCGCACTTGAGTTCGTCACGGTCATCGGCGCCGTCACCGCCTTCTTCGCCGCGACGGTTGGCCTGGTCCAGAACGACATCAAGCGCGTCATCGCTTATTCGACCTGTTCGCAGCTCGGCTATATGTTCGTCGCCGAGGGCGTCGGCGCCTATTCGCTCGGCGTGTTTCACCTCTTCACGCACGCCTTCTTCAAGGCGCTGCTCTTCTTGGGCGCCGGCTCGGTCATCCATGCGATGCATCACGAGCAGGACATGCGCAACATGGGCGGGCTGCGGAAGGACATTCCCTTCACCTTCGCCATGATGACCATCGGCACGCTGGCGCTGACGGGCTTCCCCATGACCGCGGGCTACTTCTCCAAGGACGGGATCATCGAGGCGGCCTTCGCGGCGAGCGGGCACAGCACGGCGGCGCTGCTCGGTTTTGTCTCGACGGTGGTCGCCGCCGGTCTGACGTCCTTCTATTCCTGGCGCCTGGTGTTCATGACCTTCTTCGGTCATCGCCCGGGGCATGAGGTTCCGCATAATCACACGCATGACGAGCCGACCGCCGACGAACTGGCACACGCCGCCGCACTCGACGACCACGGTCATGCGCATGGTCACGACGATCACGCGCATGGTCATCATGCGCCGCATGAGTCGCCGATCGTCATGCTGATCCCGCTCGCCGTTCTCGCGGTCGGGGCCATTGGCGCGGGCTTCATCTTCGAGCCTTACTTCGCCGGCCACGCCTATGACGAGTTCTGGAAGGGCGCGCTGTTCACGGGCGAGCACAATGAGGTGCTGCACGAGATGCACAACATCCCTGCTTGGGCCGGCTATGCGCCCACGGCAATGATGGTTCTGGGCTTCGTCGTGTCTCTCTACGTCTATGTGCTGAAGCCCGGCACCGCGCAGCAACTGGCGGGCGCCTTCCCGCGCCTCTACCAGTTCCTGCTCAACAAGTGGTATTTCGACGAGCTCTATGACGCCATCTTCGTGAAGCCGGCCTTTGTGATCGGTCGCCTGTTCTGGAAGGGCGGCGACGGCGCCATCATCGACGGGCTCGGGCCCGACGGCGTGGCCGCCCGCGTCGCCGACGGCGCCAAGATCGCCGTCCGCCTGCAGACCGGCTACATCTACAACTACGCCTTCGCCATGCTCATCGGCGTCGCCGCTATCGTCACTTATTTCGTCGCCGGAGGGCTGCGCTGATGTTCGGGTTCGGCATTCTTACCGGCCTTACGTTTCTACCGCTGGTGGGCGCAGCCTTTCTGCTGACGCAGAAGGGCGACGACGAGGCGAGCCTGCGCAACATCCGCTGGGCGACGCTGCTGACGACGCTCGTCACCTTTGCCCTGTCGCTCTACATTTGGGCGGGCTTCGACACCTCGAACCCGGGCTTTCAGTTCGTCGAGGAGAAGAACTGGTTCGGCTCGGGCCTGATCTACAAGCTCGGCGTCGACGGCATTTCGATGCCGCTCGTCCTGCTGACCACCTTCATCATGCCCTTCTCGATCCTGGCTTCCTTCGAGTCGGTCACGAAGCGGGTGCGGGAATATATGATCGCCTTCCTCGTGCTCGAGACGCTGATGATCGGCGTCTTCAGCGCGCTGGACCTCGTGCTCTTCTATCTCTTCTTCGAGGGCGGCCTCATTCCGATGTTCCTCATCATCGGCATTTGGGGCGGCAAGCGGCGCGTCTACGCGAGCTTCAAATTCTTCCTCTACACGCTCGCCGGTTCGCTGCTGATGCTGGTCGCGATCCTCGCGATGTATAATCACGCGCATACGACCGACATCACGGTTCTGCTGAAGACCGATTTCCCGAAGAATATGCAGACCTGGCTGTGGCTGGCCTTCTTCGCCTCCTTCGCGGTGAAGATGCCGATGTGGCCGGTGCATACTTGGCTGCCTGACGCCCACGTCGAGGCGCCGACGGCGGGGTCGGTCATTCTGGCGGCGATCCTCCTGAAAATGGGCGGCTACGGCTTCATCCGCTTCTCGCTGCCGATGTTCCCGGACGCTTCGGTCTATTTCGCGCCGCTCATCTACGCGATGTCGATCATCGCCATTATCTACACCTCGCTCGTCGCGCTGGTGCAGGAGGACATCAAGAAGCTCATCGCTTATTCCTCCGTCGCGCACATGGGCTATGTGACGATGGGCCTCTTCACGCTGAACCCGCAGGGCGTGCAGGGCGCAATGTTCCAGATGATCTCGCACGGCCTGGTCGCGGGCGCGCTCTTCCTCTGCGTCGGCGTCATCTACGATCGCATGCATACGCGCGAGATTGCGGCTTATGGTGGCATCGTGAACCGCATGCCGGTCTATGCCTTCGTGTTCATGCTGTTCACCATGGCCAATGTCGGCCTGCCGGGCACGACGGGCTTCATCGGCGAATTCCTGACGCTCGCCGGAGCCTTCAAGGCCAATAGCTGGGTGGCGCTCTTCGCGGCGACCGGCGTGATCTTCTCGGCGGCCTATGCGCTCTATCTTTATCGCCGCGTG
The DNA here is from genome assembly GCF_026427715.1 of Methylocystis sp. MJC1. Lineage (NCBI taxonomy): Bacteria > Pseudomonadati > Pseudomonadota > Alphaproteobacteria > Hyphomicrobiales > Methylocystaceae > Methylocystis > Methylocystis sp. MJC1. The sequence goes on along the minus strand of NZ_CP107558.1, from coordinate 2,278,289 downwards.
GTCTTCGGGGCGCTGGAGAAGGCGAGCCTGAAAGATCTCGTCGATCTGTCGCCGCGCGAGATGCTGATCTTTGCGCCGCTGATCGCGCTGACGATCTATTACGGCGTGCTGCCGGGGCAGATTCTCGCCTCGACGCAGGCCTCGGTCGATCATCTCATTCAATCCCATACGGCGCTGCTCGACGCGGTGAAGCTCGCCGCCGCCGGCCACTGACGGACTGTTCATATGCCCTTCTTCGCAGAACTCACGCATCACTTCCTTCCCGAGGTCATCCTGGCCGTCGGCGTGATGCTGTTGATCCTGATCGGCGCCTTTCGCGGCGAGAAGGGTTTCAGCCTCGTCGACGAGATGGCCGTCGGCATCCTCGGCCTCGCCGTTGTTGTCATCCTCTTGTCGAGCAAGCAGGTGGACGTGACCGTCTTCGACGGCGCCTTCATCGACGACGCCTTCTCGCGCTTCCTGAAGGTCCTCACGCTCGTCGGCGCCATGGCGTCGATCCTGCTCTCGGTCGATTGGCTGCAGCGCAACGGGCTCGAGAAGTTCGAATATCCCGTGCTCGTCATGCTCTCGACGCTGGGTATGATGCTGCTGATCTCCGCCGACAATCTGATCGCGCTCTATCTCGGGCTCGAGCTGATGTCGCTGGCCCTTTACGTCATGGCCGCCTTCGCGCGCGACGACGGACGGGCGTCGGAAGCGGGCCTCAAATATTTCGTGCTCGGCGCTTTGTCGTCCGGCATGATGCTCTACGGCTCGTCGCTGCTCTATGGCTTCTCCGGCACGGTGTCTTTCGCCGGCATCGCTCAGGCCGTCACCGAGCAGCCGCCGGTCGGCGTGATCTTCGGCCTCGTCTTCGTCCTGGCCGGCCTCGCGTTCAAGATTTCGGCCGCGCCTTTCCATATGTGGACGCCGGACGTCTATGAGGGGGCCCCGACCCCGGTCACGACCTTCTTCGCGTCTTCGGCCAAAATGGCGGCCTTCGCCATCACCGCCCGCTTCGTGATAACGGCCTTCCCGGCGATCACGACGCAGTGGCGCCAGATCATCATCTTCCTCGCCATCGCCTCGACGCTGCTCGGCTCCTTCGCCGCGATCGGCCAGAGCAACATCAAGCGTCTGATGGCCTATTCGTCGATTGGCCACATGGGCTTCGCGCTGATCGGTCTTGCGGCCGGCAGTGAAGCGGGCGTCAAGGGCGTGATCGTGTATCTCTCGGTCTATCTCGTGATGACGCTAGGCTCCTTCGCCGCGATCCTCGCGATGCGGATCAACGGCCGGAACGTCGAGAACATCTCCGATCTCGCGGGTCTGTCGCGCACCAACGGCCTGATGGCCTTCTTCTTCGCGATGCTGATGTTTTCGCTTGCCGGCATCCCGCCGCTCGCCGGCTTCTTCGCGAAATATTATGTGTTCCTTGCGGCAGTCGACGCGGGTCTCTACCCGCTCGCCGTCGTCGGCGTGCTGACCTCCGCGGTTGCGGCCTTCTACTATCTGCGGATCGTGAAGGTCATCTATTTCGACGAGCCGGCCCCCGGTTTCGACCGCTCGCCGCTCGCAGTCCGCGCGGTGCTCGCGCTGTCGAGCATCGCGGTGCTCGGCTTCTGGGTCTATCCGGCGCCGATCATGGATGCGGCCACCGCCGCCGCAAAGTCTCTCTTCTAAAAGGTCGTGCGCGTGCAGTTAGGATCGATTGCGCGCGCACGGGGCGTCCGCCTTTTATCGCTGGAAGACATCGACTCGACCAATGACGAGGCGCGGCGGCTGATCGAGACGGGCGAACGCGGCCCGCTCTGGATCATCGCGGCCCGCCAGACGAAAGGGCGCGGGCGCCTCGGGCGGGAGTGGGTTTCTCCCACTGGCAATTTCTACGCGAGCTTCGTCTTCGGCGACTTTGCAGAGGTCCGCGTCGCGCCGGAGCTCGGCTTTGTGGCAGGCGTCGCAGCGATGCGCGCCTTGCGCGCGACGGGCGGCGAGAGCGCGTTCCAGCTCAAATGGCCGAATGATCTTTTGCTCGACGGCGCGAAGCTCGGCGGCATCCTCCTCGAATGCGTTAATTCGGCCTCGACGCCGGTTGCAATTATCGGCGTCGGGGTGAACATTGTCGCGGCACCGACGGACTTACCCTATCCGGCGCGCGCGCTGGCCGAGACCGGCAGGTCTCCCTCGCGCGAGAGCTTCTTCGAAAGGTTTTCAGACGAAATGGCCGAGGCGCTCGATCTTTGGCGCGGCGGGGAGGGTTTTCCCCGTATTCGTGAGGAGTGGCTCGGCTCGGCGGCGGGGCTTGGTCAGGAAATTCGCGTGGTCTTGAGCGGGGAAACGGTCGAGGGTCGCTTCGAGACGATCGATTCCGTCGGGCGGCTGGTGTTGCAAACGGATACGACGAGACGCAGCATCGAAGCCGGCGACGTTCTCATCGGCCCGCGCGCCGCCGCGAGGACGCAGCCATGACGGGGGCGCGGCCGGACGTCGACTTTGTCTTCGCGCCTTTCGGCGGGCTCGGCGAGATCGGGATGAATCTCGCGCTCTACGGCTATGGTCCGCCGCGCGCGCGCAAATGGCTGATGGTCGATTGCGGTCTCGGCTTTCCAGGCTCCGATCTTCCGGGCATCGACGTCGTCTTTCCGGATATCGCCTTCGTCGAGAAGATAGCCAAGGATGTCGTCGCGATCTGCATCACCCATGCGCATGAGGATCATATCGGCGCGCTGGCGACCCTTTGGCCGAAGCTCAAGTGCAAGGTCTTTGCGACGCCTTTTGCTGCGGGGCTCCTGGAGGTCAAGCGCCTCAACGAGCCGGGCGCGCCCAATATCGACATCAAGACCGTCCGGGCGGGCACAGTCCTCGACCTCGACCCCTTTACCGTCGAATATATCGCCGTGGCGCATTCGATACCCGAGGCCAATGCGCTTGCCATCAAGACGCCGCTCGGCGCGGCGCTGCACACCGGCGACTGGAAAATCGATCCTGAGCCGGGCGTCGGCAATCGTATCGATGAGGCGCGGCTGCGTGCGCTCGGCGACGAGGGCCTGGACGTTCTGATCTGCGACTCGACAAACATTCTGCGCGAGGGCGACAGCTTTTCCGAAAGCGACGTTGCGCGCGTATTGCAGCCGCTTATCGCCGAGGCGACCGGACGTGTTCTGGTAACGACCTTCGCGTCCAATGTGGCGCGGCTTCGCGCAATTGCCGAAGCAGCCCTGGCCTGCGGCCGCACGGTGGTCGTCGCCGGGCGCGCGATGGATCGCGTGGTTCAGGTCGCGCGCGACTGCGGTTATCTCGAGGGGCTTCCGGGCTTCCATTCCCCGGAGATGCTGCCCAATCTGCCTCGCGACAAAACCGTTGTTATCGCAACGGGCAGCCAGGGCGAGCCGCGTGCGGCCATGATGCGCGCCTCGCAGAACGACCATCCAGCAATCAAGCTCGTGGCGGGCGATCGGGTGATCTTCTCCTCCCGCGCCATTCCGGGCAACGCCCGCGAGGTGCATCGCGTCATCAACAACCTCTGCAATCTCGGCGTCGAGGTGATTACCGACCACGACCATCTCGTGCATTGCTCCGGCCATCCGCGGCGCGGCGAAGTTGCGCAAATGTATGATTGGGTGCGGCCGAAAAGCGCCGTTCCCGTGCATGGTGAGGCGCATCATCTCACGCAGCATGTGGCTTTCGCGAAGTCGCGCGGCGTCGAACATGCGCTTTCTGCACGCGATGGCGACATGGTGCGGCTGCTTCCCGGCCCGCCCGCCATTATCGATCGCTTGCCGCATGGCCGGCTGCTGAAGGATGGCGACGTCGTGCTCAGCGAGGATGACGGCACCGTGCGCGAGCGCGGCAAGCTTGCCTTCGCCGGCGTCGTTTCCATTGCGCTGGCGGTGGACAAGAAGGGCGACCTCTCCGGCGATCCCGACGTCGTTTTTGCTGGAGTGCCGAAGAAGGGCAAGTTCGGCGAGGATATGGGCGAGGTGATCGACGAGGCGCTGTTTGCGACCTTTGACGGCCTGCCGCGCGCGCGCCGGCGCGATCCCGACACAGTGTCGAACGCCATCGAGCGCTCGGTGCGGGGGGCCATTTATTCGGTCTGGGGAAAGAAGCCCATCGTGCATGTGATGGTCGTGGCGGCGTAGGCTAATAAGTAACTTTGGTCATTCCCGTCCGGCCGAAGGGCCGACCGTGAAATCCATTGTGATCGCCTCCGTCATTGCGAGGACAAAGCGACGAAGCAATGCAGAGCCACGCCATGGCCCTGGATTGCTTCGCTTCGCTCGCAATGACGTCTGGATTTCGGAAATCACTTCGCTGGCGCTAGGCCTTGGGATTGACAGCGTGACACGGCGTCATCGGGGCGTCTTCGGCATTTCGGCGCTTCGAATCGTCACTGAATCCCACGGCTCGCGAGCAATCGCCGGCGGATCGTCGAAAGACACCGGGAAGTAATCCACCGTGAGGCGGTCCGAACCCGCCGTCACGCGCAGGAAACCGGCGTTCATCACATCATAGCTTTCGAGCCGAACTCTCGGCAGCGCCGTCTGAAAGGGAAGGCGGTCGATAACGAGGCCTCTCTGCAGCTTGTGGAGCGAACGGGAGGAATTCGCGAAGCCGCCATTGCCGGCTACGACATAAGGCAGCGACTTTCCAGAAAGATTGCGGGAGAATCTCTGATAAGCGTGGACATGCCCGGAAAGGACGAGGTCGGGCGTGCGGCCACTTTCGCGGAAGGCCGCGTCCATCGCCGACATGATTTCCACATAGCCGCCGTGCGTCTCGTCGAGGGAGAAGCACGGGTGATGCGCCGCGACGATGAGCCATTTATCGGGCGGCGCCGATCGTAGTTGCTCGACGAACCACGCTTGCTGCCGGCTTTCGCGGCGTCGATCCAATTGACCGTCAATGTTCGAATAGAGCCCGATGATATGGACGAAAGGCGCTTCGAGCCGCCAATAGCAATAGGGCTGCGTCATCGTCGAGCGGTGCTTGAAAAGCCGCCTCGGCGAGGGGCTGCAAAAATTCTGCATGAAGCCGAGAAGCGACGTCTCGCCCTCCAGCCCGCAGCGCGTTTCCTCTGTGGTCTCGCCGTCGTGATTTCCGGGGATCGCGAAAATGGGAGCGTCGTAATATTGGTAGGGCTCGTAGAACTGGGCGACATATTGGCTGCTTTGGCCGCTCAGATAGACGACGTCGCCGAGATGGAACAGGAATCTCGGCCGCTCGTTTGCATCTGCATTGGTGATTTGCTCCTGCATCGCGGCCGCGACGGCGTTCTGCGTTTCGGCGCCGTGGATGCCGCCGGTATCGCCAAGCGCGTGGAACGCTAACGCGCCCGCCTGTTCCGCTTCCTCGGTCACGCGGGGAAGAATCGTCTCCAATGACAGGCTGAAATTCGCTTCGGGGGCCGGCGGCAGCGGGTGGAAGCGCGGGTCGTCGGGAAAATTCGTTACAGGGTGACCGATCTCGGGCGCCGCCTTTGCGAAAGCTGAACCCTTACCCTTTGCTTCCACGACCGAATCTCCACGTGAGGGCAACGGCCGGAAGATGGGGCGTAAAGACGACGCCAGCGAGACATCGGTGGCGTCGGATGCTTCGGCGCTGTATTTGCCACCACGAGATTCGGAGAGGCGGGGTCGAAGATGCGGGGATGCGTTTGTTGCCTGGGGAGCATCAACGTCGACGTCACCCTGCGGCTCGACCGTCTTCCCGATCAGCATGAGAAGATCATGGCCAAAGAGACCGCTGTCGGGGGCGGCGGCTCGGCGGCCAACACGGCTGTCTGGATTGCGCGCCAGGGCGTGAGCGTGCGCATGCTCGGCTGGGTCGGAGATGATCCGCTCGGCGCACTCGCGCTGCGCGAACTCCAACTCAATGGGGTCGATACGCAAGGCGTCAAAGCGCTGGCAGCGCCGTCGCCGCTCGCCATTTGCCTCGCGACGCCACAGGACAAGCGGATCATCACGAGCCCGATCATCGATGCGCCATGGACGCCTTATGACATTGGCGAACTCGGCCCTGACGTCGATTGGCTGCATACGACCGTCTGCGACGCCGCCTTTCTGCGGCAAGCTAGACGCGCGGGCGGAAGGCCGATCCTCTCGCTCGAACTGGACGGCCGTTACGATCCGGCTTTTGCTTTTGCAGCGGATTATCTCTTCACCAATTGCGACGAGCTGGCCCGGGTCGTGGATACGAGCGATCCGATCCACTTCCTCGCCGAGAGGCATGGTGACGGCCACGCAATCTGGTTCGTCACAAGGGGCGAGGAAGGCGCGACCGTGATCGGCGGCGGACAGGTCGAGACGGTGAATGCGACGCCCGTCGAAGCAATCGACCGCACCGGCGGCGGCGACGCTTTCAACGCCGGCGTCATCGCCGCTCTGCTGTCGGGCGCCGATCCGCAATCGGCCGCGGCGGCGGGGCTGCGGCTCGCTGCCCAGGCCATCAGCCGCCTCGGCGCTCGCTAGGCTCGGACGGACAAGGTAAGCTGCTCATATGACGCGCGAGTCGGGCATGAGCCGCAAGCCGAGCTTCTATGAATTCTTCGCTGGCGGCGGCATGGCGCGCGCGGGGCTGGGCGAGGGCTGGACATGCGTCTTCGCTAATGACTTTGACGCCAAGAAAGCTGAAAGCTACCGGCGCAATTGGGGCGGCGACGGACTCTGTGTCGGCGACGTCGTGAAGGTGACGACCGCGCAATTGCCGGGCCGTGCCGATCTCGTCTGGGCGTCCTTTCCCTGCCAGGATTTGTCGCTCGCCGGGGCAGGGGCGGGGCTCGAGGGGAAGCGTTCGGGAACCTTCTGGTCCTTCTGGTCGCTGATGAAGGCGTTGCGCGCCGAGGGCAGGGCGCCGGCGACGATCGTTCTCGAAAATGTCTGCGGCGCGCTGACCTCCCATGGCGGCAAGGATTTCGAGTCGATCTGCAAGGCGCTCGCGGGCGAGGGCTATCGCTTCGGCTCGCTCGTGATCGACGCCGCGCTGTTTCTGCCGCAGTCGCGGCCGAGATTGTTCATCGTGGCCGTGCGGGAGGATATGGCGGTTTCCAGCGCCCTCACAATCCGTCATTGCGAGGAGGCAAAGCCGACGAAGCAATCCAGCAACCACGGCGCGGCCCTGGATTGCTTCGCTTCGCTCGCAATGATGGAGAGCCCGCCCTTTTTCACGCGCACATTGATCGCCGCCTTCGAGCGCTTGCCGGTTGCTCTGCAGGCCAAATGGCTTTGGTGGCGGCTGCCTGAACCGCTGACGCGCAACGCCACCTTGTCCCAGATTGTAGAGGATGCGCCGCTCGATGTGGCGTGGCATACGCCGGAAGAGACGCGGCGTCTGATCGGCATGATGAGCAAGGCCAATCTTGCGAAAGTGGAGGAGGTGAGACTTGCCGGCCGCAAAATCGTCGGCACGCTCTACCGCCGCACGCGCTACGAGAACGGCGCCAAAATCCAGCGGGCCGAAGCGCGTTTCGATGACGTCGCCGGCTGTCTGCGCACGCCGGCCGGCGGCTCGAGCCGCCAATTCGTGCTGGTGGTCGAGAAGGGCTTGGTGCGCTCGCGGCTGATGTCGGCGCGAGAGACGGCGCGGCTGATGGGTCTGCCGGATGATTATGTGCTGCCGCAGAAGTATAACGAGGCTTATCATCTGACGGGCGACGGCGTTGTCGCGCCGGTGGTCCGACACATAGCGGCGCATCTCATCGAGCCGCTGCTGAATGCGGGCGTTTTGCGGGAAGCGGCGTGACCCCCCTCACGATCAGCAGCGCTGATGAAGGCGGGAGACTGCTCCCTCTCCCGCGAAGCGGGGGAGGGTTGGGGAGGGGGCCTTCGTATGAATGCAAAAGAATCCCCCGCCCAACGCTCCGCCATCATGCGCGCGGTCAAATCGCGCGACACGACTCCCGAGCTGAAAGTCCGCGCCTTGCTGCGAGGCTTCGCGCCCGGCTACCGCCTGCATCGCAAGGACATCACCGGCAATCCGGACATCGCTTATGTCGGCCGCAAGCAGGCGATCTTCGTTCATGGCTGCTTCTGGCACGGACATGATTGCGCGCGCGGCGCCCGTATGCCGAAGGCCAACGCGGATTACTGGCGGGCGAAAATCGCGCGCAATGTCGCGCGTGACGCGGCGCATCGGGCGCGTCTGACGGTGCAGGGCTGGCGGGCGCTCATCGTGTGGGAATGCGAGATCAAGGACCAAGCGGCGTTGGAGCAGAAGCTGCGCGCTTTTCTCTTCGGAGCCGAGACATGACCGCCGTCGAGCCGCGAGCGCTCGAATTTTAGCGACTTTATTTCGCGCATCTTCACGACCCCCTTTGAAGATGCGGGATTACCAGCACGCTCTTTGGGAAAACTAAGCGCAGGCAAACGCCATGTTCATCGTATCCTCGACGCGGTTCGGCATCAGCCAGATCCCGACGGCCTATGCGCAGTTCTCGGCCGCCATCACGCGCGCGGCAATCGCAAAAGGCGCTCCCGCGGATCGGTCTCAGATTTACGAGGTCGCGGCGGCAAGCGCCGGCGAGGCGATCTCAGCCATGAATGAGGGGAGGGGCGTCTTTGTCGACGCCTTAGCGCAGGCCGCTCCTGTCGCGGCGGAGGAGCAGAGCGCAAATGCGGCCAAGGCGGAAATCGTGGCGGCGATGACCTCGGCGCTGCTGGCGAAGAGCGCCGAACGCGGGTAAGGCCGGCTTCAACAGGCGCTTGTCATTCCAGGCGGGCCAAAGGCCCGACCTGGAATCTAGAACCGAGAAAGCGCTAGTTTTGCTCTGAATTCCCGATCGCGCGCTCGCGCGCGTCGGGAATGACAGTCGATCATCAATCCTTTGCGCGCTCGACGTAGGAGCCGTCTTCCGTTTGGATGACGACGCGCGTGCCGGACTGGATGTGCGGCGGCACCATCACGCGGGCGCCGTTGGCGAGCTTGGCGGGCTTATAGGAGGAGGACGCCGTCTGGCCCTTCATCGCCGGCTCGGTCTCGACGATCTCGAGCGTCACGCGCTGCGGCAACTGGATCGCGACGCACAGGCCGTTGAACATGGAGAGGATGCACTGCATGCCTTCCTGCAGCCACTGCGCCTGATCGCCAATGACGTCGCCCGGCACGGCGATCTGCTCATAGCTCTCCTGATTCATGAAGTGATAACCGTCGTCGTCATTGTAGAGGAAGCTGAAGTCTTGATCCTCGACGAAAGCGCGCTCGACCTGCTCGGTGGTCTTGTAACGATCGGAAACCTTCACGCCATCGGAGAGGCGGCGCATGTCGATCTGCGTCGTGGGCGTGCCCTTGCCGGGGAAAAAGCTTTCTGCGGTCAGCACGACATAGAGATTGCCGTCCTCACGCTCAATGATATTGCCCTTGCGAATCGAGCTGGCGATGACTTTCACAGGTTCGGTTCCTTCATTGCCGGCGCGCCGGCTCGCGTTCATTGCCGGCCTCGGCCGGGCTGGTCTATGAACGGGGTAAGACCATATTTCGCGCGCGTCGGCAAATCCGTCCGCCGGATCGCGTGGCGTCCCGCAAGAGCGCATTCCGCAAAAGTTGAATAGACTTTTGCGACAAGAATGCGCTCCAAATTCTTGACTTGGCGCGATTTCTTGTCGCTCGCACGATCCCGTGCGAGCGGAAAGCGCGCTAAAGGAGTCCTCATGACGCGCGTTTCGCCCTGGTGGGCTCGGGATGTTTACGCCGATCGCAAGCCCTTTCTCAAGGCGCGCGGCGCAATAACGGCCGCGACGCGGCGTTTTTTTGAAGGGGAGGGCTTTGCGGAGATCGAAACGGCTGCGCTACAGGTTTCGGGCGGCAATGAGACCCATCTGACCGCCTTCTCCACGGAGATGATCGGACAGGACGGCGTGCGTTCGCGGCTTTATCTCCACACCTCTCCCGAATTCGCCTGCAAGAAACTGCTCGCAGCGGGTGAGGAGCGGATTTTCACTTTGGCGCGGGTTTTCCGCAATCGCGAGCGCTCGGCGCTGCACCATCCCGAATTCACCATGCTCGAATGGTATCGCGCCGGCGAGCCGACCTTTCGCATCTATGAGGACTGCGCCGGGCTGATGGCGGCGGCGGCGCGAGCGGCGGGGACGCGCGATTTCTCCTGGCGCGGGCGGGTCTGCGACCCCTTCGCGGAGCCGGAGATCGTCACGGTCTGCGAGGCTTTTGCGACCCACGCCAGCATTGATCTGGAAAAGCTCCTGGGCGATCGCGAGGGACTGGCGAAGGCCGCCGCGCGGGACGGCATTCGTGTCGCCGAGGACGACACATGGTCGGACCTCTTCAGCAAGATCTTGTCCGAGAAGGTCGAGGAGAAGCTCGGGAGCGAGCGGCCGACGATCCTGACCGACTATCCCGCCAGCGAGGCGGCGTTGGCTTGCGTGCGCGCCGACGACCCTCGCTTCGCTGATCGTTTCGAGCTGTATGTGTGCGGGGTTGAGGTCGCGAATGGCTTTGCCGAGCTAACGGACCCCGCCGAGCAGCGGGCGCGCTTTCAGGCGCAGATGGTGGAGAAAGAGCGGATCTACGGCGAGCGCTATCCGATCGACGAGGATTTTCTGGCGGCGCTCGGCCAGATGCCGCCGGCCTCGGGCGTGGCGCTTGGCTTCGACCGGCTCGTGATGCTTGCAACCGGGGCGGGGAGGATCGAGCAGGTGCTATGGACGCCTGTGTCTGAGCAGGGGACGGTGTGACGCTCTACGGACCGCGGGCCTTCAGGCCCGCATTTTTCAGCGCGCCTGAAGGCGCGCGGTCCGGTTTTTCTCACGGGGCCACGTAATTTTCGACGGTGTGCTCCGCGATGAACTGCATCAGCGGGATTTTGTCGAACGGCGCGCCGGCGGCGAGGTCCCGGCCGACGACCGCGAGCGCGCGCCAGACTGGATGGAGTGGATTCTCGGCGTGCAGCGACAGAGCGGTGAGCGCGCATTGGCGCGCCCAATAATCGCGCCGCCCCGGCAGATAGGATTTCAGGACGGCCTCGGCGCGGCGCTTCTTGCCTTTCACCTTGGCGAAGAGTTCATCGATCTTCGGTCCGTCCTCGAACCATGCCTGAGTGTAGTCACAGGCTGCTGCGGCGGCATGCGCCGTCACATGGGCGTCCGGCCGGTCGTCGGTCGCTGGAAATTCCGAGAGTAAGCGATCGATGATCTGGGCCGGCGTGCTCGCGTCCGGCGTCAGCGGCGGGAAATCGAAAGTCTCGGCCGCATGGGCCAGCTCGAAGGGCGGCAGCGTACCCGCCGCGAGATTCTCCGCCAGCGCCAGCGACAGAATCCGCAGCAGCAGCGGGAATTTTACTTCCGACAGATGCGCCGCGAGCGACATGTCCTGAAGAAGCAAATCGAGCTCATGCTTGGTCATGGGGTCCGAGGCCATGACGTTGAATACGCCCTTCTCGCTCAACATGAAGAGCACGGCCTGAAACTTGGCGCCCTCCTTCTTCACAGCGACCAGCGTGCGCGCGCCAGCGGCGTCGCAGACCGAGGCATAGCATTTGTGCAGCTTCACGTTGGTCTTGCTGGCGCCGCCGATCTCGGGCTCGGTCTTCATCGCCGCATCGACCCACGCCTGCCGCTGCGGCGGGAGCCAGGGTCGCATCCGCGCGAGCAGCCTGTCCCGGTCTTTGTCTTGCGCCCGCGCTGCAAGATTGCTGAGAGCAGCTTGCGCAAGCGCGGCGTCCGGGTGGAGGGCGAAGCCCGCAATCGCGCCATCCATGGCCGGATGGCCGATAGACGCAATTTCGGTCAGGCAACGCAGGGCGTCTTCCGACGGGAAAAGCGCGAAAGTCTTGCGCAATTGCTCATGCGCGCCGAAAAGATCGAGACCCGATTTCTCCACCACCTCGGCGAGGCCGGCTCCCAAGGCTGTGACGCTGCCGATGGCCGGCTGATCCTGCAATCTCGCGACGACCGCCTGCTTCAGAGAGTCCGGCGCCTCCAGTTCCGCCTCGATCAGGACTCGCCCGAGGAGCATGAGGTCGTCGACCGCCAGCTCCTCCACCTCCGCGGCGCCCTCGACAAGTTCGCGGATCTCCTCCAGTTGGCGGCGGGCTGCCCGGTCTCCGCCGTTTGCCTGGATACGCAGGTCGATTAGGGCGTCGATGGCCGATTGCGAAAAATCCTCCCTTTCGGCGTCGTCCATCTCCCCTTCGACGCAGGCGGAGATGAAGTCGTCGAAAAGATCGGCTGCTTCCTCGTGACCCCAGGTCGCGCCGCCGGACGTCTCGATGAAAGCCGCAAGGTCCTCCGGGTTGAAGCTGTTCAGGAGTTCCTGCAATTGCGCTGACTTGTCGGGCGTGCGGCCATTGCTCTTTGGCGCGCCAGCGGCTTTCTTTTTGCGGCTCATCGGGCTTTCTCCGTAGGCCTAATGTCACGCCGGGAGAAAGGGCTCGCAACCACGCTGAGTGATTGTCCCCATCGATTTTGACGGCGTTCCGGCGCGGACCGCGCCCGCTTTTTCGAGCGAGCCTAAGGCTCGCGGTCCAACCGCCCCGCCTGTCCTGATACTATTGCGCAACCGCGCGGCGGCGCTTAATCCGGCTGCTATGGCATTACAACACGATCCGCGGCCGGCGCAGCCCGCAAGGACATTGGCGTCGAGCGCCGATCTCGCTTCCGCAGGGCTTATCCCCGCAGGGCGCGCCGCGGCGCTTGCAGAGGTCGAGACCCGCTACAGCGTCGCCGTCACGCCGCAGATCGCGGGGCTGATCGACCCAGCTGATCCCGCCGACCCGATCGCGCGGCAATTCCTGCCCGACGCGCGCGAGCTTGTGACTCTGCCGCAGGAATTGACCGACCCCATCGGCGACGCGGCGCGCAGCCCGGTTCCGGGCGTCGTGCACCGCTACCCCGACCGCGTGCTGCTCAAGCTTCTCACCGTCTGCCCGGTCTATTGCCGCTTCTGCTTCCGCCGGGAGAGCGTCGGGCGCGGCAAGGGCGATCTGCTCGGCGAGCCCGAGGTCGAGGCCGCGCTGGATTACATCGCCGCCACGCCGCAAATCTTCGAGGTCATTCTCACGGGCGGCGATCCGCTGATGCTCTCCGCCCGGCGTCTGGCGCAAGTCGCGCGGCGGCTCGCGGCGATCCCGCATGTCGCCGTGTTGCGCGTTCATACGCGCGCGCCGACCGCCGCGCCCGATCTCGTGACGCCGGAGCGGCTCGCCGCGCTGCGGGCGAGCGGCAAGGCGCTGTATGTCGCCTTGCATGTCAATCATGCGCGGGAGCTTTCGGCCAACGCCTGCGCGGCCATCGCACGCTTGCGCGCTGCGGGGGCGACGCTGCTTTCGCAGACCGTGCTGCTGGCGGGGGTCAACGATGACGCCGCGATCCTAGAGCAGTTGATGCGGGCTCTCCTCGCGCAGGGCGTGAAGCCCTATTACCTGCATCACCCCGACCTCGCGCCCGGCACGGGTCATTTCCGTTTGAGCATCGCGGCCGGCAAGGCCATTCACGCCGAGCTGGCGCGCCGCATCACCGGGATAGGCCTCCCGTCTTATGTGCTCGATATTCCCGGCGGCTTCGGCAAAACCCCCGTATCCGCGATGGAGCCGGACGAAACGGGGGGCTGGCGCGTCGTGGATCGGGCGGGGCGCCTGCATCTCTATCGCGACGATCTCTAAAATCGCCTCAAGATTGTCGCGATTCGAGGCTTTGTCGCAGTTTCGCCTTCCGGAGAGATGCGTTGCGCAGACTGACGCTTATACTTTTGCTGTGTTTCGGCGCGCTGGCCTCGGTCGTGGCGCGCGCGGATGAAACCGCGACGACGACGATCGAGCATTACAATGCCAGGCTCGACCGCGCCCACGCCAATTTGGAGAGCGCGCAAAAAGGCTTAGAGGATCCCAATCTAAACGACCGGACCCTCCGCCAATTGCGCGACCGGGTCGATCCGCTGCGCCAGGAGTTCGAGGATATCATCGAGGCGCTCACGCCGCGCCTCGCCGCCATCGACGCGCGGCTGAAGGCGCTGGCGCCGACCGAGACCACGGCAGAGCCGTCGGCCCAAACGAAACCTCAGCCTCAAGTCCAGCCCGCCCAGGCTCAGCCCGCGACCCCGCAAGCCGCGCCGCCACCGGCGTCGCCAGCAAAGGCGTCCGCGTCTCCGCCTCCCGCGCGACCCGGCGCGCCAAAGCAAGAGCCGAAGCCCGATCCGGTTAAATCACAGCCGCCTCCCGCCGAGGCCGCGCAGGCGCAGCCGACGGCGCCCACGCCGGAGCAGCGGGCCGCCTCGGCGGAAGCGAGCGTGAACGCCGAGCTCGACGAGCAGCGTAAGCTTTATGACGCCACGGACGCGACCTTGAAGCGCGCCCGCTCCCTGCTGCTCGAAACCCGTCAGCTGACGGTCGCGATCGTCGCGCGGCAACGCGCGCTTTTCGCAAAGACGGTCTTCCTGCGCACGAAGAGCCTTTTCTCCGTCGATCTCTGGCGCGACGCCGCAACGGACGCCCCGGGCGCCTATGCCGCGGCGGAAAGCTTTCTGCGGGATCGCGGCGCCAATTTCATTGCCCGGACGGAGGGCCATCGCCTGCAGCTGATCGCCTTCGTCCTGGCGATCCTGCTTGCGCTGCCGCCGGCCTTCCTGCTGGCGCGCCGCGTGTTGAGGCGCAATCACGACGGCGTGAAAGTCACGCCCATGCGCCGCGCCGCGGCGGCCGGCTGGACCGCCCTCGTCGCCGCCGCCGCGCCGATTGCCGCCGTGGCGGCATTGGGCTCGGTCCTCGAAGCCTATGATCTACTCGACTCCACTCTGGAGCCCCTGGCCGAGCGGCTTTTCGAGGCGGTCGCGCGGGTGGCCTTCATCTACGGCGTCGCGCGCGCCGTTTTCGCGCCCGCGCACCCCGACTGGCGTGTCATCGATCTCGGCGATCGCCTTGCTGGATTGTTTGTCCGCCTCTTTGTGGTGGGAACGGCGGCCTTTTCCATCGCGCGGGTTCTCGAGCAGATCGAGGAGACCGTGCAGGCAAGCCTGCCGCTCGTCATCGTGACGCGCGGGCTGAGCGTGATGATTCAGGCGGGCCTGCTCCTGTGGGCCCTCGTGGCGATCGCGCCCCGGGAAGGGGAGGCGTCGGAGGGCGCCGGAAAGAGGCGCGACTGGCTCGTCGCCTTGCGCCTGTCGGGCGCCTTGATGCTCGTTGTCATCCTCGGCTCCTGTGTCGCCGGCTATGTGACCTTCGCCAATTTCATGATTCTGCACGCGAGCTGGATCGCGGCGGTCGCCTTTGTTCTCTATGTCGTCGTCGTCCTGGCGGCGGGCGGCGTGGAGCACGCTTTCTCCGCCGAGGGGCTGCTCGGCCGCGGCATGATTGACGGATTGGGCCTCAAGCGGGAGCAGCTCGCGCCGGTCGGCGTGCTGCTTTCTGGCATTGTGACGCTCGTCGCCTGGGGCGCCGCCGCGCTGCTCGCCATCGCGCCTTTCGGCTATTCGTCGAATGACATTCTCGCCAATCTCTGGAGCTCGTTCGTCTCCTTCAAGATCGGCGACGTCACCATCTCGCCTTCGGCGGCGCTGACGGCGGTTGCGCTGTTCCTGCTGGTGCTGGCGGCGGCGCAGGGGTTGCGGCGCTGGCTCGATACGCGCCTTCTGCCCCTGACCAGGCTCGACACCGGTCTGCGCAGCTCCATCAGCGCCACGCTCGGCTATGCCGGCGTCATCGCAGCGGCCATGACGGCCTTGTCGAGCATCGGCATCGGCGTCGAGAAGCTCGCCATCGTCGCGGGCGCGCTGTCGGTCGGCATCGGCTTCGGCCTGCAATCCATCGTCAATAATTTCGTCTCCGGGCTGATCCTGCTCTGGGAGCGCGCCATCCGCGTCGGCGACTGGGTCGTGGTCGGAGACGAGCAGGGCTATGTGCGTCGCATCAACGTGCGCTCGACAGAGATCGAGACCTTCGACCGCGCGACGATGGTGGTGCCGAACTCCAATCTCGTCACCGGCGTCGTGAAGAACTGGCTGCGCGGCGATCGGGTGGGGCGCATCAAGGTGGCGCTCTCTCCCCATCCCGGCGTCGATCCCGAGCAGATGCGCGACATCATGATCGCCGCCGCCCGCGCGCAGGAGGGCGTGCTGCGCATCCCCGCGCCGCAGGTGATGTTCCTCGGCATGGAGACGACCGCGTTCAAATTTGAGCTTTGGTGCTATGTCGAGGACGTCGAGAAATCCTCGCGCGTGCGCAGCGATCTGCATTTCGATCTGTATCGCCGGCTCAGCGAGGCGGGAATAAAGATCGCGGCCGAGCCGGCGCCGCCGACGAAGACGATCCTCCAGCTACCCGAGCTCGACAAGCTCGCCGCCGCCGCTGCAGCGAGCGCGCTCGCCATCGAGGCGGGGATCGTGCAGCTTTCTTCTCCGGACGATTCCTCGGTGGACCAGGCGCCGGCGGAGGAGCGGGAGAGCGATAAGGTCGACGCCTAATACGCGATCCGCTTGATTGGTTTGGTGTCATTCCCGACGCTCGCAATGCGAGCGATCGGGAATCCAGAGCAGAATCAGCGCACTTGTGGCTCTGGATTCCCGGTCGGGCTTCTAGCCCGCCGGGAATGACACCCCCCAAAGCGAGCTGTTCAAGCGGAAATGGTGTAACAGGTCAGTTAAGTCCCTTCGCGTTTCCGCTCATGACCCCATTGCGGTCGTTGACGTTTGCCGATAGCAGCCCGTCAGCGATGCAGCGGAGGGCATTGCTGACGGCATGGTTGGGCTCATTCCTTGTAGAAGGCAGGGCCCATCGCAGTGCATCTGGCAGCGTAGAGCTCCAAGCTGCGAAGTCGTGCCCTCCATCAAATTCGACATAACGAGGTTGGTAGCCGTGTCGCAGCAATGCGTCTCGAAATCTCTTCACGGCTTCGATCTGGGAGACTGTCTGCAAAACGCCCTCTTTGTGCAGAACGTTGTCCTGTGTCTCTTGCAGACCCACATCCAAGTGAAATTCTGTTTTTGGCTTGGGATCCAGTTTCTCGAAATAGTCGATAATCCAACAATCGTTTGACCAGAACGAGCCGGACTGCGCGATCACCTTCGTGAATCGAGAGGGATTCATCATCGAGACATAAGCCGCGGCCAAACCGGTATAGCTGAGCCCCGCGATCACACGCTCCCGGGCTTCGAGTGCACTTGGATAGGCGCTCTCCAACCAGGTAAATAATTCGTCTTCGATGAACTGAGCGAACGGAGAATAGCAGGGGCACTCCACCCACCGGGATGCGGCGCTTTCCATTGAGACAAAGACAAAAAGTGAACTATCAATGTCACCCTTGGACTCAAGGGCGTCGATGATCGATATCGCCCCAACACGATCGCGGTAAAGCTCCGCATCCAGAAATACCGTCACGTTGGTGGCCCTATGCTCCGGTTCACGGACCCATACCGCCCGCTCATTCGCAAGATGGATGCTCTTCAAAATGTGCTGTGTTTCTTTCATTTTTTGCCCAGCTTGGGTTAGCGGACATTGATGTCGTTTCAATTCCCGTTGTCGGTGTATTTCCCATCTGAAACTACTATGCGGCCGTATTGCGGAGGGCCGCTTTTTACGCATAGCAGTCATCAGGGCAGGGCGGCTCCTGCCTCATCTCCACCTTGCCAATCGAGCCGTGAGACGGCAATCTCAGCTCAGCAAAGGCGTAGCGTTTTCTGCCCGAGTACTCTCTGGCCGGGCGACAGGAGATGGGAAAGTCCAAAATGATCGTTGACGAAGGAATTGCCGAGGCCGGCGAAAGCAACGAGGGAGCTCTGCTCGGGCTTCGGTCCGGGCGTCTCAGCCGCCGGTCGTTTCTGTCCGGCTCCGCCGCCGGTCTCGGCGCGCTGGGGCTCGCCGGCTGCGTGTCCGACGACATGGGCCGCGCCGAGGCGGCGAAGTTTTACGCGGCTGTGCCAAACGAGAAATTCCCGATCCCCGCGGTCGATATCGGCAAGATCAATCCGAAATATTTTCGCCAGACAGTGCGCTACGACACCAAAGAGGCGCCCGGCACGATTATCGTCGATCCCCGCAATTACCACGTCTATCGCATCGAAGGCGACGGAAAGGCCACCCGTTACGGCGCCAATGTCGGCCGGCCTGGGTTCCTGTGGAGCGGGGAGGTTTATGTCGGGCGCAAGGCCGAATGGCCCATCTGGACGCCGCCCAAGGAGATGATCGCGCGCCAGCCGGAGGCGCGCCAATATGCCCGCGGCATGCCGGGAGGTCTGGACAACCCGCTCGGCGCCCGCGTGCTCTATCTCTATAGGAACGGCGTCTACACGGTCTATACGATCTACAGCACCAGCGACCCCGAGACGATCGGCACCGGCGTCACCAGCGGCTGCACCGGCCTCCTCAGCCAAGACATGATCGACCTTTATTCCCGAACGCCGATCAAGACGAAGGTGGTCATGCTGCCAGCATAGCCAATGGCGTCGACGTCAGAGGCGTAAATGCGGGCCTGAAGGCCCGCGGTCCGGGCCGCTATGGACCGCGAGCCTTCAGGCTCGCATTGCAAGAATGCGCGTGCTAGAGGGGCCCTCTCGAAATTCGCGACGACCCCGTCATTGCGAGCGACGCGAAGCAATCCAGGGCAGTGATGGCCGCTCTGGATTGCTTCGTCGCTTCGCTCCTCGCAATGATGGGCGTCGTCGCTCCGCTGGATCATCGCCGCCCCATGTCCGAGGTCGTCACCCGCTTCGCCCCGTCGCCCACCGGCTTCCTGCATATCGGCGGGGCGCGCACGGCTTTGTTCAACTGGCTCTACGCCAAGCGCCATGGCGGGCGGATGATGCTGCGCATCGAGGACACCGACCGCGAGCGCTCCACCGAGGCGGCGATCGAGGCCATCATCGACGGCATGAAATGGCTCGGCCTCGATTGGGACGGCGACGTCATCTACCAGTTCTCGCGCGCCGCGCGTCACGCCGAGGTGGCGCATGAGCTGCTGGCGAAAGGCCTCGCCTATCGCTGCTATGCTACGCCGCAGGAGCTCGAGGAAATGCGCGAAAAGGCGCGCGCCGAGAAGCGCCCGCCGCGCTACGATGGCCGCTGGCGCGATCGCGATCCTTCGGAGGCGCCCGCCGGCGCGCCTTTCGTCGTGCGCATCAAGGCGCCGGAGGCGGGCGAGACGGTAATCGAGGACGCCGTGCAGAGCAGGGTGGTCTTCCCCAACAAGGACCTCGACGATTTCATCCTGCTGCGTTCCGACGGCACGCCGACCTATATGCTCGCCGTCGTCGTTGACGACCACGACATGGGCGTCACGCAGATCATCCGCGGCGACGATCACCTCACCAACGCCGCGCGGCAAAAGCACATCTATGAGGCGATGGGCTGGCAGACGCCGGCTTTCGCCCATATTCCGCTCATTCACGGGCCGGACGGCGCCAAGCTCTCCAAGCGCCATGGCGCGCTCGGCGTCGACGCCTATCGCGCCATGGGCTATGTGCCGGCGGCGCTGCGCAATTATCTCGTGCGCCTGGGCTGGAGCCAGGGCGACAAGGAGTTCTTCACGCAAGCAGAGATGATCGAAGCGTTCGATCTCTCCCAGGTGCATCGCTCGCCGGCGCGCTTCGATTTCGTGAAGCTCGAAAATATGAATGGGCATTATCTGCGCGACACGCCCGACGACGAGCTGTTCCAGATTTTGGTCGACACGCTGCCTTATCTCCAGGGCGGCGAGGCGGTGCTGGCGGCGCTCGACGATCATAAGCGCGCCCAGTTGCGCGCGGCGCTTGCGGGCCTGAAGGCGCGCGCCAAGACGCTCAACGAGCTTGTCGACGGCGCCGGCTTCCTCTTTGTGCAGCGTCCGCTGCCGATGGACGAGAAGGCGCAAAAGCTCCTCTCGCCGGAAGCGAAATCGCGCCTCGCCGCGCTCGGGCCGAAGCTTGCGGCGTTGACCGAATGGAGCGCCGCGGCGACCGAAGGCGTCGTGCGCGATCTTTCGGTTGAACTGGGCGTGAAGCTCGGCGACCTCGCGCAGCCCTTGCGCGCCGCGCTCACCGGCCGCGCGACCTCGCCGGGCATTTTCGACGTGCTCGAAATTCTCGGGCGCGACGAGAGCCTGGCGCGCATCGCCGACCAAAGCGAGTGAGAAAGCACTAAGCCGGGCGTGAGCCCATCCCTCCCCTTTACGGGGAGGGTGGCCCTGCGTAAGCGGGGTCGGGTGGGGTCAGCGTTCAACGATTGTCGTGGCGGCGTGAGCCTCACCCGGCGTCCTATGGACGCCGACCTCCCAGTAAAGGGGAGGTATTTGGGGCTAACGACGCCAGGCTGTTGCTTGCTCGATCGGCTTGTGCGCCTGTCCGCGCACAGGCCCTCGTAAGCTTCAAAGCTTGACAGTCTTCGCGGTAGCGGTAACCTTTTTGCGCTGCACAAGAGGTCGTCCCCGCCCTAGATGTGCAAAAAACCAAAGGCCTGCCGGCATCGCGACGTATTTATAAGAGAACGTCGCGGCGGCTGGGGGACGGCGCCGCCGCGCGTCCGGGCCGACTAACGAGGGTGCGCAATGGCCGACAACAAGGCTTCTTTCTCAGTGGGCGGCAAAACCATCGACCTTCCGGTCATGGAAGGCACGATGGGACCGTCCGTCATGGACATCCGCAGTCTCTATTCCGAGACCGAGATGTTCACCTTCGATCCCGGCTTCACCTCGACCGCCTCCTGCGAATCGAAGATCACCTTCATCGACGGCGACGAGGGCGTGCTGCTCTATCGCGGCTATCCGATCGAGCAGCTTGCCGAGCACGGCGACTTCCTCGAGACCTGCTACCTGCTGCTCTACGGCGAGTTGCCGACGGGCGCGCAAAAGGCCGATTTCGATTATCGCATCACGCGCCACACGATGGTGCACGAGCAGATGGCCCGCTTTTTCCAGGGCTTCCGCCGCGACGCGCATCCGATGGCGGTGATGGTGGCCTCGGTCGGCGCGCTCTCGGCCTTCTATCACGACTCGACCAATATCGCCGATCCGGTCGAGCGCATGGTCGCCTCGACGCGCATGATCGCCAAGATCCCGACGCTGGCGGCGATGGCCTATAAATATTCGATCGGCCAGCCCTTCGTTTATCCCAAGAACGACCTCGACTATACGTCGAACTTCCTGCGCATGTGCTTCGCCGTGCCTTGCGAGGAATATAAGGTCAATCCGGTTCTCTCCCGCGCGCTCGACCGCATCTTCATCCTGCACGCCGATCACGAGCAGAACGCCTCGACCTCGACCGTGCGCCTTTCGGGCTCCTCTGGCGCCAATCCTTTTGCCTGCATCGCGGCGGGCATCGCCTCGCTTTGGGGCCCGGCGCATGGCGGCGCCAATGAGGCCGTGCTCAAGATGCTCTCCGAGATCGGCACGCCGGACCGCATTCCGCAGTTCATCGCCCGCGCCAAGGACAAGAACGATCCCTTCCGCCTGATGGGCTTCGGCCATCGCGTCTATAAGAACTACGATCCGCGCGCGAAGATCATGCAGCGCACGACCCGCGAGGTGTTGAACGAGCTGGGCGTCAAGGATGCGCTTCTCGATGTCGCGCTCGAGCTCGAGCGCATCGCGCTGTCGGACGACTATTTCATCGAGAAGCAGCTCTATCCGAACATCGACTTCTATTCGGGCATCACGTTGAAGGCGATGAACTTCCCCGTCGCCATGTTCACGGTGCTCTTCGCCGTGGCGCGCACGGTCGGCTGGATCGCCCAGTGGAAGGAAATGATCGAGGATTCTGGCTCCAAGATCGGCCGCCCGCGCCAGCTCTACACGGGCGAGAAGCGGCGCGATTATGTGCCGATGTCGAAGCGGTGATTGCTGAGCGAGGGATGGGAGGCAGGGCGTTGCTTTTCGCCCTGCTTTCGCTTGTCGCTTCGTAAGCGACACAGCGTCGCGGGCTGTTTGTCCTGAGGTCCGTCATTGCGAGGAGCAAAGCGCCGCTATAGCTGGGCTGGATTGCTTCGCCGCGCTCGCAATGACAGCGCTGGTTGGAAAAACTCACTCTCCGCCATCCGCTCTCCCAAATTGGCGGCTCTTGGATTAGATGAGGTTCCGTCTCGCCTCTTCCCGGAGCCGCCGTGCCTTCCTCGCAAATGTCCGATCTTTGGTTCGAGACCCGGGTCGCCGCCGAGAGCCTCGCCGATTTCGTCTCGGGCGCCCGCCTGCGGCTCGGGGTCACGGGCCTGTCGCGCTCAGGCAAGACGGTTTTCATCACCTCTCTCGTTCATCATCTGACGCGCGCGCTAGCGGCCGGTCGTAAGGCGCATCTGCCGGTCTTTCGCGCGCACGCGGAAGGCCGCATCACTTCCGCCCATCTCGATCCTCAGCCGGACTTCAACGTCCCGCGCTTCGCCTATGAGGAGCATCTCGAGGCGCTGACGAGCGGAGACGAGCGACATTGGCCGCAATCGACGCGCCGTATTTCCGAGCTGCGCGTCGCCATCGAGTTCAAATCGAACGCCTGGTCTTTGCGCCATATCGGCCAGGAGAATGCGCGTCTCGACATCGACATCGTGGATTATCCGGGAGAATGGCTGCTCGATCTCCCCTTGCTCGGCAAATCCTATGCACAGTGGTCGCATGAGACCCTTGAGGCGGCGAGCGCGGCGGCGCGCGCGCCGATCGCCGCCGAATGGCGCGGCGCGACCGTCGGCGTCGACCCCAAGGGGCGTTACTCGGAGCCGACCGCCCAGAAGCTGGCGCGGCTCTTTACCGAATATCTGCGGCTCGCCAAAACCGAGCGCTTCGCGCTCTCGACCCTGCCGCCGGGGCGTTTTCTGATGCCTGGAGATCTCGAAGGCTCGCCCGCGCTGACCTTCGCGCCATTGCCGGTGGAGGAGGGGGAGGAGCTGCCCTATCGCAGCCTCGGGCGGGAGATGGAGCGCCGCTACGAAGCCTATAAGACTCACGTCGTAAAGCCCTTCTTCCGCGATCATTTCGCCCGACTCGACCGGCAGATCGTGCTGGTCGACGCGCTCGCGGCTCTGAACTCCGGCCCGGCGGCGGTGCGCGACCTCGAAAATGCGCTCACCGACGTGCTGAACGCGTTCCGCACCGGCCGCTCCAATCTGCTCTCGACGATCTTCCGGCCGAAGATCGACCGCATCCTGTTTGCGGCGACAAAGGCCGATCATCTCCATCATACGAGCCACGACCGGCTGGAGGCGATCCTGCGCCATCTCACCGGCCGCGCCATTGCGCGGGCGGAAGGGGTCGGCGCGGAGATCGATGTGATCGCCATGGCCGCGGTGCGTGCGACGCGCGAAGCCGTCGTGCGCCACGAGGGCGAGAAGCTGTCCGCCATTGTTGGAACGCCGATCGAGGGCGAGCGCATCGGCGACGACGTCTTCGACGGCACTGCGGAAGGCGCGATCTTTCCCGGCGAATTGCCCGACGATCCGAAAGCGGTGTTTCGCGGAGACGCTTTGGCGCTCGACGAGGAGGAAGCCGAATTCCGCTTCCTGAAATTTCGTCCGCCGGTCGCCAAGCTCGGAAAGGATCGCGAGCCTTTGCCGCTCCCCCATATCAGGCTCGATCGCGCGATGGAGTTCCTGGTCGGCGACAAGCTGGTTTGAGGCTGCGTTACTTAGTCTCGAACGCGGGTGCAGACACACGCATGCTCGGCTGACATCGCGACAACTAAAATTCCGGGCAGTGAGCGTAGGACGCCTGTCGCGTCCTACGCTTTTGCATCTCTCCTCGCTCAATCAGGCGGCGATGACCGTCGTCGCGAGCTTAGCCATTTCGGTCTCCATCTTTATGAGATCGGGGAGGATCTGAATGAAAAAACTGCCCGTTTTATTCAGCGCGTCAATAATGTCGTCATGACGCGCCCCCTGTCGATCCATCATATGCCATTCGATGACACCGTTCTCGTGCAAGGAGACAGACCACCAGGAATGGTTGACGCCGGGCGCATCGCCCTGTGATCCGGCATCGAGGGATTTCAGCTCAGTGAGCTCGACGTTACGAAAAACAATGTAATCCCACGCATCCGTCCCACGAATTTCGGCAGAGACTGTGTTCTGGCCACCGATCGACTTGAGGCGCAGAAGCATTTTGTTTGCGCCGCCATAGCTCCACGGCACAGCCATATTTTCAGGCCTGACGATTGTGGGGTCATCCGGGCCACGTCGAGGAGCGACATCAAGCCATTGCTCCCTGTCATAGGTAACGCCATTGACGGTCGGGTGACGCCCATCATCAATGCAAACACTCAAAGACGCAGTCGGATGATTATTACGGATTTCAGATATCCACGCGATTGCCATTTCATGCCCTCTGCAAACAACGGATATATTTTTTGAGGCCTCGCGGGAAAGAAATAAGATCAATGAAGTTGCCGTAAATGGCGATTTTTGAAACGATCTGCGCTTGAAAAAGCGATAGTCTGAAGACCGCCCGAGCGAGCAGGGCGAGGGGACAAAGAAACAGCGCAAGGGCTTTTTGGATCCCACTGGATTTTGATCCTAAAAAGCTCGTAGCGCTCGATGAGCCCAGAAGCGAGCCGACGTCGCGAGCGAGAGCGAGGCGGGCCGAAAGATAGCGACGCGACCCAGAAATCCTCGCGCCGAGACGGCACTCGGTCGATAAGTGATTTGCATGATTTCCGAGTTAATTTCTTCAATTGAGTGGTGTCGATGAAACGTATTTCAGAAGAGCTTCTTTCGCGTGCGAGAGCGTTGATGTTGCATCCAAATTTTTACCGATCAAGGACGATTTATTCGGAAATAATCTACAAAATGCACAGTGGCTCGAATGTGGCTCGCTTTCTCGTCAATGAGACAGCAAGATCGCTTATAGCAAACATTTGCATTTATCTGGATTCTTACCTCGACATCGACGATGTCCGGTCCGGGCTCACAATACGCAAGATGCAGAATATCTGTGCTGAACGGCGCGTGGCGAGCAGGGGGCGTGTGTTCGCCTTCGTCAAGATGCTCGAGCTTTCCGGTTATCTTGAAAGCTGCTCCGCCGCAGACAAGCGCTACCGTTTCCTCAGGCCAACGCAAAAGCTGCGAGGCTATCGCGCTGAGCTGATGGGAGCCATTTATGCCGCGCTAGATCAAATCATGCCGAGAGGAGGCTATGTGCGATTGGGTTCCGATCCCGCAGTCGATCTCCAAGTCATGAGGATTGCGGCTGACGACTACTTCAATGGAATTCTATTGCTCGAGTGGCATCAAGACATATTGATGTTCGCAGATCGCGACGGCGGCTATCAGTTCCTGCTCGAACTGTTGCGAGAGGCCAATTTTTTCGACGAGCCACACGCGTTTTGTCCGCAGATCGACGTGTCACTATTCAACTTGAGTCTTCGATTGGGGCTATCGCGCAGCCATATGCGAAAGATCTTAAACGACGCAGCGCGCGCAGGATTGCTGTGTGTCGACAATAAGCCAAAATATAAAATCACGCTGAACGCTCGCTTGCTCGAGGCATTCGACGAGCATGTTGCGTTACTTATCGCTTACTACGCGGATATTATCGACAATCGGCTGGGCGTGCCTCGTTTTGATCCAGTTCGGGATGTCACAGCGAGCGAAGCGAAGCAAACAAGAGCAGTTAAAGGAGATCCAGTTGGTTAGCTCGGCGTATCCCGATGCTTGCGCAGCGAGCGATCGGGACTCCAGAGCAAACCAGCGCTTTTGCGACTGTGGTTTCCCGGTCGGGCCTTCGGCCGCCTGGAAATGCGACTCGTTTGAATGTAAACGGTGTTGCAGCGGCCCTGGATTGCTTCGTCGCTGCGCTCCTCGCAATGACGGGGCTGGCTTTATAAATGCCTCTTCTTACGTGCTACCCGGCCTGCCGGTGAACTTCACCAATATATCCTCGTGGCCGATGACATATTGACAGGCGAGCCGATACCGCGGCGCGATCTCGTTGATCTCGGCGCGACGGATTTCTTCCGGCGTGATTTTCCCCACCGCCGCGAGGCGCGCTTTTTCCTTGTCGGTCAGCCGGGAGCCCATGGTTTTGCCGGAGAGCGCCAAGACGTCCACGACACAGACGCCGCATTCGCCGTCACGGCATGTTCGCGGCAAGGGGATCTTGTTCTCTTCCGCGACACTAAGAATGCTCGAGGCGTCGCCTCCCGCCGTGAAGACAGTGACGGACCGCTGCAACAAGGGCGATGAGAAAGTGACGTTTGGCATAACGTTCTCTCAGCCGGTGAAAACCGACGGTCGTGTGACCGCCGGTTCGTGAAAGCGTCGCGGCGCTTCGGGCGTCAGGCGCCGCCCGGTTCGCCGCTGAACTTCACCAGAATATCTTGGTCGCGGACAATATACTGACAGGCAAGGCGATATTTTGGCGCCACATCTTCCACTTCGGCCAAGCGGATTTCCTCGGCGGTGATTTTGCCGAGCGATTTGAGCTGGGTCTTTTCCTTCTCGGTCAGAAGCGAGCCCATGGTCTTTCCCGAAAGCGTGACCACCTCGATGAGACAGGAGCCGCATTCGCCGTCGCGACAATCATGCGGGATCGCAATCTTGTTCGCATCGGCGACGGCGAGGATCGTCGAGGTGTCGCCCGCGATCGCATAAACAGTGACGTTCTTATGCAACAAGGGCGACTGGAAAGTAACATTGGGCATGGCGCTTCCTATCCGAATTTGAACAGCACGCCGAAACCGCCGCGCGGGTAGTTCCAGGTGATGTCGCCGGACGCTTCGCACAACACCCGACAGGTGCCGCATTCGAGACAGCCGTCCGGCGTGATTTCGACCTGCCCCGAACTGGTTTCAGAATAGCAGCCCGCCGGGCAGATGTGAGTCATCGCCAGGAGATTTTCAGAGGGTTTTTCGTGCGGACGAATGGCGATATGCGGCTTGCCGGCGTCCACGAGGTAACGATTTTGGTAGAGTTTTTCCTCAACTCGGGCGGCGAGGGACATGGGATTTCTCCTCTCGGAATGTTCTTTCCTCTGCTACGCAAGAACAACGCCAACTCGATGCGTCAGCGCCAGGCGCGCGCAAGCTTCCATGCGTCGCCAAAGAGGCCCGACCATTTGCGTTCCTTTATAAAGGCGCCAATGGTGGCCTTCTCCTTGTCTAACTTCGGCGTGCCGTCGACGCGCAGGAAATTCTCCATGGCCTTCGAGACGAGCTGCGGATAGGCCAGGAAGTAATTTTGCGAATTGGCGTGCAGAAGCGCCGGCATGTCCTTGTATTTCTTTAGGTCCTTCATGACGAAGCTGTCGTCGAGGAGCTTTTTGTAAAGCGCCAGATTTTGCTTCGTCATAGCCTCCTTGCGCGACTTGATCTGGAAGATCGCTTCGCCCGCGAGGCGGCCCGAGGTCAGCGCGAGGTTGGAGCCTTCGCGGTGAATGGCGTTGTTGAGCTGCGCGGCGTCGCCACAAACCACCCAACCATCGCCGAAAAGCTCCGGAATTGTGTTGTACCCGCCCTCGGGGATGAGATGGGCGGCATATTCCTTCACTTCCGAGCCTTCGAGCAGTGGTTTGATCGAGGGATGGTTCTTGAAGGCTTCCAACAGGCCGTATGGCGTATCTTTATTTTCAGCAAAGTCAGAAACCAGACAACCCATGCCGACCGAAATGCTCTCCTTGTTGGTGTAGACGAAGCCCATGCCCGTCATGCCCTTTGAGATGACGCCCGCCGCCTCGACGACGACGCCTTCGTCGCCACGCAGATTGAAGCGCGCTTCGATCGTTTCACGCGGCAGGAAGTGCATTTCCTTCACAGCCAGCGCGACATGTTCGGGCTTCGGCGATGCGCGCAGGCCGGCGCGCGTGCCAAGCAGGCCGTTGACGCCTTCGCACAGCACGACGACATCGGCGAAAATGGTGCCACCGCGACGGTCGGTGCGCACGCCGATGACCTTGCCGTAAGCGTCGCTCACGAGCTCCATCACCGTCGTTTCACAGATGACGATCGCGCCTTGCGCCTGCACTTCCTTCGAGAACCAGCGGTCGAATTGCGAACGAACGATCGTGTAGCGGTTCGGCTTGTCCTCGTTGAAGTCGTCGTTGCGATATTGCAGGGCAGTGTGGGAGCGATCGCCCATCATCCAGAAACGCTGCTCGACAAGATGGCGCTCGAGCGGCGCCTCCTCGCGGAAGTTCGGGACGATCTTCTCGACCATATCGGCGTAAAGGATCGCGCCTTGGACGTTCTTCGAGCCGGGATATTCGCCGCGCTCCAGTTGCAGCACTTTGAGGCCGCGGGACGCCATGGTGTGCGCCGCGGCGTTGCCGGCCATTCCGGCTCCGATCACGATCGCGTCGAATCTTTCTTCGATCATGGCAGTCTCCATTCACATGCAACCGGCGCCACGCCGGATAATTTCGAAGTGTTCATTAGCCGGCGAGCCGATCACGCTGATGGGGCGACAGTCTTGCGCGGAAAGCTTCGGTGAGCGCCGGCAGCAGGCGGATGGCGTCCGTGGCGATGCCGATATGCGCGAAGTCGAAGATCGGCGCGTTCTTATCGGTATTGATCGCAACGATGCAATCCGCACCTTCGACGCCGACGCGATGTTGAATCGCGCCAGAGATGCCGGCGGCGATATAGAGCTTCGGCCGGATCGTCTTGCCGGTCTGGCCAATCTGGCGCTCGGCGGGGAGCCAGCCTTTCTGAACGACCGGACGCGAGCAGCCATATTCGGCGCCGAGCACGGAAGCGAGGTTCTTCACGAGCTGGAAGTTCTCGGCGCTCTGCAGCCCCATGCCGCCGGCGACAACCACATCCGCAAAGGCGAGATTGCTCTTGTTGGAGTCGCGATCCGGAATGAAGCGCAGCAGCTTGGTGATGATCGAGTCTTCGTCGAGATCGGGCGTGAAGGGCACGACGCGGCCGACGCGATCGGCGACGCGCTCGGGCATGGGCATCACGCGCGGACGCACGGTCGCCATCTGCGGGCGATAATTCAGCGTGTAGATCGTGCAGAGTAGCGAGCCGCCGAAGGTCGGGCGCGTCGCGGCGAGCGAGCCGTCGGCGTCCACCGCAAGCTCGGTGCAGTCGGCGGTGAGGCCCGTGAGTAGCGTCGTCGCCACCGAACCCGCAAGGTCGCGGCCCAGATTCGTCGCGCCCAGCAGGAGAATTTCCGGCTTATAGGCGTTGACGAGCTGAGTCACCGCCTTGGCGTAAGACTCGTTGCGATAGTCCGTCAGCACCGGATGCTCGACGAGATAGGCGACGTCTGCGCCGAAGCGGAAGGCCTCGGCCGCCGCTTCCTTGGTTCCCTCTCCGGGGCCGCCGAGCACGACGGCGCCGAGCTCGACGCCGAGCTTGTCGGCGAGCTTGCGGCCCTCGCCGAGAAGCTCCCAGGAGACCGGATGAACGTCACCGCGCTCCTGTTCAACGCAGACCCAAACATGCTTGTAACCGCGGAAATGCTCCGGCAGCTCTTTTTTTGCGCTAGCGCGAGTGGCGGGCGGCGGCGTGGGGGACATCGTCAGCTCCTGTTTCGAATTTCCGAGCGCGCGTTGCGCAAAAAACCGGTTTCCACTTTTTCGCCACGCGCTCTAGAGTCCGGAAGCGAGTTTGGTCATGTCGGCTTCGAGCGCCGGATGACGCCCGAAGATGGAGGCGATCAGCGCCTCGGCGGAATCGCCGGCCGTCTTGCCGGGCTCGACAAAGGCGGCCTTTTCGGAGCGCGGCGCGGGCGCGAAGACCTTCTTCACGATCGTGGGCGAACCCTTGAGGCCGCATTTCGTGAGATCCTCGATCTCCGCGTCCTTGGCGCTCCAGGTGACGATCTCGGCGCGCGCCGCGCGCAGCGCATCGTTGAAGGCGCCGCGGCGCACTTCATTGGAGCCCTCGATCATGGTGACGAGGCAGGGCATGGCGGTCTTGAGAACCTGCACGCCGCCCTCGGCGCGCCGCTCGACGACAACTTCGCCCTTCTCCGGATCGCACTCGACGATCTTGGAGATATAAGTGAGCTGCAGAAGGTTCAGGCGTTTCGCAATGCCGGGGCCAACCTGTGCCGTATCGCCGTCGATCGTCTGCTTGCCGGTGAAGACAATGTCCTGCTTGCCGAAGGTCTGCTCGATCTTGCGGATCGCCTGCGCCAGCGCATAGGTCGTCGCCAGCGTGTCGGAGCCCGCGAAAAAGCGGTCGGTGAGCAGCACGGCGCGATCCGCGCCGATCGCCAAAGCCTTGCGCAGCGACTCGGAGGCCATGGGCGGGCCCATGGTCAGCACGGTGACTTCGCCGCCGAATTTGTCGCGTAGGCGCAGCGCCTCTTCCAGCGAGAAGAGATCGTAAGGATTGATGATCGTCGGCACGCCCTGCCGCATGATCGTATTGGTCACGGGATGAACGCGGATCTGCGCGCTATCCGGAACCTGCTTGATGCAGACGAGGATTTTCATTTTGTCTTTTCCTGGCTCAGCTGCGCGCGACGGTCAGCGTGGTCAAGGGAACGAACGGCTTCGCCGGCTCCTCCTTCGGCTTCACGGCGTCCTTGTGGACCTTGAAGACGCGCTCGGCGATGGGCGAAGAGGCCGCGAAATCCTCATAGGCTTTCGTGAGCGTCTCTTTGCAGGCGGCGCGCGTTTCTTCGTCGGGGACGCCGTCGAAGTCGTTCTTGGAGAGATATTCCGCCATGCGGCGCAGAATATGGAGGCGCGCGACGCGCACCACGGCCGGATCGTATTCGACGCCGAGCGCTTCGAAGAAATCCTCCGCGGAATGAAGTTTCCGCAATTCGTCGAACACGCTCATGGCGTCGTCTCCTTTTCACTGGCCTTCGAAAGGGTGTCGTTCTTGCGCGCCTGCAGATGCGCCAGGCGCGTTTCAAGGAAGTCGAGCCGGTCGATCAGCACCGAAATGGCGTCGCCGACCGGATCGGGAATGAGATGATGTTCGAGATCGATGCGACCGTCCGGGCCGGAGCGGCGGCGTTCCACTTTCACGATGCGGCCGGGAATGCCGACGACCGTCATCTCCGGCGGAATGTCTTCAATGACGACCGAATTGGCGCCGATGCGGGAGCGGGCGCCGACGGTGATCGGCCCAAGGATTTTCGCGCCGGCGCCGACGAGCACGCCGTTTTCGATCGTGGGATGACGCTTGCCCGGCGCCCATGACGTGCCGCCGAGGGTGACGCCGTGATAGAGCGTCACGTCGTCGCCGATGACCGCCGTCTCGCCGATCACCACGCCGGCGCCGTGATCGATGAAGAGACGCTCGCCGATCGTCGCGCCAGGATGGATGTCGATATTGGTGATCAGCCGCGCAAACCAGGAGAGGAAGCGCGCCGGGAATTTGACGCCGCGCCGCCAAAGGCTGTTGGCGATGCGATAAAACAGGATCGCATGAACGCCCGGATAGAGGAGCGCGACTTCAAGCGAATTGCGCGCCGCAGGATCGCGCCTCAGAACGCAGGAGACGTCGCCGCGCAATTTGACGAAAAGGCTCGGGGGAATGGCGGGCTTCGTCAGCGGAGCTGAGGCGGCGAGGCTCATGGCGCGCCTCCGCATGCGCTCTTGAAGAGGTTCTTCAACTCACGCTTCGTCATTGGCGCCGCCTTCTCGTTCGCGCGTTGGCGGATTTGCGCAAGGAGCGCATTCGCCAGATCGCGGTCGATGTCGAAACCCAGCTCCGCGCCCTTGCTTTTCAGCGCCGCGACGCCCGAGTGCTTGGCCAGCACGACAGTGTTGCGCCGGCCGAGCAGCGCAGGGTCGATCCCCTGATAGGTGCGCGCGTCTTTCAAGAGCGCAGCGACATGAATGCCGGACTCATGGGTAAAGACGTCGGCGCCGACGATCGCCTTCGAGCGGCCGATGCGCCTGCGCGCAGCGCGGGCGACGAGCTTCGCCAGTCCGGGGAGCTGATCGGCGCTGATATTGGTGCGGCCCCGCGCAACATGGCCGAGCGCGACGGCGATTTCTTCCAGAGCGGCGTTGCCGGCGCGTTCGCCGAGGCCGAGAACGGTGACGGAGGCATGCGTGGCGCCCGCGCGTATCGCCGCGAGCGTATTGGCGGTTGCGAGACCGACGTCGTCATGGCCGTGGAATTCGATCGGCAGATCCGTCTCGGCGCGCACATTGGAAATCGCTTCGAAGGCGGAGAACGGGTCGAGCAGGCCGAGCGTATCGGCGAAGCGATAGCGCCAGGCGCCGGCTTGCTGTGCGGCGCGGAGAATGACGCCGATGTCACGCGGATCGGCGCGGGACGAATCCTCGCCGCCGAGCGCCACTGTCAGACCGCGTTCGCGTGCGTAGGAAACGACCGAGCGCACGCGTTCGGCCACAGCCGGGACGTCGACGCCGAGCTTCACGCCGATCTGCAGCCGCGACATGGGCGCGGAGATATTCACATGGGAGACGCCGGCGGCGAGCGCCGCATCGACGTCTTGCGTATTGAGCCGGCACCAGGCCATCACGCGGCAGGGAAGACCTTCGGCCACGACGCGGCTAATGGCGTCGATTTCGTCGCGTCCCATGGCCGGCGTGCCGGCTTCGATTTCATCCACCCCCGCGGCTGCGAGCGCTGTCGCGATCGCAACCTTGTCGCGCGCCGTGAAGGCGACGCGCGGCGCCTGCTCGCCGTCGCGGAGCGTCGTGTCATTGATAAAGACGCGGGGGTGGTCGACGTTCACGGCTTCAACTCACGCATAAACGGGTTTGAAATCGTTCGGATCCTTGTTCGCGCCAGCCCAGAAGGGCGAGAGCTCGCGCAGTTTCTCGAGGATCTTGGGCAGCGCGTCGATCACCTGGTCGACATCCTCCGGCACATTGTCGCGCGAGAGCGAGAAGCGGATGGAGCCATGCGCCGCCGTGAAGGGCACATTCATCGCCTTCATCACATGCGACGGCTCGAGCGACCCCGAGGTGCAGGCCGAACCAGACGAAGCGGCGATGCCCTGGCGCGTCAGATGCAGCAGGATCGCTTCGCCTTCCACATATTCGAAGGCGATGTTGCTCGTGTTCGGCAGCCGCTCGCGCGGATCGCCATTGACGAAGCAATTGGGAATGCGCTGCAGGATCGCCTTTTCGAGCCGGTCTCGCAGCTCCTTCACGCGGGTCTGCTCATCGACCATATGCTCGATGGCCAGCTCCGCCGCCTTGCCGAGGCCGATGATGCCCGGCGCATTCTCGGTGCCGGCGCGGCGTCCGCGCTCCTGATGGCCGCCGCGCAGCAACGGTTTGAAGCGCGTGCCCCGCTTGACGTACAGCGCGCCAATGCCCTTGGGCGCATGCAGCTTGTGGCCGGAAAGCGACAGCATGTCGATCGCACTGCCTTTCAGGACGATCGGCACTTTGCCAACGGCTTGCACCGCATCAGTATGGAACACCGCGCCATGCTCCTTGGCGAGCTCCGCGAGCCCTTCGACCGGGAAAAGCGTGCCGGTCTCATTGTTCGCCCACATAAGCGTGACGAGAGCGACCTTGTCGGAGAGCGCGTTGCGATAGGCTTCGATGTCGAGCCGACCCAGCGAGTCGACGCCGATATAATGAACCTTGGCGCGGCCGGTCTTCTCCAGATGCTGGCAGAGCGCGAGAACGGCGGGATGCTCCACCGCGCTGGTGACGATCTCGTCGCGTCCGGGCATGGCCTCCAGCGCTGATAGAATAGCGGTGTTGTCCGCCTCGGTGCCGCTCGCCGTATAGATGATCTCGTGGTCGTGCTCCGCGCCGAGCAATTGTTGCAATTGCTGACGCGCCTTCTTCACAGACACGCCGACGCTCGCGCCGAAAGAGTGGATCGACGAAGGATTGCCGAACTGCTCCGTGAAGAAGGGGAGCATGGCGTCGACCACCGCCGGATCGACCCGTGTCGTCGCATTATTGTCGAGATAGACTGGACGCATGGTCTTTCCCCTCAATGAGCGTGGTTCTTCACGGGAATGATGCGGATCGGTATGCCGAGCTTGGCGATCAGGCGTTCCTGAATGCCGGAGATGGTGACGCTCGCCATCTGGCAAGCCATGCAGGCGCCCTTGAGATTGACCATCACATTATTGCCGTCGACGTCGATCAGCTCGCAGTCGCCGCCATCTTTTTTGAGATACGGACGAAGCTCTTCGATCGCCTCTTCGATCAGACGGATCTTCTTGAGATTGGTCATGCCGGCGGAAGGCGGCGGCAAGGGAGAAGAGGGCGCAATCGGAGACGTCGCCGCAGCGGCAACTTCCCGGACGGGGGCCTTTTCCGTTTCCTTCTTGGCCTTCGCTTTGGCCTTGAGTTCCGCGGCGTCGGAGCCCCCGATGCGATAGGCCGCATGTTCGGCGATGAGGCCTTCTGCGACGAGTTCGCCATTCACCTTGGCGAGAAGGTCTTCGAGCTTGTCGAAGCAGGTGAGGCAGCCGCCGCCGGCCTTGGTGTAATCGGTGACCTGTTCAATCGAGGTCAGCTTGTTCATGCGGATGGCGCGCTCGATGACGCCTTCGTCGACGCCGAAGCATTTGCAGACGAGCGCGCCTTCGTCATGGTCGTCATGCCATTCCTCGCCGCGGAAATTGGCGATCGCCGCCTGCAGCGCCTCATAGCCCATCACCGAGCAATGCATCTTCTCCGGCGGCAGGCCGCCCAGAAAATCGGCAATGTCCTGGTTGGTGATGGACACAGCCTCTTCCAGAGTCTTGCCGATAATGAGCTCGGTAAGCGCAGAGGAAGAGGCGATGGCGGAACCGCATCCGAAGGTCTGGAACTTCGCGTCCTGAATGACCTCGGTTTCCGGATCGACCTTCATCATCAGCTTCAGCGCGTCGCCACAGGAGATGGCGCCGACTTCGCCGACGGCGTTGGCCTCGCCCAGAACGCCGGCGTTCTTGGGATTGAAGAAGTAGTCCTTGACCTTGTCAGTGTAATCCCACATCGCCGCCTCCTGGCCGCTTCCCGCGCCGAGTCTGAACCCTAGAAATCTGGCGGGTTCAGCCGAAAGACTTGCCGCAGGAGCAGCTCGATTTGGCTTGCGGATTGTCGAAAGTGAAACCGGAACCCTCGAGGCCGATGACGAAGTCGATCTTAGTGCCGTCGAGATAGGCGAGCGAGCCTTCCTCGACATAGACCTTCACGCCGTCGTTCTCGAAGATATGGTCGTTGGGGTCCGCTTCATTCACGAGACCCATTGAATATTTCAGGCCCGCACAGCCGCCGGCCTCGACCATGATACGCAGGCCTTCAACTTCCTGGCCCGCGCCGGCAATGGCCGAACGCACCGCCGTCACCGCGCTATCCGTCAGCTCGATCATCACGACAGCTCCCTTGTTAAGATTGTCTGGACAAGGGAAAAGCAACCGATGTGCCAGCGCGGAACCTCATGGGAATCCAGAGGGTCTCCGCTAGCTTGCTTTTCTGTAATGCAGACATTGTCAGAGAACTGACAAAGCTGTTTCGGCTGTTCTCGGGATTGCGTGGCGGGCGGTCAGCGCTGTGACAGACGTGCGAGCATGCTCGCCCCATCTTCCGCGCCGAAGCAATTGTCGAAATCGCCACATTCGCGGCAGGTTGGGGCCGCGCAGAGCGAAAAGCCCTCGAGCTCACAAAGCTTTCGGTAAAAGAATTTCTTCCATTTCATATTGTCGACATTGGCCGACGCAAGCGCCGGAAACCATTGCGCCATCAGCTTGGTGAGTTCGCTGCGCTCGATCAGGCCGAGATCCTGCCAAAGATGGCGCGGCGACATGGCGCGACGGGCGACGATCGAGATCATCCAGGCGCAGAGCGGCGTCGTGTCCGATTTGAAGCGGGCGAGCAACTCATGAAGCTGCGCCTCTTCTTCATCGAGAAACAATTCTTGCGGTTCGGCTTGGAGGTCAAAAAACTGGCGGGCGTTCGGAGCCCATTGCGCGGTCAGAGCTTCTAGGCCGGCGCGGTCGAGCCCGAGGGCTGAGGAAAGCGTATCTCCCCGTTCCAGCGCGTCAGAAAGCCCGATGGTCAGAGCGCAAGCAATGACATGCGCGGTAAAAGGATCGGCTGCGGCGAGATTGGTGGCGTCCGCGCGGATGGCGCAGTAAATCTGCTCGGCCGTCGGTAAAGGGCGCGCGCCCGCCATTTGTTGATGGGGGGGCGCGAGCATATTCATCGGTCAGGCCGCGATCTCATCCGCTGGCAGATGGGTCTGGCAGTTTTTCGGACAGACCCTTGAGCAGGCGTTGCAGCCGATGCAGGCGCCGGCGTGCTCCACCTTCATGATCTTGCGGTTGAGATCGCCGTCGAAATCATCGTCGTCGTCCTCCGTGACAATGCCGAGGATTTCGCCTTCGTCATTGACGCCGTAAAGCGACATCACACTTTGCGGGCAGACCTTGAAGCAACGTCCGCAGCCGATGCAGGTCTCGGCGTTGATGTCGGTGAGATAGAGCGGCGTATAAGGCGAGCCGTCTCGCGTCTTGAACTCGCTCATTTCAGGCAGCCTCGAGTTCCTTGAGTTTCTTGCGCGCAGCCTCCAACGCCGCATAGGCGTCATGAGTCTCATGCGCGATCGACATGATGTTCGTCCAATTGACCGGCAGCTCCTCCGAGAGGTCGTGCAGGTTCATCTTCATATTCATCGCCCTGGCCGAGAGCTTTTTGATCTCGGCCTTCAATTCATCGACGCTGCTCATCTTCGCGCCTCCGATCAGAACTTGGCCACTTCAGGGAATTTCTCGATCATCTCGACGCCGGCGTCGACAAACTTCTCGCCTTCCGACGCAAGCTTTTCGAACGACTCGAAGCCGAAACGGTGCACGTCGCGCAACTGCTTGTTCACGACGATGAGACGGCCGGTGGTCAGGATCATGCGGCCGAAGCCCTCGTGGCTCATCTTCATCATCGGCTGCACCATGCAGCCCGTGCGGCGCTCGATGGCGAGGCCGACAGCGTTGTAAAACAGCTCGAGACGCCAGAGCATCTCGGGATCCGGATCGCCGATGATCGGGATTTCCTTACGTTGCTCCTTGGTGACGATATAGGGGTCGAGAAGGTTGAGATCGGTCTTCTTCTCCCAGGTTCCATGCGTGTCCTGCGCGCGCCAGACCTTGATCAGCTCCTTGAGGAAGATGCTGTCTTCGGGCTTCGATGCGGTCTCTACGGCGGCGGCTTCAGACATTTTCGGTCTCCTCCTCGAAATCGAAGCTGCGGTCGCCGCTCTTCGACAAAACCTTGCGCAGCCATGGGGGCGGGTTTCCGCGCAGCACGACCTGGAGCTTCTCGATCAGATCGGTGATCTTTTCGGGCTCCTTGACTTTCATCGGGTGAATGTTCGATGCGACGACGCGCGCGGCGCCCGAGCCGCCGATGGCGGCCACATAGAGGATCGCGCAATCCTTGATCGCTTCGAGCTTCGGCTGCAGCTTATCCTCGTTGCCGTCTTCCTGAAGGTCGCCGGAAAAAGCGACCGACTCGACAAAACTGTAGGTTTCGCCGTTGAGATCATAGATGGCGATGTTCTTGGCCCAGCCGAAATGAGCGTCGACCCTTTCGAGGTCTTGGGTGGCGAATGCGACTTTCATGACGCCTCCTATGTCGTCAGTGAGCGCTGATCGGCGCGATATCGTTCTCAGACGCAAGCGTCGTGCCGTCGTGTTCCGCACTTTCCCCGCGCCATGTCTCGGGGGTGGGCTCCGGAACCTGGTCAATGAACAAATTGCCGAGCTTGAAGATGAGATCGCGCGTGCCGCGGTAGCCGACAGAGAGCTCATGCGCGGCACCGATGCGGTCGAACATCGGCAGGCCCATGCGATAGAGCGGAACGCCGCTGCGTTCGGAGGCCTGGCGCCCATGCGAATGCGTGATCATGAGATCACAGCCGGAAAGGCGGTTTTCCAAATCCTCCAGGTCGCCGATCAGGACCTCTTCGGTCATGATCTTTTCGAGCACGGGCGAGTGCGTCGTGGTCACCGCAGCCGTCACTTCCGCGCCCATTTCCGTCAGCCATTGGCTGATCGCGAACAAAAGATCGGGCTCAGCGCCGATGGCGATGCGCTTTCCGCCGAAGTGGAAGTGCCCGTCCAGCATCGCATCGACAAGCTGGCCCCTTTGGCGCCTGAATTTGATCGGAACCGGACGCCCGCTGATCCGCGACAAAAGGCCGATGAGTTCGTCATTGGGCGCCAAGCCGGTGAGGCGATCGAACAGCTGGAAGGGCACGCCGGCGCGCGATTGAAGCGCCTCGGCGCCTTCCCGCATCTGCTCGCCCACCGCGATCGTCCAGGCGGCGCTGCCCATGGCGGCGATGTCTTCCTTGGTGACGCCGCCAAGCGTCGTCGGCGTGAAATCGTCTGGAATGTGCCCGTCGAGCGAGCCGGAGAGATCCGGCAGGAAGGTCGGCTCCAATCCAAAGGCTTCGATGATATCGCGCAACTCGTCGATGTCGCCAGGGGTGAGATGGCATCCGGCAAGCACATTCACGCGCTGCGGCGCGCGCCGCGAGGGGATTTCGTCGGGCACAAAAGCTTCGATCAGCTTTGTTACGGTCTTGCCAAATCCGTCCTGGAACGCATCCTTGAAATCGGGGGTCGAGACATAGACCATGCCGATGTCGTCGAGCTCCGGATGCCGCTTGCGCACCAGCTGCAGATAACCGTCGACGTCGTCGCCCTTCGTTTCCGTCACACCGGTCGAGCAAATGCCGATGACCTTCGGCTTCGCGCGTTTGACGATATTGAGAATGGCTTGTTCGATGTTTTCGAGGCCGCCCAAAACCGTTGCGACCTCGTTCATCGCCGTGGTTTGCAGCGGTATGGCTTCCTTGAAGTGACGGACGAAGAGCACGAGTCCGAAGGACGTGCAGCCTTGCGAGCCGTGCAGCACGGGCATGCAGCCAGAGACGCCCATGAAGGCGAGGGCGCCGCCGATGGGCTGGCTCATT
Source organism: Methylocystis sp. MJC1 (assembly GCF_026427715.1). Taxonomy (NCBI): domain Bacteria; kingdom Pseudomonadati; phylum Pseudomonadota; class Alphaproteobacteria; order Hyphomicrobiales; family Methylocystaceae; genus Methylocystis; species Methylocystis sp. MJC1. The sequence goes on along the minus strand of NZ_CP107558.1, from coordinate 2,239,619 downwards.
TTCAGCGGATTGACCGCGCAGGATTTCTTGGAGACGGTGACGCGCGCCATTTTTTCCACCTCACGCTGCTTGCGGCGCGGCGATCGCCTGCGCGCTGGACGCCGCTTCGAGCATTGCGGCGATGCGCTCCTGACAACCGCCGCAACCCGTGCCGGCAGCTGTCGCTTTTCCGACAGCGGCAACGTCGTTTGCCCCGTCGCGGATCGCGTCTTCGATGGCGCCAACCGAGATGAGATTGCAGGAGCAAACCTGCTTGTCGCGACGGGCGGCTTCGGCCGCGACGGGATCGGCGGCCAGCGCCGCCGCTTCTGCGGCGATGGCCTCGTCGGCGCGTTGTTCCCAGCTCTTTTCTTCCCAAGGGGCCGGACGGCGCACCTGCTCCCAAACGGGGTTGTAAAGCGCCTTGTCGATCTCGTGGACGAGCTCGACCATGCCTTCATAACCGGCATAGGCGTGATGGCGCTCCTGGTTGATGTCCAGCCAGGGCATTTTCGCCTTCAGCGCGATGAACTGTGAGCGGCCGCCGGAGAGCATGATGTCGGCGCGCGCCTCGCGGAGCATTTTGTACATCTCGCGCGGGGTCATGTCGTCGATCATATGGGCGTCCTGGCCCATCAGCTCCTTGATGCGCTCCTTGTCTTCCTTCGTCGATTTCTTGACGCTCGTGCCGACGAGTTCGAGACCCGCCTCCTGCAGCGCCGCGACAACTGACCAGCTCTTCACGCCGCCGGTGATGAGCAGCACGCGTTTGCCCTCGAGGCGCTCACGGTAAGGCGCGATGCGCGCCCAGGCTCTCGCCTCCTCACGGGCGATGACCGCTTCCGTGCGATCCATCAGCTCCGCGGGCGCGCCACGCTCGATCAACAGCCTTGCGATCTCGCGCAAGCTGTCGCTCATATCGCCGATGCCGTAGAAGGAGCCCTCGAAGAAGGGGATCTCGTAACGCTCCTCCATCTTGCGCGCGACATTGATCATCGCCTTGGAGCAAACCATCATCGACGCGCGGGCGCGATGCGACGAAGCGACCTCGTGATATTTCGCGTCGCCCGAGATGCAGGCGAGAATGCGAATGCCGAGCTCGTCGAGCAGCGGCTTCACCTGCCACAATTCGCCGGCGAGGTTATATTCGCCGATGATGTTGATGTCGTAAGGAGTGGTGTATTCGGGCTCTTGCGTGCCAATCACATGGTCGAGGATTGCCTCGCCCGCGAGCTTATTGCCCAAATTTTTCGGGCCGACGAAGCCGGGCGAAATCACTGGGATCACCGGCTTGTTGAATTTCGCCGCAGCCGCCTTGCAGACCGCTTCAATGTCGTCGCCGGTCATCGCCGGCACGCAGGTCTGATAGACGAAAACGGCCGGAGGATCGTATTTGTCGATGATTTCCTTGATCGACCGATAGAGACGCTTCTCGCCGCCGAACACCACGTCATTTTCGGCGATGTCAGTCGTGAAGCCCGTACGATAGAGCGAGGAGCCGGAGGTCTTGGCGCCGCGATTGTCCCAGCTGTTGCCTTCGCAGGCGATGGGGCCATGAACAAGATGGGCGACGTCGGTAATGGGCTGCAGGGCGATCTTGGCGCCATCGAAGGCGCAGCCGCCGGCGGCGGCGCCTGGCGCGAGTTGCTTGGTGCAGCCCTTTTTGCGCTCTTTCTCGGATTTGCCTTTATTTTTGTCGCAGCCCGGCTCGTTGAAGACGTCCTGGATCTTTTCCGACAGACTCGCCATTCAAATGCCTCCTGCTCACTGGGGTCGCGCGTTCGTCGCGCCTTTGATGCCGCTTCCGCTCAAACGCCTCAGGGTGGGCTAGTCATCCCCGAGGTGTTGAAAGACCGTTCGGGAATCCAGAGCCAAAATTGCGCCAGCTTTGCTCTGGATGCCGGATCGCTCGTCGCGAGCGCGGGAGTGAAAACGCTCGTATGAGAAGCATTCGCCGGGCCAATTGGCCCGGCGACGCAGTGCTGCTAGCGAATGATGTCGAAGGAGTAGTCCGACTTCGCCACGACATTGGTGTTTCGGTCGATGTCCTCGAAGATGGCGTCGAGGATCCACACCAGGACGTTCATCGAGCCCTGATAGCCCCACACCGGGTAGCGGTGCTTGTGGTGGCGATCGAAGATCGGGAAGCCGATGCGGATGAGCGGGGTGCCCGTATCGCGGTCGAGATACTTGCCGTAGGTGTTGCCGATGAGGAAGTCGACCGGCTCCGTGAAGAGCAGCGAACGCATGTGCCACAGATCCTTGTTGGGATACACGTGGCAGTTCTTGCCGAAGGGCGAGGAGTCGAACAGCGCCTGCACCTTCTCCGCCCAGGCCTTACCGCCATTGGTGGCGAGGACGTGAACCGGCTCGCCGCCAAGCTCCATCAAGAAGGCCGCAAGGCCGTAGCAGAGGTCCGGATCGCCGTAGATCGCGAACTTCTTGCCGTGGATGTGGGCGGAAGAGTCGGCGATGGCGTCGACGAGACGACCGCGCTCCTTGGTGAGCTCTGCGGAGATCGGCTTGCCGGAGATGCGCGAAATCTCCATCAGGAATTTGTCGGTCGCCGCAACGCCGACCGGATGGTTTAAGGCGACGACTTCCTGGCCCTTGGTCTTGATATAGGGCAGCGTCTTTTCGGTGCAAAATTCCTGCATCGAAATGGTCGCCTTGGCGTGCAGCGCGTTGGCGACGTCCTCGAGCTTGGTGCCGCCGTCATACATGCGGAATTCACCGTCGGTCGGGGTATCCCACACGTCGCTGTTGTCGCCGAGCAGGGTGTATTCGACGCCCATCGACTCGAAGATGCGCTTCACTTCGCGCATATTGCCGACCGTGTAGCCGTCGAAGCCGCCAAGGAAGTTGATGCTGTTGTTCGGCTGACGCTCCAGCGCCGGGGCCGTGCCAGCCTTGCCGTCCCAGAAGTGCTCGAGCACGCCCTTGATGACGTTGTCGTAGCCGGTGATGTGGCTGCCGACGAAAGCCGGGGTATGCGCGAAGGGAACGTCGAACTCCTGCGGAACCGAGCCCTTTTCCTTCGAGGTCTTGATGAAGGCGTTGAGGTCGTCGCCGATGACTTCCGCCATGCAGGTGGTGGAGACGGAGATCATCTTCGGCTTATACATATTGTAGGCGTTCGCCAGGCCGTCGATCATATTGTTGAGGCCGCCGAACACCGCCGCGTCTTCGGTCATGGAGGAGGAGACGCAAGAGGTCGGCTCCTTGAAGTGACGCGAGAAGTGAGAACGATAGTAAGCGACGCAGCCCTGCGAGCCGTGGACGAAGGGCAGGGTGCTTTCGAAGCCGACGGCCGCGAAGACGGCGCCAAGCGGCTGGCAGGCCTTGGCAGGGTTGACGGTCAGCGCTTCGCGAGCGAAGTTCTTTTCCTTATATTCTTCGGTCTTGGTCCATTCGCGAACGCGTTCCAGCTCCGCGTCCGCAACCGGATTTTCGAAGTTCTTCTTCTTGTTCTCGAACATCTCCTTGTATTCCGGCTGGCGGAACAAATTAAAGTGGTCGAGAACGTTGTCAGCATTCTGTGGCATAAGGAGTTCCTCTCGTTTCCGCTAGCCGGTCTCGCCCCAGGGGAGAGGCGAGACCTTTTTATTGCGGGGATCAGGCGGCCCAGGGAGCCTTGGCCATCTTCCAGACCGGCGAGTTGATCGCCATGTCCATGTCGCGCGCGAAGATCGCGAAGCCGTCGTAGCCGTGGTAGGGGCCCGAGTAGTCCCAGCTATGCATCTGACGGAAGGGCACGCCCATCTTCTGGAAGACGTACTTCTCCTTGATGCCCGAGCCGACGAGATCGGGCTGGATCTTCTCGACGAACTTCTCGAACTCGAAGCCCGTGACGTCGTCGTAGATCAGCGTGCCGTCCTTCACGTAATGGCTCGTGCGCTGATAGTCGTCGTTGTGGCCGAACTCATAGCCCGTGCCCACGACTTCCATGCCGAGGTCTTCGTAAGCGCCGATGACGTGGCGCGGACGCAGGCCGCCGACGAACAGCATGACCCTCTTGCCTTCGAGACGCGGACGATACTTCGCGATGACGGCGTCCATCAGCGGACGATACTTCGCGATCACGCGCTCGGCGCCTTCCTTGATCTTGTCGTCGAAGTGCGAGGCAATCTTGCGCAGCGACTCTTCGATCTTGGAGGGGCCGAAGAAGTTGTACTCACACCACGGAATACCGTACTTTTCTTCCATGTGGCGGGAGATGTAGTTCATCGAACGGTAGCAGTGCAGAACGTTCAGCTTCGCCTTCGGCGTCGCTTCGAGCTCCGCAATCGTGCCGTCGCCGGACCATTGAGCGACAACGCGCAGGCCCATTTCTTCGAGCAGAATGCGCGAAGACCAGGCGTCGCCACCGATGTTGTAATCGCCGATGATTGCGACGTCATAAGGCGTGGACTCGAAGCGGGCCGGCTTGCCGTCCATCTTGTCGAACACCCAATCGCGAACCGCGTCATTGGCGATGTGGTGGCCGAGCGACTGCGACACGCCGCGGAATCCTTCGCAGCGGACCGGGACGATCGTCTTGCCTTCATATTCCTTCGACTTGGCCTTGGAGACGGCTTCGATGTCGTCGCCGATGAGGCCGATCGGGCACTCGGACTGAACGGTGATGCCCTTGTTCAACGGGAACAGGTCCTGGATTTCGTCCATGATCTTGGCGAGCTTCTTGTCGCCGCCGAACACGATGTCCTTCTCCTGAAAGTCGGAGGTGAACTGCATCGTGCCGAAAGTGTCGATGCCGGTCGTGCCGATGTAATAGTTGCGGCGCGACGCCCAGGAATATTGGCCGCAGCCGACCGGGCCGTGCGAGATGTGGATCATGTCCTTGATAGGACCCCACACCACGCCCTTCGAACCGGCGTAAGCGCAGCCACGAATGGTCATGACGCCGGGAATGGATTTGATGTTCGATTTGACGCCGCAATCCGGCTTACCGTCTTCGAACGTGCCGAGGTGCTTGGCGCGACGCTTGGCGGTCTTTTCCGGATAAACCTTCAGGACTTCCTGAATGAGTTCCTTGTTGCGGGCCTTGATGTCTTCGATGGATTCAGCTTGCGCCACACTCATGACGGAGGCCTTTCTGGAGGATGGTAGGCCCGGCTCTCGAGAGAGCCGGGCAGTTGGCGAAAGTTAGGCGACCGAGAGCTCCGCAGCCGTCTTGCCGATCTGGGACTCGTCGACCGCTTTCATGATGCCGTGTTCCATGAGCAGGTCTTCGAGCTCGTCCATCGTGATGGGCGTCGGGATCGTGCCATTGCCAGCATTCGCGTCGACGCGCTGCGCGAGGTTGCGATAATGAGCCGCCTGCTGGGAGTCGGGCGCATACTCGATGACCGTCATGCGGCGCAGCTCGGCGTGCTGAACGATATTGTCGCGCGGCACGAAGTAGACGAGCTTGGAGCCGAGCTTCTTGGCGAGGGACTCGGCAAGCTCGAGCTCCTTGTCGGTCTGGCGCTCGTTGCAGACCAGCCCGCCCAGGCGCACGCCGCCGGAGTTGGCATATTTCAGAATGCCCTTGGAGATGTTGTTGCCGGCATACATGGCCATCATCTCGCCAGACATGACGATGTAGATTTCCTGCGCCTTGTTCTCACGGATCGGCATGGCGAAACCGCCGCAGACCACGTCGCCGAGCACGTCGTAAGAGACATAGTCGACGCCCTCGTAAGCGCCGTTCTCCTCGAGGAAGTTGATCGAGGTGATGACGCCGCGACCCGCGCAGCCGACGCCCGGCTCCGGACCACCCGACTCGACGCAACGGATATCCTGGAAGCCGACCTTCATCACGTCTTCGAGCTCAAGATCCTCAACCGAACCGGCTTCAGCGGCGAGCGACAGGATGGTGTCCTGCGCCTTGGCGTGAAGGATCAGGCGGGTCGAGTCGGCCTTGGGGTCGCAGCCAACGATGAGGATCTTCTTGCCCATCTCGGCGAGCGCCGCGAGGGTGTTCTGCGAGGTGGTCGATTTACCGATGCCACCCTTTCCGTAGAAAGCGATCTGTCGAAGCGACATTGCATTCTCCTTGTTTGGACCTAACATCATGATCGGCGCGCGCCACACGCATGCCGAAATTCACTCACTCTGCGACGAGGCGCGGGCGACCGGCGTTTCCCAATTGACTTTCTGAACCGGCAGCCAAAAGCCTTGCGTGGGGTATTGCGCAAAGGGCGTGCCAGCTCGGTAAGAAATACTTAAGACATTGGATTTGCTGTATTTACGTCTGGAGCCTCGGGCGCTCGAGCACGTGTGTCAAAGCCGACAGTGATGTTCGCAAGCGAACTGACACACGCCAAAGCTTAGCTTCCGACAAGCGCCTCGGCATGTCGCTTGCTTGAAAAACGGGCAATCGCAACGTGAACGAGGTAAGGGAAATGCAGATCGGCGTGGAGATGTCGAAGGCGCTGGAAAACAAGCGGGTGTTCATTGTCGACGACAATGAGATCTTTCGCGCGGCGCTTCAGTTCATGTTGCATGACGAATTCGAGGCGCATGAAGTGGCGAGCACGGCGATCGCTTTTGAAAAAGGAAAGACGCAGCCGCCGGATCTCATTCTTTTGGCCGAAACCCTGCCGCAGGCCGAAGGATTGGAGCTTTTGGGCAAGTTTCGGCAGGAGCAGCCGCAAGCTAAAATTTTGGTCGTCGTCGAGCCGAGCAACAATGGTTACGGCAAGGAATGCGTCGCGGCCGGCGCCCATGGCTTTATTGCTAAGCCGCTCAAGGTGGAATTCGTTCGTCAGAAGGTGGACGCGATGCTTGGCCGCGGCACGGGAGGCGTGACAATTCCGCTGACTGTGCTCAATGTGCGGTGAGCGACAGGAGGCGAGAATGGAAACAGCGGTTGAGGAGGCCAAAAACGACAATTCGGCGGCGGAAGCGGCAATCCGAGCCTGCGTTGCGCGCTTCTATGAGAAAGGCGGCGCCGATCCCTTGCTTGGACCGGTCTTCGCCAAAACCATCTCCGAGCTCGAGCCGCATTTGGAAATCGTCTCGAATTTCTGGTCGCATGCGCTGCTTGGTACGACGCGCTATCAGGGCACGCCCTTCGGCGTTCATGTGAAGCTGCCGATCGAAGTCGAACAATTTCCCCGCTGGTTGTCGCTTTTCACCGAGGCCGCGAAGGAAACGATGCCCGAGGAGCTTGCCTCGGCTGCAATCGCGCGCGCCGAGCATATGACTCAATGTTTCCAGTCAGGGCTGTTTCCCTTCAAGGACGCGGAAGGGAATCCGTCCAAAGTTCCGATGTAAGCGGCGCAAGCCCGATAGCTCTCCTTTACGGGAGGTCGAGGTCGAGGACCGCCGGGCGGTGTCTGTTGCAGCGCTGTCCGTCATTGCGAGCGAAGCGAAGCAATCCAGAGCGGCGACCACGGTGCTGGATTGCTTCGTCGCTACGCTCCGCGCAAGGACGGTCGCCGAAGGTGGTGAGTTGTTCCTCAGCGGCGCGAAGGCGCAAATGCAAAAGGCCGCCGGTTTTGCCGGCGGCCTTTCTTGTGAGTGACATCGCTCTCAGAGTTGAGGCACGATAATCAGCCGTTCGACCGGCTTGCCCTCAAGGAAATGCGATTGGAAGATTTCGTCGATGTCAGCTTCCGTGCGCGGCGTATACCAGACGCCCTCCGGATAGACGACCATCAGCGGACCCGCGCGGCAGAAGCCCAGGCAACCAGTCGCCGTCACCGAAATATCCGGATTAGGCTGCACATTGAGTTTCGCCTGCAGGCGGTCCCACAAGGGCTTTCCCCCAGAGGTCATGCAGCTGCCGCGCGGATGTCCCGGTGGGCGCTGCTGAAAGCAAGTGAAAACGTGGTATTTGAAGACTTGGGGAAGATCCTCGATCATTCTCTCTCTTTCACTCAAGCGGCGACGGCGGCGAGGTTGGATTGGGCCAGCTCGGCGACAAAATCGGAAAGCTTCGCGTCGATGCGCTGGATATTTTGCTCGCGCAGGAATTTTTCCTCATTGCGCGTGAGCGCACCCTCGATCAACGCCCAATGCGTGTCCGAGGAGCGCTTCATGATCTGGCGCGCGAAGCTACGTTCGAGCTGATTAGTGAAGCGGCAACCGAGGAATAGAAAGCCGCGTCCCTTGCGGATGGTTTGCACCGAGTCCGGGATCGGCGTTTGAATGTCGATTTCTGTCAGCACTTCGACATAGTCGGAGTCAGAGATGATGAAGTTCGACGCGGGAGTGACCCCTCCAAGCGGCTCATAGACAAGCGTGCGCCATTTGAGCGTCTCGTCCGGCGCCTCCGCAGGAGCCTTGGCGCCGGAGCCGTCGCGGATGAATTCCTTCGTCGGCACGGCAGAGAGGTCGGCCCGGAACCAATTCACCCAATCGCCGAAATGTTCGCTTTGCGTCACGCCCTGCACGAGGCCCCAATCGCTACGACCGGCCATGGATTTGACGACGAGATCGTCATACCAGGCGTGCACGATCAGCGGCAGCTGCTCCTGCGTCGCGAGCCATTGGTGGAATGCGCTCGGCTCACACTCGACAGAGAACGCCTTCGCCATCAGGCATGTCAGCGTCTTGCGATGTTTGAAATTCTCGATATATTGCGAAGCCGCAGTGAGATTGTTGCGGATTTTATGCGGCACTGTCGCGCCAGCGACGAGTTGCTGCACAAGAATTTCGGGAAGCGACGGTGGCGCCGCCTCCCCGGGGAGGCCGGTCACGCCCGGCCCCAGATAAGGAATCACGTCGCCTCGACGAAAGGCCGGTATGATTTCACTGAGCATCTTCAAATCCTCTCGCCAAGCGATCGACGTTGAGCCTTACTGCAGAACGGCCGCCTTCAGCGCCGTGACGTCGTCGGACGACACGCGAAAGACGCCGCGACCGCCCGTGAGCGCCTGGAAGCTATTCGCAGCCTTCTCCGAGAGCTTCGTGAACCATTGCTCAGGCGTGAGGCTCGTCGGACGATCTTGGATCTCGAGCACGCTGCCGTCATTGTTGAAACGGACGTGGATCAGAACTGTGTCTGTCATTTTTGTCTCCTTTGTCGGACTAGAAGCCGGAGCCGAAGCCCAGCAACTCCACCGTTACATTTTCGGCGCCGAGCATGGCCTGACAGGCGAGACGTGATTTCGAGCCGACGCCAACAATGGAGTCGAGCTTTTCATTTTCCGCGCGCGTGGTCTTCGACAGGCTCTTTCTGCCTTCCTGCACGAAGAGATGGCATGCGCCGCATTTCGCCTCGCCGCCGCATTTGCTGACGATCGGTTCGCCTGCCGCGAGAATGGCGTCGAGCAGACGGCTGCCGGTCGCGGCTTCAACGGTCTTGCCCGAGGGAAGAATGGTCACGGTAGGCATATTGTTACGCTCCTTGGTGTTGGGGCCGATTTGGGCCGTTAAAGGTAGATGGCGGTTCCGGCGCCGATATTAATCGACGCGTCCTTCATCGTGCCCACGATGAAAGCGACCTGGTCTTCGGAGAGGTGGGCATGGAAGGGCAGGGCGACGGCGCGGTCCGCGACTTTTTCGGTCACGAACAGATCACCGCGCCGGTAGCCGAGATCGAAGTAGTAGCGTTGCAGATGAAGCGGGCTCGAATAGGCCGTCGCTTCGATATTCTCTTGACGTAAATCGTCGGTGATTGCGTCGCGGCTGGAGCGCGAGAAGCGCGTCCCCAGATGCACGACATAGAGGAACCAGTGAACTTGGTCGACCTCCGGCGCCACGTAAGGGTCCTTGATGCCCTCGAAGGAACGAACATATTCGAGGAAGTAACGCTCTACGCGCTTGCGGCGCGCCAGCAACAGCTCGATGCGGCGCAGCTGCGCGAGGCCGAGCGCGGCGGCAATGTCCGAAAGGCCCGCCTGCAAAGGCGCCCAGGCGCCGAGAACAACCGAGGAGCGCTCCTCGATCTTGCGGCTGCGCAAGCGGCGCAGCATGGTGACGGTGTCGTCATTGTCGGTAACGATCATTGCGCCTTCGCCGGAGATGAGTCCGCCGGGCTGCGAGAAATCGAACAAAGAGCAATCGCCGAAAGATCCGACAAGCTTTCCTTGGTAAACCGAGCCGATCGCCTCGGTCGAATCCTCGATGAGCGCAAGATTATGCGCGGTCGCGATCTCGCGCAGCGGGGCCCAGGGAGCCGGATGTCCGTTGGTATTGTCGGCGATGATTGCGCGCGTCTTTTCGGTAATCGCCTTGCGTGCTTTTTCCGGGTCCAGCGTTCCCGCCCAATAGTCGATGTCGGCGAAGACAGGACGGGCGCCCGCAAGCACAACGGCGTGCGTCGTCTCGCGGAAGGAATAGGACGAGGCGATGACTTCGTCGCCGGCGCCGACGCCGATCGCGCGCAGGATCAGCAGCAGCCCGATCGTGCCGCTCGAAACGGCGACCGCATATTTTCGCCCGACATAACGGGCGAACTCTTCCTCGAATTGGTCGACGACGTCGCCCTGCGAGACGCGCGCGGATTGAAGAACTCCGAGAACTGCTTCGAGATCGGTTTGCGCAAGATCCGGATCATTCAAAGGCAGAAGAGTCGTCTTCATGCGGCGCCTCCATTGGGGGCCAGCGCGATGCCCGTCGCGCAGCCCGGATCCAAAGTGATTTTCCAGCAGTGATCACGCCCGTCGACGAGATAGAGCGAACAGTTCTCGTAGGTGCGGAAGGGCGTTTCATCGCGCATGTCAAGCGCGTCGCAGCGCGTGACCATCAGCCCCGGCGCAAGTTGGCGAATGGACGCGAGCGTCTGCGAGTCGGCGCTGGCCTTCGCGAGCGCCGCGTCAATTTGTGCAACCTGCGCAGGGGCGAGAGTCATGTTATTCTCCTCCGATCTTCTTTGCTTCTACGGTGATCGGGAGAGATGTGCCGGCCGCCATTTCCGGAAGCTGAAGCACCCAGCCATTCGCAAGCGTGACAGAACCGCCCCACAGTTCGGGCCTCTCGACCTCGACGATCGGTTCCTCGAGATCCTTCTTGGGAACATAGGCCGAGAGGCTTCCTTCTGAGTCTCTGCGGATCATGACTTTCACGTTGCGCCTCTTTCGTTGGCGGGTTGCAAATATATTAGTCAGACTGTGTCAGGCAGGTTCGATTTCTTCCTCGAGGCAGCCGATGACGAGCTGCGGTGAAAATTCGACGAGATAGATGACTATCTCCGTATCGACATGGGTTCCGACATTCACGATCTCGCCGAGATCGCCATTCTTGACCAGCAGCTCATCCTGGGCGCGATCCGGGTAGGAGCCGTCATTGACGAGGTCCGTGGTTGCGCGCACGCGTTGACCCCAGTCATATCTCGCGCTCATTTCTCGTTCTCTCCGTCGATTTCGGCCATTTCCAGCTCTTTGCGTTTCATACCAACGCGATTGCCGGTGGATTCAAATTCTACGCCATAGATGTAGAACTGCTGCAGAAAGGTGCCGATATTCACGATGTAGCCAATCTCGCCTTTCTTCGCGAGGACTTCGCCGATATCCTTGCCAGGGAAGGTTCCGTCATTGCGGATCGTGCGTTTTGCGCGCACCTTGTCGCCGTAATCGAAGTAGGGCGGGCCATCGACTTCGACGTGATCGCTGTCTCTGCTGATATTGGTCATTGATCGCTCCGCTTCTGCGTCATGATGACATTCGAAGAGGCGTCCAAGCCGGCGGCCTTGCGCCTATCGCTTGCACATTCGCGCACGAGTGGATCTTCGTCGTCGGCAAGAGAGCCGATAAATTCGACGGCGGCCCTTTGCGCCACTTCGTAGCGAATACGCCAATCCGGGTCTTTGATCAGCGTTTCGAGATCGGCGGAGTCGAGGCGCTTGGCGGCTTCGAGACGCACGACCGGATCGCGATCTCTCGTCAGGCGCATCAATGCTTCTTGTGCGATACGGCTTGCAATGACGCGGCGCACGCCTGCGTCTTCGTCATTGATCATCAGAACAAGAAGGTCCGGGGGCAGCTTTTTCGCGACGGCCTGCCGTACCGCGTAATCCTCGTCGCTGATCATCGGCAGAAGGTCGGTGCCTTCAAGCCGGAGCGCGATGCGGATGCGCACCTCCCGGTGCGGGTCGTTGCGCAGGCGCAGTATGTAGCGGCTGGGGAGGCGCCGCGCGGCGCTCCAGCGAACGGCCTCCTCCGGGTCGTCGAGCATCGCCGGCAGCAGAAAGATTTCCGCCGCTTTCGACGCGCAGGCGCGCACTTCAAAATAGCCATGCGTGAGATAATTGCGCGCGAGATCGGGGTTCCAGTCGAAGAAGCGGTCGATGCGCCGGGCATAGCGATCATGCACGCAGGCGCGCAGCGGCTTGCAGCGTTCGGCGTTCAAGCGATCCTGATGGTCGCAGATCGCGCAATCGACGGCGTTTCCCTGCCAGTCGATCGCTTCGTCGATATCGTCAGTCGACATCTTCGAGCCCTCTGCGTTCGAGAACGCCGAGCAGAACCTTCGCGCCGATCTTGTCGGCGGGGTCGAGCTCCAGGAGCTTGTCGATCGCAGCGGCGCTTTCCTCAAAATCGCCGAGGCGCATGCTGAGATAGGCGTAGCCTTTCAGCGAGAACATGAAGAAGCGCGGGGCGATGGCGTCGAAGTCGCCGAAGGCGGCGTCTTGCGGCGTGACGTGCCGCCAGTTGAGCGGCAGCGAATTATCGATCGCGGCGCGTGTCAGACAGGACTCGGCGACGCCGAGGCACTCCCTGAGGCGGCCCTTGTAGAAGTAGAAGCGGTAGAGGCCGATCAGCGTGGCGGGATGGGTCGGCGCGAGAGCGCGCGCCTCCATCAGATATTTATGCGCCACATCATCCTGATCGTAGGATAAGGCCGCGGCGTGCAGCAGACGTTCGACCTCTTCGGGAAGGCCCTCTCCGAGGACGATGGAAGCAAGGAAATCCTGCTCCGCCACGCCTGTTTGCACTGCCGCGTCACGCGTCATGTCACAATCTCACGCTGTTTCCTCGAAGGCAGGCGCTTCGCTCTTGGAGGAGCAACCGCAGGCCTTTGCCTTCGGGTCTATGAAGGAGAAGCCCGTCGACGTGGCGGTCTCCTTGAAGTCGATCGTCACGCCGTCGAGCAGCAGACGACTCTGCGCAGGCAGGAACAGCTTGAACTGCGCGTGCTGGAAGACCTGCTCGCCTTCTTTGGGCGTGGGCTCGACGGAGAACTCCGCCGACATGCCCGAGCAGCCGCCCGGAGAAACAAGGAGACGAAGGCCATAGCCTGGCCCGCCGTCGAACATGACCAGACGGCGGATGAACTTTTCAGCGGAGGGGGTGAATTCGATATTCATTAGGCGCTCGGCTGGTAGCGGGGGAGGGAGTTGTCGATGACGCAGGTGTCGTCCACCGGGCAAACCGCGACGCATTGCGGAATGTCGAAATAGCCGATGCATTCCGTGCATTTTTTCGGATTGATCACGAAGGTGCCGTTCTTCTCGGAGATGGCGACATTCGGACATTCCGCCTCGCAAGCCGAGCACGACGTGCATTGAGAAGCGACAATCTTGTAAGTCATGACCTGAGCTCCTTTGCTTGGCTTCGGAGCAAGCTCCTGAGAACTTGCTCCGACATCTCGATAAAGCGCGATTTTCTTGTCGATCGGGCGGTTCCGCCCGATCGGAACCGCGCTACGCGTCCACGGAGACGAAGGCGCCCTGACGGATTGTGGCGTCGCCGCGTGTGACATGGGTGATCTCGCCGCTTCTGATCTTGGCGAGGTAGTCCTTGAAGTAGGAGATTGCCGACTGCTCGATGAACTCGTAGGCGTATTGATCCACAGCTTCGATGCCGGCCTTCGCCAGATCTTCCTTCGGGCAGTGGCCAATCTTGGCGACAAAGACCGCGGTGCAGTCGTTGATCGCGCGGATGACCGTCTCGAGCGCCTCTTCCTCGCCATAGCCGCCCTGGCAGTAGAGGTCGACGCGACGATGGCCGACGAATTTCGCGCCGTTGCTGGAGAGTTCGTAAATCTGGAACTCATCGGCATGGCCGAAATGCTCGTTGATGCGGCCCGAGCCCTTGGTCGCGACAGCGACAAGGATCTTGAGATCCGCATTTTCGCCGGCGAGCGTTTCGAGCTCGGCGTTGCGTGCGGCGACCTTCGCCTGGCGCTCTTCCTCGACCTTCTCCTGATAGGCCTGACGCGAGGAGAGGTCGTAATTGACCTCCATCTCCATGATTTTGTCGGTCGTGAATTCTGCGCTGCGGTCTTCGCCGAGCAGGCCCACTGCGTCGGCGCGGCACTGGCGGCAGTGGCGCATCATGTTCATCTCGCCTTCGCAGCTGTCCTGCAGCGCCTTCAGCTCCTGCGCGGACGGGCCGCGCTGGCCGTTGAGGCCGAAGACCGTGCCGTGCTCCGGCGACGAGATGAGCGGCATGATGTTGTGCAGGAATGCGCCGCGCGACTTCACCTCTCTGTTCACCGTCACGAGATGATCGTCGTTGATGCCGGGGATCATCACCGAGTTGACCTTGCAGAGGATGCCGTTGGCGGTCAGCATCTCGAGGCCCTGCAGCTGGCGATCGGTGAGGATCTTCGCGGCTTCCTTGCCGGTGACGCGCTTATGCTTCCAGAACACCCAGGGGTAGATTTCGGCGCCGATGTCCGGGTCCGTCATATTGATCGTGATCGTGACGTGATCGACGTTGAACTTCTTGATCGTCTCGACATGGTCGGGCAGGGAGAGGCCATTGGTCGAGAGGCAGAGCTTGATGTCGGGAGCGGCTTCCGAGATCAGCTCGAAGGTTTTGAACGTCTTGCCGGGATTGGCGAGCGGGTCGCCGGGTCCGGCGATGCCGAGCACCGTCATCTGTGGAATGGCGGAGGCCACCGCGAGCACTTTCTTGGCGGCTTGCTCGGGGCTCAGCTTTTCGGAGACGACGCCGGGACGCGATTCATTGGCGCAGTCATATTTGCGGTTACAATAGTTGCACTGAATGTTGCAGGCCGGCGCGACGGCGACATGCATGCGCGCATAGTGATGGTGGGCTTCTTCGCTGTAGCAGGGATGGTTCTTGACCTTCTCCCAGATTTCCGTGGGCATGTCGTTTTCGCCCGCGCCGGTGCCGCAGCTGGCTTTGCCGCTGCCTCCCGACGTGCCGCAGCCTTTGTGCTCGGCCATCTTCTGCATAATGTCGTCGAGCTGCTCGGGAGCAGGAGTGGGCTCAGCTTCATAGGTTTCGAAAGAGCGAGAGTCGTCCATTGCGTAATCCTCTCAGGCATTTTGTTGTGGACCCCCTTGAGGGGGGCGTCTGGAACAATTCCAATGTCGGCCGGTGGCGTTGGGCGGATGACCGCAACAAGCGTGCCATTGACAAAAATCAGAAGTAACCAATTGGAAATGTTGCTGTTGAGGATTTCCTTGCGGCGCCCCGAGAGGCGCGGCTAGTTGTCGCAAAGCCTTCGGACAAATGTTCGCAAGGCGACATTCAATTGGGCCCGCGCCACGCACTCGAAATGGGCGCCACATGAATCGGCGCCGGGGATAAAATTGCGCCACTCGGCTTGTTTTTATAATCGTTCCAAGGAGTAGGTCCGAATCCCCAATCGGTTGAACTTCCAAGTTTTATTTAGGATTTCGGAGTTGGCGCGATAGTTGCTTTTATGTGGCGACGCACAACAACGCCTGTCATGAGGCTCCCATGGGTCTTGAACTCGGCGGCTCCATTGGCGCCACCTCTTCGCGCGCGATGGTTTACGGCGAAACCGCGCTGGTCGGAATTTATGAAATCTCGAAACTGCTTGCGTCCCCGAACCGACTGGAGAATGTGCTCGCGGGCGTATTGACCCTGCTATCGAGCTTCCTCGATATGCGCCATGGTTTGATCGCGCTGCTCGACGCAAAAGGCGCGCCCGAGGTCGTCGTCGGCTCCGGTTGGAGCGAAGGCGCCGCGAAAGTGTTTTTCGATCGCCTGCCGGAGCGCGCGGTCGGCCAGATCGTCGCGACCAAAATGCCGGTCGTCATCGACGACGTCGCCACGTCGCCGCTGTTCGAAGGCATGGACCTCGCGGATTGGGGCAATGAGGACGGCCAGTCCTTTTCAATGATCGGCGTGCCGATCAAGGATGGCGACGCCGTCGTCGGCACGCTGACCGTCGATCGGGCGCGCAACACCCGGTCCTCCGTGCTCTTCGATCACGACGTGCGTTTTCTCACCATGATCGCCAATCTGGTGGGGCAGACGCTGCGGCTGCACAAGCTCATTGCGCGCGATCGCGAAAGATTGATGATCGAAAGCGCCTGGCGGGAGAAATCGGCCATTCCGCCGGAAGTGAAGGCCGAAGGCCTCAAGGGCATTGTCGGCGACAGCCCGGCGGTGCGCGCCGTCGTCGAAAAAATCCGCATCGTCGCCAAGGCCAAATCGACAGTCCTGCTGCGCGGCGAGTCCGGCACGGGCAAGGAGCTGTTCGCCGCCGCGATCCATGATCAGTCTCCGCGGCGCAACAAACCGTTCATCAAGCTCAATTGCGCGGCCCTGCCCGAGAGCGTGCTCGAATCCGAGCTGTTCGGCCATGAGCGCGGCGCCTTCACCGGCGCGGCCAATATGCGCAAGGGCCGCTTCGAGCTCGCCGACGGCGGCACCTTGTTCCTGGACGAGATCGGGGAGATCACGCCGTCCTTCCAGGCCAAGCTCCTGCGCGTGCTGCAAGAGGGCGAGTTCGAACGCGTCGGTGGGTCGCGCACGTTGAAAGTCGACGTTCGCCTCGTCTGTGCGACCAACCGAAATCTCGAAGAGGCGGTGCAGCGCGGCGAATTCCGCGCCGATCTTTACTATCGCATCAGCGTGGTGCCGATCTTCCTGCCGCCGCTGCGCGACCGCAAGGGGGATATGGATCTGCTGGCCAATGAGTTCCTGCGCCGGTTCAATTCGGAGCAGGGCGGTAAGCTGAAGTTCTCCGAATCCGCGATGAGCGTGCTCGACGAATGCGGCTTCCCCGGCAATATTCGCGAGCTGGAGAACTGCGTCTATCGCACGGCGACCCTCGCCCATGGCGACGTTATCATCGACAAGGATTTCTCCTGTCGCAAGGACGGTTGCCTCTCCGCCATCCTCTGGAGCGGTTCGTCGTCGAAATGGCCGACGGGCGTGACGCCGCTGCCCATCGTCGCCCCGCCGCCCCCGCCGCCGGTGCGTCCCCCAGCGCCGCCCGCCGAGGCGGTCAGCGCCTGCGCGCCGGCCCCGGGAGATACCTGCCCAGGCGCCGAGAATTGCACGGTCATCGAGAAAGACCCGCGCACCGATTACGAGAAGCTCGTCGACGCCATGGAGCGCGCCGGCTGGGTGAAGGCGAAGGCCGCGCGTCTTCTCGGCCTCACGCCGCGCCAGATCGGCTATGCGCTGCAGAAGCATGGGATAGAGGTCAAGAAGTTCTGACGCGCCGCCGCCGCAACCGCGACCGATGACCTGAACCCGCGCCGCTCTACATTCCGTTCAGTTCGAGCGGCAGGGGGAGCATGTCATGGAAGGCTCGGTTTACAAGATCGTCGAGCTTGTTGGGACCTCGCCAGACAGTGTCGAAGGCGCGATCGCCACGGCGATTCAGCGCGCCGGATTGACCTTGCGCAATCTGCAATGGTTCGAGGTCGTCCAGATCCGCGGCCGTATCGGCAAGGGCAATGTTGAGAAATATCAGGTTACGATAAAGGTCGGCTTCACCCATGATCGCGAGGAGGAATGAGCCGCTTGAACGTCTCGTTTCGGGCTTTTGTCATTCCCGAGGTTCGCGAAGCGAGCGGCTCTCGATTGTCGGTCGGGCTTTCAGCCTCCTGAGTATGACACCACTTCCGTTTGAACAGCGCGCATGGGTCTTTGTCATTCCCGGCGGGCTGAAGGCCCGACCGGGAATCCAGAGCCACAAAAGCGTTGGTTTTGCACTGGATTCCCGATCGCTCGCTTCGCGAGCGATCGGGAATGACACCGAAGCAATCAAGCGGATCTCTTATGACACTCGGTAAAACGAGCTATTCGATCCGAATCCGTATGACAGGGGAGCCGATCAAGCGCATTCCCCACACGAAGGCCCGCTTTGCTCGGGGCCTTCGTGCGCGGCAACGCTCTGTATCGTGCGAGCGCGCGTCATTCTTGGGGATAAGCGTTAATGCCCGCGGCTTTTGCCGTCGCCGATATTTGTCCAGAAGCGCGTGCCCGCGGCAATGATGTCCTGCGTGTCGGAGAGCAGGCGGCGGGCGTCCTCGGTCGCCATTTCCATATGTTTGACGGTCCAGTTCTGGAAAATGCTGGCAGTCTCCGTGAAAGATTTGGCCGAGGTCAGCTTGTTGGCGAAATCGGCTGCGATAGACGCCTCGCTCTGCATCCGATCGAGCCATTTGCGGTTGGAGTCCTGAATCCGATCCCAGAACTGGGCCTGGGCGTCCGCCATATGTTCGAACCGTTGTCGTCCCTCGCTCATCAGATCCGAAGCTGCCGCCCTCGCGGCGCCGCCGCGTTCTCCTTGGCGCTCCTCGTGCTGGGTCATTCTGGGCTCCCCTTCTCGAGTTTTCATGGCCAGCCGCCCCGGCAAGGCTATATAGGTCGGATGTCGAGAAGGAGGGTCCCCGGCGCGCCACTTTCTTTTGCGGCGCAAGAGGGTTCTTTCGCGTCTGCGCACTCGACAAAAGTCGCCCTCTGATGTATTGGGAGCGGCCTCAACTAAAACAGCGTTCCGAAACGCTCGTCGGCCGAAAGGCTACAGACGAAACGGCAGGAGTTTACGGTTATGAACATCATTGAGCAGCTCGAGGCCGAACAGGCCGCCAAGCTCATCGAAGGCAAGGCGATCCCCGACTTCCGCCCCGGTGACACCGTCGTCGTGAACGTGAAGGTGAAGGAAGGCGACCGCAGCCGCGTGCAGGCCTATGAGGGCGTTGTGATCGCCCGTAATGGCGGGGGCCTCAACGAGAGCTTCACTGTCCGCAAGATTTCCTACGGCGAGGGCGTCGAGCGCGTCTTCCCGATGTACGGGCCGCTGATCGATTCGATCAAGGTGGTCCGCCGCGGCAAGGTCCGCCGCGCCAAGCTCTATTATCTGCGCGACCGTCGCGGCAAGTCGGCCCGCATCGCCGAACGCGTCGAGACCAAGCCCAAGGCCGCGAGGGAGTAATCCTTACGGCTTAGGAGACTATTTTTCGCCGCCCGGCGCCGAGAGGCCCGGGCGGTTTTGTTTTGGGCGGTCCTTCCCCCGCGTAGGGCGTCGAAGACGCCCGTCTTCAGACGGGCTATGCGGGGAGAGGTTAGGTGAGGGGCCGGGGCCGGAGCCCGGGCCGCATGTAGAAAACCCATGCGCCTTGTGGCGTTTCTCGTTTCTACTAATCCCCCAGGCCCCTCACCCAACCTCTCCCCGCGCTGCGCGCGGGGAGAGGTTGGGTGATTGCGCTCTTCATCGAAAATTTCGCCGCCTAATTTATCCCCACGCTCCAAACCTCCCTTATGCTCGCTTCCGCCTCGCCAACTTGCAGGGGCGCCGTCAGGGTCGGCGGCGCCGGCGGGGTCGGTTAAGCGCGGAGCGACGACCCTCGTTCCGTGCGGGAGTCCGGCGCCGCCCGCCGTGCCTTCTCCTTCGTGGGGAGGCTGCATGGGAGCAATCCCACGCAAAGGCTGGGCATAGTTTTCGTGTCCGCGACACGCGGCCCGAGTACCGAAAGGGAAAGCGCCGGCGGACCGAAGGCGGCGCATGTTGACCCCTTGCGACGCGCTCGGGCGACGTAAGTCGCTCGGGAAAGAAGCAGTCGCCGTCTGGCGACTGTGCCGAACGAAGGAACCGCCACAGGATGGCGCTACTTCGGCTCGGAAAGGTGCGCGCGAATAAAGACCGCAGCTGGGACGCTCATGCCCCGATGCGCTTGTTCTCTCACGCTACCGGCCGAACGGGGCCGGGGCGTCCCGGCTTCTTGTATCGCCTCGCGCCGAAAATGGCGGCGGGGAATTTGGCGCTGGTCGGTTTTTCTGAGACGCGCGCGGAGCTGCATCGCCCCCCACCCTTAATCCCTCCCCGCCACCTCGTGGGGGGAGGGAGTGGAGCGGCGTCGTTAGGGATCACACCGGCAAGTAGGGATGACAAACTCGGGCGCGAGCCGCCTCCCTCCCTCTTGCGGGGAGGGATTAAGGGTGGGGGCCGCTTCAGTGATGAGAATGACGCCGTAGTTTCTCACAAATAGCGGCGGTGGCGCGGCTGCAGTCTATTTATCCAGCGGCCCGTTCAAGATCCAGCGATGTCCGAAAGGGTCGCGCAGCGTCGCGTAACGGGTGCCCCAAAAAGAATTCGTCGGCTGCGTTTCAATCTTGGCGCCGAGCTTGGCGGCGCGGGAGCAGGTGTCGTCGACCTGCTTTCCCGTGTCATATTCCAGGCTGATCGAGACGGTTGCGGTGTCGCCGGGCATCGGGACGCGAGTTTGGCCGAGCTCAGGGAAGAAATCCGCGAGCATCACCGAGCCGCCGTTGATCAGCAATTCACAATGGGCGATGCGCAGGCCATCGACCGAGGGCATCAGGGCGCGCTGCTTGGCCTCGAACGCGCCTGTATAAAAGGCGATCGCCGCGGCCGCCGGGCTGGCGGTGAGGTAAGGCGCAACCCTCGGTCTGTTCATCAGGCTTCCTCCGGCGGGACGTCGAGAGCGTCGCCCCATTCTTTCCTGCGAATGCTTTCATAGCGAGCCTTATTGCGCTTTGGCAGGAATTTTTCGGTCAAGCCATTTGTATCGCAAAGCTTTACTACGACGCCCGCCTTGCTGTGGCGCGGCGGGGCGAGGATGCGCGCCTTGGCGCTTTCGCCCTGGCGCGCTGCGACGAGATAACAAAACTTCTCGTCTTCAAAGGGCGCCGCCGCGCCTTTCAGCAATTTATGTTCCCGCGAGCGCGGCAGGCGCACCGAGAAATGGCACCAGTCGGGCGGCGCGAGCGGGCAGGGGCGCGCATGCGCGCAAGGGGCAAGGATGGTGGCGCCGCGCTCGATGAGCCGCGCGCGCACGCCCATCAATCTTTGGTGATCGCGCGGCGTGCCGGGCTCGAGAATGGCGAGCGCCCCGCCGGTTCGCGACCATAGGCTCTCGGCGACGCCGAGCAAATCGGCGTCGCTCAGCTCGGTCAGCACATAGGCGACGACGACGAGGTCTGATTTGTCCTGGCTATCTTGCAGCCGCGTCATATCGGCGGCGGTGATTCTGGCGCCCGTCAGCAGCCCCGCCTCGGCGGCGAGCGCCTCGACCATCGCCAGAAAGGCGCGGCTGCGGTCGACCATTTCAATCTGGCCGAGCTCCGGCCAGACAGCGCTGGCGGCGTAGGCCGCGGCGCCCAGGCCGCAGCCGACGTCGAGGAGGCTTTTCGGCGAGAACCCCGGCTGCTCCTCGGCAAGCCGGCCCAACACCGTAATGGCCGCGGCGTAGGTCGCCGGCATCCGCGTGAGCGCATAGGCAAGCGCGTCGGTCTCGGTTCGGATCGCCTCGCTCGTGGGCTTACGGGCGCGGTAGCTGTCGGAAAGACGTTCGGCGCTCTCGGCAAGCGCCTTACGCGGCCGTCGCTCCAATTGCGCCGCGAGCGCCGCGGCAAGCCCGGGGGGCAGGGCGGGGGAGGTCACGGCCGCCTCCGGGACGTGAGCGAATCCATCCCCTCCAGGGCTACGGGAGTCACGCACTTCGGAGTCGTCATGGCCGGGCTTGTCCCGGCCATCCACGCCAAGGGATACGGTCCACCTCGGGTCGCGCTGTCCGACAGGCTGTTGCGCTCGGCAGCAAACGCGCCGAACCCGCACGCGCCAGCGTCTGCACGGCGTGGATGGCCGGGACAAGCCCGGCCATGACGGGAAGCGACGATGTGTGCATACGCCAGCCCCTCGCGGGGAGGGCGGCGCGCTATGCGCGATGGGCAGTCGGGCCGCGAACGCTCTTCCATGGCGCTTGCGTTACGGTTAGAAGACCCTCAATTCAAGTGGGGCCGCAATAGCGGCGTTAAGGAAAGACCATGTCCAATTCGACCGGGCCGCGCACGCTTTACGACAAGATCTGGGACGACCATGTCGTCGACCGCCAGGATGACGGCGCCTGCCTGCTCTATATCGACCGCCATCTCATCCATGAGGTGACGAGCCCTCAGGCGTTCGAAGGCCTGCGCATGTCCGGCCGCAAGGTTCGCGCGCCGCAGAAGACGCTGGCCGTGGTCGATCACAATGTGCCGACCACCGACCGCTCGCTCCCGATCGAAGACCCTGAGAGCAAGGCGCAGGTCGAGCAGCTCGCGGTCAACGCCAAGGAATTCGGCGTCGAATATTACAATGAGCACGACCATCGTCAGGGCGTCGTCCATATCGTCGGGCCGGAGCAGGGCTTCACGCTGCCGGGCATGACCATCGTCTGCGGCGACAGCCACACCTCGACGCATGGGGCCTTTGGCGCGCTGGCGCATGGCATCGGCACTTCCGAGGTCGAGCATGTGCTCGCAACCCAGACGCTGATCCAGAAGAAGGCCGCGAATATGCTGGTGCAGGTCGACGGCAAGCTCGCCGACGGCGCCACGGCCAAGGACATCATCCTGGCCATCATCGGCGAGATCGGCACGGCCGGCGGCACCGGCCATGTCATCGAATTTGCCGGCGAAGCCATCCGCGACCTCTCGATGGAAGGCCGCATGACCGTCTGCAACATGACGATCGAAGGCGGCGCCCGCGCCGGCCTCATCGCGCCGGACGAGAAGACCTTCGCCTATCTGAAGGACCGCCCCAAGGGCCCCAAGGGCGAGGCCTTCGACATGGCTCGCAAATATTGGGAGACGCTCTACACCGACGCGGGCGCGCATTTTGACAAGATCGTGAAGCTCGACGCCGCCAGTCTGCCGCCGATCGTCACCTGGGGCACGAGCCCCGAGGACGTCGCCCGCATTGACGGTCGCGTGCCGACCCCCGATTCGGCCAAGAGCCCGCAGAAGCGCGCCGCGATCGAGCGCTCGCTCGCCTATATGGGCCTCGCGGGCGGGGAGAAGATGACGGACATCGAAATCGACCGAGTCTTCATCGGCTCCTGCACCAATGGCCGCATCGAGGATCTTCGCGCCGCTGCGAAAATGGTCGAGGGCAAGAAGGTGGCCGAGCGCGTCAACGCCATGGTCGTTCCGGGCTCTGGGCTCGTGAAGGAACAGGCGGAGGCCGAGGGGCTCGACAAGATTTTCCTCGCCGCCGGCTTCGAATGGCGCGAGCCGGGTTGCTCCATGTGCCTCGCCATGAACCCGGACCGCCTGGCGCCGGGCGAGCGCTGCGCCTCGACCTCGAACCGCAATTTCGAAGGCCGCCAGGGCTTCAAGGGCCGCACCCATCTCGTCTCTCCCGCCATGGCGGCGGCGGCGGCGATCGCGGGCCGCTTCGTCGACGTGCGCAACTGGCGCTAAGCGGCGTCCCAGCCAGACGGACGAAAAGGGATCGCTGCGGCGGTCCCTTTTTTATGGTTGCTAAGCCGCCGCCCGCACGCGATTGCGGCCGGCGGATTTCGCGGCGTAAAGCGAATGATCCGCGCGTCTGAGGACAGCCTCGGCGTTTTTGTCGGCAGGGTCCGACGCGGCGACGCCGATGCTCGTCGTCACGGTGAGGCGGGTCTCTTCGTGCAGGAAAACCGCGTGCTCGATGGCGTCGCGCAGACGTTCCGCCATGACTAATGAGTCTTCGAGCGTTTGCTCGACGATCAGAACAACAAGCTCGTCGCCGCCGAGCCGGCCGATAGCGCAATTCACGGAGCGCGCCATCTGGCGCGCTATCTCCACCACCTGCGCGATGACGGCGTCGCCGGCGGCATGTCCGTGATTGTCGTTGATCGTCTTGAAGCGATCGATGTCGATGACGATCGCGCAGAATTTATCTTTCTCCCGTCGCTCCGCGAAAGCCTTGTCGGCAAATTCAGCAACCCCACGCCGGTTGAGCGCGCCGCTGAGCGGATCCGTGCGCACCAGCTTCTCCAGCTCGAGGCGCATTTCTTCCAGGCGCAGGGAGAAGCGCGCGATCGTCCAAACCATCCAGGGCGCGAGCATCAGCGGGATGACGACCGCCCGAATGAGCGAGGGGCCCATTGGCGTGCCCGCCCAAAGGCTGCTGACGACGACGACGGCGATAGCAACTGTGATGGCGATTGCCGTGAAAGCACAGACCAGACGTATCGCTTCTTTTTTGGTGCGCGGCTCGAAGAGACGTCTTGCGCCTTTGAGCATGCTAAACTCCGCAAACCTTGGGGAATTTTTCCCGGATCGATCGCGGTTACTTTGGCGAGTGAACCCTTAATCGTCTCGAAATTGCTTCATTAAATTGTTGCGAAAACTGAGGAGTTGTTTCGCCACGGCAGAAAATGGCATAGTTCGAATCATGGCTGATGCATCACTTGAATGGGCGCGATTGAGCGCGCCGACGCTTGCTGAAATCGAAGCGCTCGCAGATGCCGCCTTTGCGGCGTTGCCCAAAAAATTCACCCGTCTTTGTGAAGGCGTTGTGTTCCACGTCGAAGACTTCCCCGACGAGGAGACGCTCGACGAGATGGAGTGCGAGACCGAGTTCGATCTTCTCGGCCTCTTCCGCGGACGGGGCCTGGCGGATGGCGCGCATCTCTCCGAGACCGGGGCCGAGCCCAACATGGTCTGGCTCTATCGCCGACCGATCCTTGATTTCTGGGCGGAGAGCGAGGATACGCTGGGCGACATCATCACCCATGTGCTCGTCCATGAGATCGGCCATCACTTTGGCCTTTCCGACTCGGACATGGAAGAAATCGAGCACGGCGCGGCTTGGTAAATTCGAGAGCGCATTCCGCAAAAGTTGACAGACTTTTGCGATAAGAATGCGCTCCAGCTTTTTGAAACTGCGCGCTTTCCGCTCGCATAGAACCATGCGAGCGGAAAGCGCGCTAAGGCGCCATCAAAAGCGAGGTCACGAGAGGCCGTGCGCGTCGACCGCCATCGTCAAGGGCGCCGGCGGCGTAGGGAGGAGCTGGGCCAGCGCCTGTTGCGCCTGGAGCCTCGATGAAATCTCGCTGGCGTCGACGGGGCGGCTAAATCGAAATCCCTGGAAGGAGTGGACGCCCGCCACGCGTAGGAACTGCTGCTGTTCGGCGGTTTCTACGCCTTCCGCGGTGACATGCATGCCGAGCGCGCGTCCAATGCTCACGATGGCGTGGATGATCGCGGCGCTCGCGGAGCCGGACTCAATTTTCGACACGAAGAACCTGTCGACCTTGAGTTTATCGAAAGGAAGAGACAGCAAATAATTGAGGCTCGAATGGCCGGAGCCAAAATCATCGAGCGCGACGCGCACGCCGTGATTTTGGAGGGCCAGCATTTTGGCGCGCGCGAGATCGAGATCCACGACCGCCAGATTCTCGGTGAGTTCGAGCTCCAGCCGCGACGGCTCCAAGCCCGTTTCAGCCAGAATCTTCAGTACCGCTTCCGGAAACCGCTCGTCTTCGAACTGGCGGGGCGAGACGTTGACCGAGACAATGACGCCCGGCCAATTGCGGGCGTCGAGACATGCCTGCCGCAACACGAACAGACCGAGCTGCTCGATCAGGCCGGATTCCTCGGCGATAGCGATGAAGGCGGAGGGCGGCGTCTCGCCGCGAACAGGGTGGCGCCATCGGCACAGCGCCTCGACTCCTACCATCGTCTCGTCCCTGGCGTCGATGATCGGCTGGTAGACGAGACGGAAATCGCCATTTTTCAATGAGCGGCGCATGTCCCTCGCCATCCGCCCGTGGTCACGCATCGCCCAGCGTAGGAAATTGCACATAAAACTTGCCCAAAGTGACCGAAGCGCCGATAACTCTCCTTCAATGAAGCAGAACTACCATTTACGTTGAATGAACTCACAGGATTAACGATAAGTTAAAATTGCATCGACAGCCCCCTTAAACTCATCCCTTTCCGTCCCTTAGCCGGCACAGATCAAGCAATATACGCTATTTTAAACGCCTGGCGATACTTCTGGTCGGCCCAGCCGGAGAAAGAAGTGTCGGAGCAAGCGGCAAACAAATGGACATTCGTGCTCGACGACGAGACGCGTCTCTTGTTCGTCGACGACGATCCAATTCTGGCCGAATTCGCTAAAGTGCATCTCGCGACGCCTGCAACAATTATTGAGACGGCTTCAAACGGCGCAGAGGCCTGGGAGCGACTGCACAAAGAGTCTTTCGATATCGTGCTTCTCGATGTCGAAATGCCGGTTCTCGATGGCTTCGGGCTGCTGGAAAAGTTGCGCGCGGAGCCGAGGTTCGCCGGCCTTCCCGTCATGATGTTGACCGGGCGTGACGACATCGCGTCGATTGATCGCGCCTTCCAGCTCGGCGTCAATTTCTTTGCCGCGAAACCAATCAACTGGCGTCAGCTCAGTTACTCTGTTCGTCATGTCTTGCGCACGGCGCAGATGGAAACCGCTTTGCGGCGCGAGCGCAAGCGTTCCGATGAATTGCTGAAATTGACGAACAGCCTTCTCTCGTTGATCTCGCTGGAGGCGGGCACGCCCCTAAACGACATCATCGGCTTTTCCGACTGTATCCGGCAGCAAATCGACGGTCCGGTAGGAGAAAGCTATCTGAAATATGCGGCGCAGATCGACGCCGCAGCGCGACAGCTGCAAGACGATTTCATGGACCTCGTTCAATCCGCCGAGCTTTCTGCGGGCTCGTCGCGGCTCTCGGAAGACGAATATCCGGCAAGCAAGATTCTCGACGCCGTCGTCGCGGACATTTCGCCGGAATGGTTGCGCCTGGTCTTGGTGGACATCCATAAGCCGACGGAGACGTTCGACGTCCGATGCGATCTGATGCGGCTCGCGCGCGCAATTGGCCATCTCGCAGAAGACGTCATGCGCGGTGCGGGGCATGTGGATTTGGCCATGTCGCGAACGCCGGACGGCGGCGCGCTCGTAACAATCGTCGCGACAGACGCGTCACAGACCCCGCCGGCCGTTTGTCTTGAAAGTCGCCAAGGCATGGGGATGGCCTTCGCGCGCTGCGTTATCGAGCTTCATGGCGGCGCGCTAAGGAGCGAGAAACGCGCCGAAGGCGCAACCCTTATCGAGATTTTCTTGCCCAGCCCGAGCGCACGCGCTGGAAACCCCAGCTTCGCCGGCACAGAGGCAGCATGACGAGCCGATCAGTGAGAGTGGCGCGCTGCCTGGCCGCGCTGTTCTCCCGCCAGCTATGCGGCTTGAGGATCGCCTCCGCAGATCGGCGGGGAAGCGTCGCGGTCGTCTGGTCGCTCGCGCTGCTACCGCTCATCGCTGTCGCTGGCGCGGGTTTTGATTTTCTGACGATCAGCAATCTGAAGAGCCAACTTCAGGCGGCGGCCGATGCGGGAGCGCTCCGCGCGGCGCGTGAGCTGCGGCTGGCGCGAATGAGCGGGTTCGACGTCTCGTCTTTGGCCAAGACGGCCGCCCAGAGCGTGCTGATGCGGTCGGCGCAACCCTTGAGTTCGGTCGCCATTTCGGCGTCGCTCATAGACAATAACAGCGCCGTGCAGGTGAATGTCAGCGGCCTCTATGATCCAAAGCTCTTGCGTGTCGTCTACAAGCAATCTGTGGCCTTGAGCGCGCAGGCCGTCGCGCGCACCAATGGTTTCCCGATTTGCGCGCTTGCGCTCGAGGACAAAGGCGCTCGTGCGATTTATCTCGAGGAGAGCGCCAAGGTCACCGCGCAGTTTTGCGCGGTCCAATCCAACTCCAAAAGTCCCCAGGGGTTGACCGGCGCCGATGCTTCGGTGCTGACGGCCGGCATGATTTGCAGCTCCGGCGGCAAGGTCGGCTCCAAGGTCAATTTCAATCCGGATCCGCTGACGGACTGTCCCGTCGTTCCCGATCCGCTGGCAGCGCGCGCGCCGCCGCC
Source organism: Methylocystis sp. MJC1 (assembly GCF_026427715.1). Taxonomy (NCBI): domain Bacteria; kingdom Pseudomonadati; phylum Pseudomonadota; class Alphaproteobacteria; order Hyphomicrobiales; family Methylocystaceae; genus Methylocystis; species Methylocystis sp. MJC1. The sequence goes on along the minus strand of NZ_CP107558.1, from coordinate 2,211,859 downwards.
GGTCGGCGCCTGCACGCACAACAACGAATTGATTTCGGGTGGCACGATGACGCTGATGCCCGGCGTTTATTGCGGCGGGCTCAAGGTGACCAACGGCGCGACGGTGACGCTTTCTGCCGGCGAATATGTGATGAAGGACGGCCCGCTCATCGTCGAAGGCGGGTCGACTTTCACGTCGCTGGGCGCAGGCGTTTATCTGACCGGCGCGAACGCAGTCTTCAAATTCGCCACGGATTCATCGGTGAGCTTGACCGCGCCGACGAGCGGCCCGCTGGCAGGGATATTGTTTTTCGAGGACCGCGCGGAGCCGCTGTTGCACACGCACGAAATCCTCAGCGACAACGCCTCGAATCTGCTGGGCACGATTTACCTTTCGCGCGGGCAGCTCGAGGTCAACGCCAATAAGACGATCGGACAGGCGTCCGCCTTCACCATCATCGTCGCCCGGCGCATGCAGCTATACGGCGGTCCCAACCTGATTCTGAACTCCGACTACGGCAAGACCAATGTCCCTGTCCCCGGCGGCATGAACCCGGGCTACAGCTACTTGAGCAAATGAACCTAGAAGCCATGGCCCAGTCGGCTGGGGGACGAAGGAATGAGTGAGACTGGTTCGTCTCGCATGACAGCAAACAGGGCGCCGAAGAAGTCGATCGCCCGAAAGCTGGCCATGCTCGTTACGATTGCTGTGGCGACGTCGGCGATCGCGATGAGCGGGGTGCTTCTCTGGCGCCAGACAAGCCATTACGCCGAGACAAAGTCCAAGTCCCTGTTCGCATCCGCGCACGTTTTCGCCGCGGCGGCGGCGCGTGGAGTGGCGGCGCGCGATCAGAACGCTGTCTATCAGGTCATCAAGGCGATCGGGCAAATTCCCGATTTGATCTATGCGCGCGTTGAAAGCCGCGGCCAGCTCCTCGCCGTCATGGGCGGCGCCACGCAACTCGATGGCGACTTGCGCGTAACCGAAGGAGAGGCCCTGTCGATCTCGCCGCTTGCGATTTTATCGAGCCGTAGCATCCAGGTCGAAGTTCCCATTATCAACGGCGGCGTCAATGTCGGTCGTTTCGTCCTCGTCGCAGATACGCGCGATCTCGCGGAAGAACTGCAGGACGCCTTCAAGGGAATGGCGCTCGGCTCCGCCATGGCGCTCGGTGTTGGCTTGCTCGTCGCCTTCAGGCTGCAGAAGGTTTTCACGAAACCTATTCTCGAACTGAGCGACGCGATCTGGCGCATTCGTCGCAGTCACGATTATACGGATCGGGTGATTTCGAAGAGCGACGATGAGGTCGGCTTGCTGATCGACGGCTTCAACGCGATGTTGGAGGAGCTCGAAGAACGCGACAAGAGCCTCGCGGCGCATCGGCGCGACCTCGAAAAAGACGTGAGCGATCGAACGCGCGATCTGCGGATTGCAAAAGAGGCCGCTGAAAGCGCCAATTCAGCAAAATCGGACTTCCTCGCGACGATGAGCCACGAAATCCGCACGCCCATGAATGGCGTGATGGTGATGGCCGAGCTCCTCGCCGCTTCCGACCTGCCCGAGCGCCAACGCCGCTATGCGGAAGTCATTTCCAAATCGGGCCAGATACTGCTGGCGATCATCAACGACATATTGGACTTCTCGAAAACCGAATCCGGCAAGCTTCAATTGGAGAAGATCGCGCTCGATCCTGCCGCGTTGGCCGAAGACGTCACGAGCCTCTTTGCGGAACGCGCGCGCGAGAAAGGACTCGATCTCGTTTCCTATGTCTCGCCGGCGACGCCCCGCCTGATGACAGGCGACCCTGTCCGGATAAATCAAATCATCGCCAACCTGGTCAACAACGCGTTGAAGTTCACCGAGTCCGGCTCGGTGATCCTGAAAGTCGGTCCAGACCCTAAAAATCTCTCGCGCATCCGCTTCGCCGTCACCGACACCGGGATAGGGATTCGCGCGCATAAGCTGCGCGACATTTTCGGCGCCTTCACGCAAGCCGATCAATCGACGACGCGCCGTTTTGGCGGCACGGGGCTCGGCCTCGCCATCAGCAAACGATTGATCGAATGCATGGAGGGCGAACTCGAGGTCAAGAGCGTCCATGGGCGCGGCTCCACCTTCGCGTTCTCCATTCCCGCTGGCGCGTGCGAAAAACCTGCGAATTGGCCGAGCCCGCGCAAAGCCGGCGCGACGGCGTTGGTCGCCGTAAAGGGCGACGCCACGCGGGCGACCGTTCTGCGCTATCTTCGGGAAGCCGGATATGACGCCGCCGAGGCGCGGGGCGAAATCCTCGTCGCGGACCTTGTGATCGCCGATCCGCATCGCATCGACGCAGTGGAGCGTCGGGAGGATGGCTATGTCCTGTGCCTCGCGACCTTCGGCGACCCGGCGGCGCATCTCATGGTTCGCGATGGGCGGGCGGACGCCGCGGTGTCATGTCCGCTGAGGCGTTCGGAGCTCGTCAGTCTCCTGAGTAAGATAAAGGTCGGGCATATGCTGGGCGGCGCCGATGACAGGCGAGCGTCCGGCGCGGTCGCTTTGCCCAGGCACGAAGGCTTGAGAGTGCTGGTGGCGGACGACACCGCCATCAATCGCGAGGTCGCCATCGAGACGCTCGGGCAGCTTGGCGCCATTGTTGAGACGGCGGAAAACGGACTGGAAGCCGTTACGGCGGTCGAAAACGGCGACTTCGACATCGTGCTGATGGACGTGAGCATGCCGGAGGTCGACGGCTTCGAAGCTGCGCGACGCATTCGAGAGCGCGGGGGCGCGGCCGGCAAGGAGCGTGTCCCAATCATCGCGCTCACCGCGCATGTCGTCGGGAGAGCGGCGGACGCCTGGAAGGCCGCAGGAATGGACGGCGTACTGTACAAGCCCTACACGATCCGATCCCTCGCCGAATGCCTCGACACCTTCAAGCCGCGCAGCCAGGGAGCGACGACAAAAAGCGAGAAGTCGACGTCACGAGCCGAGAATCAGGCGACGCGGTGCTTCGACGCGCCTTTGCTTAACGAGAAAAAGCTGAGCGGGCTGGGGCTGCTCGCCAACGACGGGCCGACGCCATTTCTGAGACGCGTATTCGGCCTTTATCTCGATCATGCGCCTAAATCCGTCGCGGAGATGCGAGAGGCCCTCGACGCCGGCGACCAGGTCAAGATTGGGCGCGCGGCGCATGCGTTGAAATCCATGAGCGTCAACATCGCCGTCGACCGCGTCGTCGCGATGGCGGAGGACATCGAGCGGCGGGCCAATTCCGATGGGTCCGTTGGAGCGGAGAACATCGCTCTACTCGATAAAGCGCTGGCCGACACTTTCGAGATGATCCGCAACATCGGAGCGGGCGACGCGCAGGCTGCGCCGCTACCAGCGCAACAAGCGAAGACCGCTTGAGCGTATGATACGAAATTCGCTTGATTGGTTCGGTGTATTCCCGATGCTCGCGCAGCGAGCGATCGGGAATCCAGAGCAAAACCAGCGCCTTTGTGGCTCTGGATTCCCGGTCGGGCTTTCAGCCCGCCGGGAATGACATGTCCCAATGCAAGCTATTCAAACGGAAATGGTAAGAGCTTACTGCAAGGGCGTCGGGGGAGGGGGCATCCCATCGGCCGCCGGCGGGAGCGGGTCGGCATAGAGCTTTACTCTTGCCGTCTGGGCTCCATTCGTCAGAACGACGCCATCTCTCTCTATCGCGGAGATTGTCCAGGAATCGACGGTTTCGCCGACCCTCTTCCAGAGGCCGTCGGGCGACTCGGACGAGGTCACGAAAGCCTGCGTCGTCTTCTTATTCTTCACGATGGCGTTGATCGCCAAGCCGGGGGGCGCCGCGGCCATTTCGGCGGCCGTCGCAGTGGAAGCCTTCGCAATCTTCGGAGCTGGCTTTCTGTTCTTCGAGAAAATCGGCCGGGATAATGATTCCTGATCGGCGCTTGCCGGCTTGGGCGGCGCGAGGTCTGCGACAGCAAGCGTTGGCGGCGTCCAGGCCGGGGCGGAGACGGTTGCGTCCGAGTCGATCGGCGCCAGGAAAGCGATGGCGGCAAATAGCGCCGCCAGGAGAGTGGTCGCCGCGAGAACCGCCAGAATGATCGCCGACAAAGGCGAGAGTTGCGCTTTCTGAGCCGGCGCGGCGAGGGCGATCGAGCGGCGCGAGAACTCCGCGACGAGTTTGGAGAGTTCGGCGGGGCTCATTGGCGGCCTTTCTGCGGCGCGCCGCCGAACACGTCGAATTGAGCCTCGATTTCCGTTTCGCCCTGCTGCGGCGCGCCCCACATCATCGCCTGATTGCGAAGCGTCGCCGCTGTGATGATCATCAAGGGCGGCTCGCCTTCGAGCGCGCGCGCCAGCGCATGCACATTCTCATAGCCGCCCGCGACGTCGAGGCGCGCGCCGACGAGCGTGACGCCCTGGAATTGTTTTTCGGGCAACATCTGGATCGAGCGGACGGTGACTTGCGCGCTTTCGGCGATCGACTTGAGCCGCGCCTGCAAATTGGCGTTGATGACGCCTTCGCTATCCCCGTCGAAAAGTTCGCCGCGCCCATTGGTCTCGGCGACTTGGCGCGCATAATCCTGAATCTGCCCCTCGTGCAGAGCGACCGCTTCGTAACGCGCCAGTGTTTGGCGGCGCTCGGCGATCGCTTCGGCGCCGTCGGCGACCATGCGCCGCGCGGGCTCGATGAAGACGAGGTAGAAAAGCCCAAGAGCCAGCAGATTGACGCCGACGAATAGGGCGCGTCCCTTTTGGGGGCTGTGAAGGAAATCCTTCCAGTTCATTTCGCGGCCCCGGGCTTCTTTTCGAACTTCACCTGAAGGGAAAAGCCTTCGCGCTTTTCACGGGGGTCGGGGGTGATCGGGGCCGTCAATCCGGCGTCCGCGAAGAGGGGCGATTTGTTGAAAAGCGCCGGCAAGCCGACAGCCGAATCGGCAAAGCCGACAATGTCGATGGCTTTGTCATTCGGCTTGGGCTCGCTTAAGCGAAAATCGGTGGCGTAGGCTCCATCGGGCATGACGCGCGCCACTTCTTCCCAGAGATCGGCAAAGAGCGGCCCGTCGCGCCGCGCTTTGCGCAACACGGCAAGGAGACGGCTTTCCGCTGAGGCCCGATCGACAACCTGCCGCACTTTCGCCGCGCGCGACGACATGTCCTGAATCTTTGCGTCGAGCTCTTCATTGAGAGCGGACTGCCGCCACAGCGTGGCGCCGACGCTTGCCGCGAAGAGGAGGGCGGTCGCGGCCGACAGGCCGATCGCGATGTTGCGAAAGTAATGGGAGACTTCTGTCTTTCCGCCGATCACGATCGACGGCGCTTCGGCCACGGCGTCGCGCAGTCCGACCGGCTTGATGAAGGAGATGTCGCCTGGGGCAAGGCCAGCGGCCGCAATCGCGCCGTCGATGAAGTCGCGGCGCAAGATCCACAGGCTCACGCGCAGCTTATCCGCTGACGCCGGATGCGGGGCGGTCGTATGGCCGTAGACGACGTCGGCGAGCCGAAACGGCGTCTTACGTTCTATGTCGGCGACGAGCAGCCTGGGGAGATTGGCCTGGGCGACGGCAGGGATGTCGAAGCGGCGCACAAAGAAGGCCGACCCGTCGATTTCGAGCCTGATCCGCGCCGCTTGGCGGGCTATGTTCCGACGCCCCAGCGCCTCGTCCAGTGACGATGCTGCGATTTCATCGGCGGAGAGGCTCCAAAGCGGCGCGCCGCGGGCGTCGAGGCGCCAGAGGTTTCGCTCTCCGGCCCTGAGAACGAGCTGACGATCGCCACGGTCGGTCAGCCAGGCGGTTGTCTCCGGCGGGAAGAAGCTGAAAAATTCGCGTCGGTACCAAGCGAAAAAGCGCTCGGCCGCCGGCTTGAGCGAGCCTTCGATGACATCTCGCGTCCAGAACTCGCTTGGCAAGGACAGGAGACCCCGGCAGAGTGACGACAACCCGGCGCAGGAGGCGCGCCGACGAAACGACTCGGCGCGGCCATAGCCGCCCGGGTCCAAGCTTGCAGCGAAAGCCCTACTCCATAAACGGCGCCGTCTTCAACCGCGCGCGACGCTCCTCTCGCGTCTCAGCGGGCGAGACGTCATGCGTCGCGCCCACGATCGCGCCCAGCGCCGACGCCGTGAAGGTCATGGGACCGTCGAAGGGCTTGCGCTTCGAGAAAGGCTCGAAATGATCGGCGGCGAGGATCATCACGTTTTTTTCCTGGAATTCGCCGGGTTGATCCAAGCCGGGGCGTGGGGGCTCGTAAGGGCGCGCGACCGGGGCATAGGGGAAGAGCCGGGCAGGCGTATCGATCGCAAGGGTAGGGGCCGCCTCGGCGCCTTTTGCAGAGGCGACCATCTCCACGCCGAGCGCCATCGGGGTGAAGACGATGGCTTCGTCTTGCGCATAGCCGAGCGCCTCGCCCTCCTGTGGGTCGATCCGGGCCACCGAGCATAGGCGGAAACGCATCCGACAGGCGGAACTCGATTCGAAACGAGGCGCCAAGGCGCGCAGCTGCAACCGTGCATTGGCGAATGCGCTGGCGCATTCCTGGACCGTGAAGGCGCCCGAGGCGGCGCAAGCCTCACGCGTGGCGAAAAAATAGGTCCTGCTCGCCGTCGCCGCTTCGGCCGCCGGCGCGGAAAGCGCAAGGAGAGCGATGCCCCAGAATCCAAACTTCCGCCATGCTTGGCGGGGACTCGCGGCGTTAGGCGTTCGAGCGCTGGACATCGGTGATATCGTTCGACCTAGACTCAGGCTAAAGGCGCAATTTACGCCAGAATATGACATTCCGACGTCAAAGCTCTGATAAATCGTCCTTATTGCGAAGATAGCCCGCTATCGTTACTGCTGGGTCCGGTGTTGATCCAGCGAAGGGTCGTCGATGGCGGCGCAGACCGAGATTCCGGGGCAGACCGCGCATTCCGGGCCCAACGCATGGCCGGACGCGAACAGCCCCGAATTCGCCGAGGCCTTCGGCGGCTTTATCCTTAGCGAAAAGGCTATCGACGAACTTGCCCTGCAGCGTTCGCAACGCGCGGCCTTACAAAGCGGCGAGCGATTCGATCAAGTGCTGACGAAGCTCGGCCTCGTTTCAGAGGTCGATCTTTGCGGGCATCTGGGCAAATTCCTGGGCATCCCGCAGCTCGAACCGAGCGAGGTTCCGATGGAGCCGCCGCTGCGCGCCGAGATCCCGGAAAAATTCATCCACGCCAACCGGCTGTTGCCGCTTGCGGTGGAGGGGCGGCGTTTGCGGCTTGCGGTGACCGATCCGCTCGATCTCGAGCCGGTTCAGGCGCTGTCCTATTCCACAGGCTATGAGATCGAGCTGAGGCTCGCGACGCCGGCGCAATTCGACAAGGCGTGGTCGTCCCTCTATGGCGCTAGGCAGGACGGTGTTTCGCTGGTCGATAACGACGCGCGCGCCAATGACGCTAGCGAATTCGACCTTCAACGCCTGCGCGACATCGCCAATGAGGCGCCGGTCGTGCGGCGCGTCAATCAGATCATCGGCGACGCGATCGAAGCCCGCGCGTCGGATATCCACATCGAGCCGTCGCTCGAAGCCGTGCAGGTGCGCTACCGAATCGACGGCGCCTTGCGGACGGCGGAGACCTTGCCGCCGGGCCTCAAGGCGGCCATCGCGTCGCGCATCAAGATCATGGCGCGTCTCGACATCGCTGAGCGGCGCCTGCCGCAGGACGGGCGCATCAAGCTCGCGATTCGCGGCGTCGACATCGATTTTCGCGTTTCGACCCTCCCGACGGCGCATGGCGAAAGTATCGTGCTGCGCATTCTCGACCGCAGCCAGATCGCGCTCGATTTCGACCGGCTGGGCTTCGAGCCGCAGACGACCGAGCAGCTGCGCAAGGTGATGCGCAATCCGAATGGCATCGTGCTCGTCACCGGCCCGACGGGCAGCGGCAAAACGACGACGCTCTATACGGCGCTCAAGGAGCTGACGACGCCCGACGTAAAGGTCTTCACCGTCGAGGACCCCATCGAATATCAGCTTGCCGGCGTCAATCAGGTGCAGGTGCAGCCGGGGATCGGGCTGGACTTTCCCAATACGCTGCGCGCGATTCTGCGCCAGGACCCCGACATCATCATGATTGGCGAGATTCGCGACGCCGAGACCGCGAAGATCGCCATTCAGGCGTCGCTGACCGGCCATCTCGTCTTTTCGACGCTGCATACCAACAGCGCGGCGGCGTCGATCACGCGTCTCATCGACATGGGAGTCGAGAATTACCTCATCGCCTCGACCGTGAAGGCGGTGCTGGCCCAGCGTCTCGTGCGTCGCCTCTGCCAATGCGCGGGCCCTCTGGAGACACGCACGCAGGTTCGCGCGCAATTCGCCGGAGAAGCTTTCGCCAAGGGGCCCGACAGGCTTTCATCGCCCAGGGGCTGCCCGAATTGCCGCAATCTCGGCTACACGGGCCGCTCCACCATCGCGGAGCTGCTCATCATGAATGAGCGGATGCAGCGGCTCGTTTGTGAGAGCGCGCCCGACGCGCAGCTCGAAGCGGCGGCGCGCGAAGCTGGCATGATCACCATGTATCAGTGCGGCATGACCAAGGCTTGGCGCGGCGAGACGACGATCGAGGAAGTCGCGCGCGTCACGCGAATGGATTGACGCTCATGCCGATGTTCAAATATCGCGCCTATAGCGGCTCCGGCGATCTGCTCGAAGGCGAGATCGAGGCGCGCACGGTCGCGGAAGCCGAGGACGCGCTGTTCCAGCGGGGCGTCACGCCTTTCGAGACGCGCGCCGCCAAGGCGGAAGGCGCCGCGCGGCTGACGCAAATCTCGTTCGGCAAGCGAGGCCCGAACGCGGCGCAGATCGCCTCCTTCACCCGCGAATTCGCGACGCTGGAGCAGGCGGACGTGCCGCTGGATCAGAGTCTGCGCATCCTCTCGGCGCAAAGCCCGACGCCGGCGCTACGCGAGCTCGCGCAGGAAATTCTGGCGCGAATCGTCGACGGCGCCTCGCTCTCCGACGCCTTGTCGCGGCGGCCCGACATTTTTGGCCAGGAATATGTGAATGTCGTGCGAGAGGGCGAGACGGTCGGCAAGGTCGGTCCGGCGCTCTCGGATCTCGCCGAGATGTTGGAGCGCCGACTGGAGTTGAAGGCGCGGGTGCAGAGCGCGCTGATTTATCCCGCTTTGCTCATCACGCTCGCCATTGTGGCGACGGGCGTCGTTCTAGGCACGCTCGTCCCCAGCATCGCGCCGATTTTCGCCGACAATGGCAAGGACATGCCGGCGGGCCTGCAATTCATCATCAACGTCGAGGCGAACCTCGGGACCATTGCGCTCGTTCTCGCGATCATCGGCGGCGCGATAGCGGCCATGTACAAGATGGCTCAGTCGCGCCTGCCTTGGCTCATCGCCCTTCACCGCTTCTATCTGCGCATTCCCGTCATCGGGTCGCTGCTCGCGCAATTTGCGACGGCGCGTTTTGCGCGCACGCTGGGCTCGATGCTGAAGGCGGGCGTTCCGCTGCTTCAGGGGCTGGAAAGCGCGCGCACGGCGGTCTCGAACCAGTTTTTCAATAATGAGCTTGTCGGCGTGATCGAGGCGGTGCGCGGCGGCGCGCATCTCAGCGGCTCCCTCGCCAATGTGCCTTACTTGCCGCCCGTCGCGTTGCAGATGGTCACGATCGGCGAAGAGACGGCGCAGCTCGGTGACATGCTGCTGCGCGTCGCCGCCATGTTCGAGCGCGAGACCCAGCGCTCCATCGAAAGAGCGATGGGCCTGTTGACGCCGATACTGACGATCTTCATCGCCACTGTCGTCGGCGGCCTGATCATGACGGTGATGGATGCGGTGCTCAGCATCAACGATCTTGCGGTGAAGTGATGCGGCGCCGACGCTTTCCGCAGCGCCGGCGCGCCGGCTTTACAATGCTGGAATCGCTCGTCGTGCTGGCGCTGATCGCGCTCCTCGCCGGCATGTCCTCGCAACTTCTGCGCCCGCCCTCCGCCCGCATGCGGCTCGAGGCGGCGACGCGCGGCTTTTGCGCGACGCTTCGCGCCACCCGCTCGCGCGCCATCGCGACCAATGGAGAGGCGGCCGTCGTCGTCGACCTCTTCAGCAAGACTTATGCGTCTCCGGTCGGCGGCGTCGGCAAGCTGCCCGCTGACGCCCAGATTGGGCTCGACGTCGCGAACACGCAGCGCCTGTCGGAGCGCAGCGGCGCCATCACATTCTTCCCGGACGGCGGCTCGACGGGCGGCGATATGATTTTGCAGACGCCCGAAGCGCGGGCGACGATCTCGATCAACTGGCTGACAGGCGAGGCCAAATGCGGGCTCGGCTGAAATCCAGGCAAGGTTTTTCCCTCATCGAGTCGCTTGCCGCCTTCGCCATCCTCGCCATGACTTTGTCGCAGCTTCTCAACGGCGTCAGCGGCGGCGTCCGCAATGAGACGCGCGCGGATTTCCTGTTGCGCGCGGCGCGCCAGGGAGCGTCGCAACTCGACGCCCTGGGGGCGGACGGGTCGGTTCCGATCGGCGAGACGAGCGGCCGTTACCCGGATGGCCTCTACTGGTTTCTGTCGGTCGCGCCGGGCCGGACCGTCGCGGGGCCCGGCGGGGCGCCCGTCGCCACGAGCTTCCATGCGCGCCTCGTTATCAAGAAGCCCTCCGGTTTTGGGGAGACCTACACGCTCTCCGTGGTCAAGATAAAACCGGCCGATACCCAACAGCAGGCGCCATGGCGGCCGGCTTCTGATCCGCTATGAAGCGACGCGCGCCTGACGGCTTCACGCTTCTCGAACTATTGCTGGCGATCAGCATCCTCTCGCTGATTACCGGCTCGATCCTGGGCGGCATTCATATGGGGCGGCGAACATGGGAAGTGAGCCGCGCCAGCGAGGCGCTGGATGAAGTAGAATCAGCGCTCAGAGCGACGGTCGGATTGATCGGCAAAAGCTATCTGGTCGCGAGCGAACCGGCGATGCAAACGACGCTTGGCGCCTCCGCCTCCTTTCGCGGCGGGCCGGACGCTTGCCGCTTCATCGCCCTGAGCGAAGGCGGCGGGCAATGGGGCGGGCTGATCGTGACGGAAATCGGCGTCGACCTCGGCCCCGAGGGGCCGGCGCTGGCTGTCTGGACGAAGCCCTATCGCCCGAAGGACGGTATCACGCCGGCGCGCGCCGACATGAGAAAAACGGTGATCCTGACCAATCTCGCCGATGTGCAATTTTCCTTCTTCGGCAAGCAGCAGCAGGCGCCGATGGGTGGTTTGCCGCAGCAGGGGCCGCCGCCCGCCTGGAGCCAGGTCTGGAACAGCCAGACAGGACTGCCGATCCTCGTTTCCGTGAAGATTGCGGCGAATCGGATGGGGCGCGTCCTGGCGGTCGATGCGACGGTCGCGCTGCGCCAGCAGTGAAGGCGGTTTTGGCTAGCCGGCTTCCAGCGGCCCGAAGACCCAGACCAGCCAGAGGCCAAGCGCCAGATGCGGGCCGAAGGGAATAGGCTGGCGCGCGTCTTCGAGCGTTCCTTGCCGAAGCGCGACGACCGCCGAAATCAGGGCGGACAGCACAGCGTAAATCAGACAAGACGGCAGGCCCGCGAAACCGAGCCAGATCCCGGCGAGCGCATAGAGCTTGGCGTCGCCCTCGCCAACGCCGGGGGCGCCTCGAAGGGTTTCATAAGCAAGGGCGACGAGGCGCATGGCCGCGTAACCAACGGCGCCGGCGGCGAGCCGGGACGCCGCCTCCTGCGGCGCGCCTATGAGGAAAGTCGCGAATCCGCAGAGCCCGAGAAACAGAACCGGCCCGTCGGGGATGACGAAGTATCGAGCGTCGTAAAGTGCAATCAGGCCGAGGGCTGGCAGGAGCAAGAGGCTCGGGATCAGAAAGAACCCCACGTCGGCCCATTGCCCCAGAAGCGCAAGGAGGGCGAAGGCGGCCGCCCAGGCCGCGGGGGCCAGGGCCCGTCCGTCGCCGCGCCAAAAAAAGATATCGCGCGCAAGCGGCAAAAGCGCCCGCCGGCGGCGTCGACAAGTTGTCAGTGAAGGCGGGCCGGCGACGAGGGAAAGGAATGCGCGGTTCAATGGCGCCTCACCGGCCGTGAGAATTGTTGAAGGAGACGGAAGGGCGGTAATCCACAGGCATTGCGAGCGCCGCCCCGGTCTTGCCGCCTTCGCGGCTCTCCTTGGTAAGCTCAGCTGTTTTCACCGGCAGGAAGATCTCTAACATGTTCCAACATTTCATAATAGTTCAGTTTAAGGGCTCTAATGACGCCGCGTTCGCGTGGCGACGCTTGCGCAAACGTGGTAAGCGTCACCGCACTAAGCTCGGGGCGACGGTCAAAAGACGGGTTTGAGATTTGCGCGTTGAATTTAAAGCGTCTCTTCTGGCTTTGGCTGTCGCAAGCGCCGCTGGGTGCGAGTCGACGACTGGGGCCGGCGGCGGGCCGCCGGTCGCGGAATGGAACGTCGAGCCAATCTCCCGTCCGGCCCGGAGCGGTGGTGGCGGCGGGCGTTCGGAGGGGCTGCTGCGGCCCAGAAGCGCCAGTGAGCGGGCGCTCGTCGCCACGGGCACCGGCAGATTTATCGGCTCGAGCAGGGGGCGCTCAGGCTCGTCCGATCCGGTTGGCGAAGACGGGGTGACCCTCAATCTGGTCAATCTTCCAATCTCGCAGGCCGCCAAGATCGTCGTCGGCGACATATTGGGCGCGGATTTCGTCGTCGACCCGAAGCTCGATGGCAAGGTGACGGTCCATACCGCCAATCCGGTCCACAAGGGCGCTGCGCTGGATCTGTTCCAGTCCGCGCTGCGCGTCTCCGGCGCTTCGGTGGTCAAGGCCGGCAATATCTACAAGATCGTTCCGAGCGAGCAGGCCGCCATCTCGGGCGAAGTGATCACGAGCGATTCATCGCCGGTCGATTCGGCCCAGTTCGGCGAGGGCGCGCGGGTTGTGCAGCTGCGCTACGTTTCCGCCGCCGAGATGAAGCGCGTGCTGGAGCCGATCGCGGCGCGCGGGGCCATTGTCCGCGCCGACGACGCCCGCAACACTTTGACGCTTTCCGGCGCGCCTCAGGACATCGCGACCCTGCAGGACGCCATCAACATGTTCGACATCGATACGATGAAGGGCATGTCCTTCGCATTGGTGCCCGTGCGCAGCGGCGACGCCGATATGCTCGCCGACGATCTCAAAAATGTCTTCGGCTCCGAGAAGGAAGGGCCGATGGGCGGGATGATTCGCTTTATCGGCAACAAGCGGCTCTCCTCTATCCTCGTCATTTCATCGCAGCCGCAATATCTCGCCCGCGCCCGCGCCTGGATCGAGAAGCTGGACGCCCGCGCCGAGCATGCGGAGAAACAGTTTTTCACCTATCGCGTGCAGAACCGTCCGGCCAAAGAGCTGATGATGGTTCTCACTTCCATCTTCGGCGCCAAGGGACAGGGCGATTCCAGCGTCTCGCCGCGTTTCGGTCAGTCGTCGCTGTCCTCGGGCAATGGCTTGGGTGGCGGTCTCGGCGGCGGTCAGGCGACGAGCCCGCTAGGCGCGCTCTCGGCGTCGGGACCGACGTCCGGCGTGGGCGGCGGCGGCGTGGCGTCGAGCGGAGGTCTGGGCGGTGGCGGGATGAGCGGCGGCCTCGGGGGCGGCGGCGGTTTGGGCGGCGGCGTGGGCAATCCCAGCAGCATCAGCGGCTTCAGCGTTCCGGGCGGCTCGCAGAACGGCACGGGGCCTGGGCCGACGCCGGCGGTCAGTCTCGACAACGATCGCTACAAGATCGGCGTCGACGACGCCAAAAATGCCCTGATCGTCATGGCGACCCCGGAGGACTATCGTCGTATTCGGCAGGTGATCGAAACGCTCGACGTGCTGCCCAACCAGGTCTTCCTCGAAGCCACGATCGCGGAGGTCAGCCTCAACGACACGCTGCGTTTCGGCGTTCGCTGGTTCATGCAGACGCACTCCAACCTTTTCGGCTTTTCCAGCGGAACCGGAAACGCGCCCGCTCCCAACAGTCAGCTCGGCACAAATCTTCTCGGCGTGCCGGTTGGAGCCGTGTTCCCCGGCTTCGCATATGCGTTTCGCGCTCTTAATCAGCAGGTGACCTTCAACGCGCTCAATACGATCACGGACGTTAACATCATCTCGACGCCGTCCTTGACCGTTCTCGACAACCGCGAGGCGATGCTGCAGGTCGGCGATCAGATTCCTGTCCAGACGCTGACCAGCGTCTCGGCGATCGGCAATACGTTCAACTCCGTCAACTACACCAATACGGGCGTCATTCTGAAGATCACGCCGCATATCAGCGAGAGCGGTCGCGTGATGCTGGAGCTCGAACAGGAGGTCTCCAATGTCGACCCCAATACGGCGGCTGGCAGCACGACGCCGACCATTCAGCAGCGCCGCGTGAAGACGCAGGTTGTCGTCAATGACGGCGAGTCGTTAATGCTCGGCGGGCTCGTGAAAGATCAGAATGGCAATGGCAGCGCCCAGATTCCGGTCGCAGGCGACGTGCCGCTGGTCGGCAATCTGTTCAAGGACAAGGGCAATACGATCCTCAAGAGCGAGCTCGTGATCATGATCACGCCGCATGTCGTGCGCTCGCTCAGCGAAGGCCGCGAGATCACCGAGGAATACAAGCGCAAACTCCTCGACATCTCGACGCGCGCAATCGGGCGCCCGCATAACATCGAGCAATCGGCGCGGCGCACATTCCTGGATCCCTGGTCGAAGAGCCCCTGGCGCGCCGACCGCGAGATGCACTGATCAGCAGTCGGGGACGCCGGCTCCATTCGTCGCGATCATCTCGCGAAGCCGTTGCGCATATCTCGAAGGGCCGCGGCGCATTTCCTTGAGTGCGAACTGCTTGCCGTTCGACGGCCGCATATCGATGATCGCGTCCTTGGCGCTGGTCTGGCCCGAGGCGAGCAGCGCTTCGGCGTGAATCAGATAGGCGCCGTGGTCCGCCGGCTGAACGAAATTCGACGGGAAGCGCGCATCTCTGCGGTCGATCTGGTTGGGATAGGGCGTTGCCGCAAGCAATCTAACCTGCTCGACCGGATATCCGCTGAGCGCGGCGAAGAGCGTGGGCGGGCTCACATGCGGATCAATTCCCGGGCTTCGGGTGTGAACTGTCACGAGTGGGATCAACGCGCGAAACAAGACAGCATCGACGCCGGACACCTGATCGAGCTCCATGACGGTCTCGAACAGACCTTGTTTGGGTTCGATGGGCTTGTCGGACGCAAGCGTCAGGGCGATCTGATTAGGCGCTGGGGCTGTGCGGAACAAGACGATTGAATTCGCGACGTCTCTCGCAGCGCGTTCTTCCAGCCCGACTCCGACCAGCGCCAATTGAAGCAATTGCGGCGTCGCGGCGTTGAGGTCGATTTTGCCGCCTTCTTCCTCGACCGCCAGCGCGACCGCCGCGCCATCGAGGACGCAAAAGCTTGGCGCGCCGTCATAGACGTCGGTTTCGGCATTTGGCGCGGCGACCGCCGCGCCACGTTTCGAGAGCAGGGTCAGCGTGGCGAGGTTGACGGCGCTTTCGGCAATGAAATTCGCCCCGGTTGCGCCGGCGATATTATGCGCGGTCTGCAGCCTCAGACGCCCGGACGTCATGAAGGCGACGACCATCATCGCAATCAGGCCCGTGCCCCAAATGACCGCGAGCAGGGCAAATCCCGCGCGCCTCTTGCGGCGCGCGGAAGCAGACCTGCCAATTGGCGTCATTTCGACTGAGCGCTGCGGGAAAGCGCTCCGGCGCTTCCTTCGCGACCTTCCGGCCCCAGCGAGCCGACGTCGTAAGGCCCGCCCTGGCCAGGCGAGCGGTAGAGATAAGCATGGCCCCAGGGATCTTTGGGAACGCCCGCCGATTTCAGATAGGGGCCGCTCCAGGAGGAAACGCTCGCAGGCCTCTGCACCAGCGCGTTCAACCCTTCCTCTGTCGAGGGGTAGCGACCCGCATCGAGGTAGAAGAGATCGAGGGCGCTCGAGAGATTTTCCATCTGAATCTGCGCGGTCTTCACCTTCGATTCCGACAGATAATTCAGCACGCGCGGACCGACGAGACCGACGATCGAGCCGATGATGGCAAGCACGACGAGCATTTCGACAAGCGTGAAGCCAGCCCGAGGGCCGCGAACGCGCAGGAAGCGATTGCGGCGCATCGTCCGCGCTTTCGACGATCGTTCAAATCCCATTTGCATTCTCCATTCCCCGTTTTTTCGCGCTTCTTGCCAACAGGCTTCTTGCGCCAGCGAAGATCCGCGTGAGTCAGCCGCCTGTTACGCTCAGAGCTCGATGAAAATGTCGCAGCCATATACCGACATCGGATTGCCGTAGGCGTCCTCGATCTTGTTCCAGCATTTTCCGACGCCGGCGATCATCCGGTAGATGAAGACGCCTTCCGCCTCGACAACGCGTTTCTCGGGTGCTTTTTGCCGGCCAAGGTAATTGAAATATGACACTGCAGTATCATCGACGCAGCGAAAAAGCGTGCCGCGGTCCAGCAGGAAGACGCTGCTGCGGTCCTTCGCGTTGCTGACACAATAGGAGTAATGGGTGAGCGACTCGGGCTTGATGCTGATCTGGCCGAAGACCGACGGGCTAGGCAGAAGCAGCGCGCCGCCGAGCAGCAGTCGGGATATGAACGCGAAGCGAAACGCCATATGGAGCTCCAGCAGTTGAGCGGACCAAACTGAATTGTCTGTACGGTCGTTTCAAGACCGGGGCAAATTTGAATTGCCGATTACTTCTTTGGCTCCTGAACGGCAACGGATTGATGAGGCTCGGCGTCGTTCCGTCAGACGCGTTGAAGCGGAGGAGGGAGAGCCTCGCTGGCCAGGCGAGCGGGCGCTCGCGCCCGCGAGAGTCGCGCCGCAAGCTTTGGAAAAAAAGCGACGAGGGCTGTTTTGGCCCGGCGCAGTCATTTCGAGGGGTGCGCCGGGCCTTTTTCTCGCCCTGGGCAGAAGGGCGAGACAAGCGCAATCTGGCGCCTTGCGCACGGCTACGCTACCGCTTTTGCGCGGCCAGCTATTAGATTGCGCGGGCCTTGTGGCGCGGGTCCGCCAGCCGAAGGATTGGGCCTCGACGGCCCGGCGCTTTATATAGGGAAGGCCGCCGCGTTGCCCATAGGCTCGTTGCCTAGACCCAATTGATCCCGCCGCGCGCGGCTCTTAATATCGTTGAAAGCTTAGAAGCGCACGATCTCTCGGTTTGAAACAGGCCCTCGCCGCATGGAGGGAATGATGCTCGAACTTCTTTACATCGCTCGTTTCGATTACCTCGCCGAACCCAACAGCCCCGATCTCAATCACGCGCCCGACGATGACGCGGTTGCAATGGCGATAGCCGATGCAGACGAGGCGGCGGAAAAAGACCAAAAAAGCCTGTCGGCGTCTTCTATCGGCCGGGACAAGCGGGTGACGCTGAACTGAAGTCCCAAGCGAGCGGCAAGCGCGCTAAACTGCCGGAATCTTTCCCTTGCAGCGCTGGCTCGCGGGCGGAGAGGGGCCGAGCAGCCCATAGAATCGACCTTTGGCGCTCAGCAATTGGGCGGGACGCCGTCGCCGCTTAAATTCGCCGAGCCCCCTCGGCGCCGACTCGCGGCAGGGTCAGCGGTCGAAAATAGAACAGAACGAAGCTCCCGAAGGCGCCGCACCAGGCGACGGCCGCAAGCGACAATCCTGCGACATAGAACGCCCCAAGCAACGGCGCCAGAAGGCGCAGCAGCGTCGCAAGCGTGATCATGACGTAGATCGCCGTGGTCCGCGGGCCGGCGGTAAGCGCGCGCCCGGTATGGCCGAGCGAGGCGCGCGTCATCACGGCAAGCGTCATCGTACCGATGGCGCCGATCGTAAGCGCGTGCAGCGCGGTGGTCTGTGGCAAGAGGGGGACGAGAATGTTTACCCCAAGCAGCAACAGCCCAAGCGATAGCCAGCCGTAGCCAAGATGCAAAACCCACAAGAGCGGCTCCTTCACGGACTGGGCGCCCTGCCATCGGGACAGCCGACCTCCCAAAGCCATTCCCGCGGCCAAGGCGAGCCAAGCTGTCACCCGTGCTTGCGGCGCGATCGTCCAGGCGGAAAAAGCGAGAACCATCGCTGCGAGCGCCATGCGGTCGATGAGGCCGAAGGACGCCGGCGCCGCCGCCGCCGGGTCCTGCTTCACCAGCCAGTTGCGCGTGAAGCTCGGAACGATGCGCCCGCCGATAAGGCCGATCAGCATCAGCAATGTCGCCACGCCGAGCCTGCCGCCGGCCAGGTCGACGGATGTGACCCCGAGCATTTCCAAATGCGTGAGCGCATTGCCGCATAGAAGCAGCGTGAGCGCGCCAACGATGGGCAGGTTCCGCCAATTGCGTCCGGTGACGATCTCCCGGGCGACGATGATCGTGAATAAAGCGGGGAAGGCGAGATCGACGACAGCCGCAACGCCGGCGCCAATCAAGCCTGAAAACAAAATCGCCAGCCTCCCCGAGAACCAAATGGCCACAAGCGCCGCCAGCGGCAGGCCCTGCAGCGGCAACCGTCCGGTCCAATTGGGGATCGCGGTAAAAAGGAATCCGGCGACGACCGCTCCGCCATAGCCGAACGCGATCTCGTGAACATGCCAGACATTTGGCGCAAAAGCCGAGGGCGACGGCGCCGCGCCCGTTAGGAACACGACGGACGCTGGAACTACGAAAAAAGCCCAAAGCGCCGCGAGAAGGAAAAAGGGACGAAACCCGGCGGACAGCGCCGCGGGGCCGACATAGGCGCGATAACGCGGAATCGGAGCCATTAATGACCCTTCCGTCCAAGCGCTTTCAAGGCATGTCCCCGCTGTTGATCCAGCAGGATCTGGCGCGACAATATCTAGGGCCGCTGGGGGGCAGGAGTCCGTTGAGCTTGGCTGCAACTTCAAGCTTGGGATGAGCGTCGCTCCGGCGCCTCTAGAAAGGCCTCATTCTCGCGACGTCCCGGTAAGCGTCGACCGCAAGCGCCAGCCGTTCGTCCGCGCCGGCGGACGGCTGCGCGATGCGTCCGGCTGCATATGCAACCATCGGATCGGTGCCCGGCGGCAGCCTGCCAATTTCCTGCGTCAGAAACTCGACCTTCGCTTGCTCGTCATGCAGCAAGCCGAGGCAGTTTTGCATCTGCTCCAGACGCTGCAAAAGCCGCCGGAGCGGCTTGCGCTCACTCACGAGCCGCGGCGCATTCTTGAAGAAGCCCGCCATGTAGCGCAGCTTCTTCGACTTAATCCGCACCTTATGCTGTTGGGCCGGATCAAGATCAGGCAGATTGCGCGCGGATTCGACAAATTTGCGGAGTCGCTTCCTCAACGCGTCGCTTGCAAAGCGTCCGATCGGCTGTCGCCAATCGATGCGCTCGGGCTGCCGCCAGCTTCCGTTCTCGATCCAGGCGGCGAGATCAACCACAATCAGCCGCAGCCGGGCGGAGTCCACGGCGGCATTGGCCGCATCATGCGCCTCATTTCTCCTGGCTTCCGTTAGATCCGCGAGTTGGCGGGCGCCCGGGCAGGCGCCGCCGCGCGCCGCTGGTTCAAAGGCGCTCTCCTGAAAGACATCGAGATCTCGCGCCTCACCAAAGACATGCGCGATCCATTTCAGCTCGTCGTCGAGGCGTTCATAATCGGGGTCTTCCACGATCGGCTTGAAGAGCTGAAGAGCCGCTCGCAAACGCCGCAAAGCGACACGCCCCTGATGGACGGCTTCGACTCGGTCGGCGCCCCTCAAAGCTTGAAGGTTGAGAAGAAAATCGTGCAGGCAGGCGTGGCAGACGAGTTCGAACGCCTCGGCGCAATTCATGCGTTTCTTAAGTTGGGGCAGATGGCCTTTGAATGCGCGGCCCCAGGCGCCGGCAGCTAAAAGATGACCACGCTCGGCTTTGCTGACCAGGCTGAGCGTGATCGGGGCGCCGGCGCATAGCGCGCTCGCCAGCTCGAATAAGGCGTCGCGCGACCCTCTTTTGAGCTCGAGCTCCAATTCGCTGAAATGCAGAGCGTGGCCGTTCGACTCGATCTCGCCAATATCGAGCGCTGTTTCGATCTCGCTTCGGTCAAGCATTACGGTCGACGTCTCTCGTTCGACCTCGACGTTGAGGTTGCAACGAAGACCGTTCCGCACCTTCGACTTTTTGAAAAGGCGCGACAGAGGGGCGTCCTGAATAGCGGCTAAATCGGGCGCGTTGCTTTTTGTTTCGGTTTCGAACTCGTCCCGCTCCAGCGCGGACGGTTTCTCTCGCTTGATTGTCTGAGTGCTCTCGTCGCCGTCGTTGCGTATGCGCAGCGTGATTGCGCGACGCCAAAGGTAATCGTCGGCGGTGTCGAAATAATGCGAAACGAGCCGCTTTCGCTCTACCGAGCCTTTTGCATCCCGGCGCAGCGCCGTCCTTACAGCAGGCAGCGCCTCAGGAGAAAACAGGAACTTTAATTCGGACTCGACGCCGTTCGCCATGGGAGCACCTGCCCCGCATAGAGCTAGGGCATACGCTCGGCAAGGGAAGCAAATGCACACCGTATGGCTGCTTGGGGTGTTTCTCGGGCGCAGTCGCCCGGCCGAAAATGCCTATCTCGAGCGAAAAGAGGCCGCTGCAGCGGATTGGCGTTCGCAGATGTATCCAGAGAAGGGGGGTAGATTTGGCGCGCCCAAGGGGATTCGAACCCCTGTTTTCGCCGTGAAAGGGCGACGTCCTAGGCCTCTAGACGATGGGCGCGGGCCTTGCGCCGCTCAGGCGGCGCAGCGAGGGCTGTATAGAGGGGCGCGGCGCGCAAGACAAGCCTCGATGATGCGCGATCTGTAGATAACCGAGAGGCTCGTCGCCGATACGCCTCGCGCCCCTCAGTGCGCGTCAAGGAGGAGCGCCTGAGGCTCAGATGCCCCATCTCAGAACATCATAGGCATGAAGCGCGATGCGCGTGGCGTAAATGCCGAGGAGCGCAAAGCCGAAGGCTTTCACAGTGATCCAAAGATAGGCTTCCATGTCCGGGTGCATGACCTAACGCCTTTCATCTCAGGTTGATGCGCGCCTTGGGCCCCCTTGTTTTCATCTTGCGAAAATTGAAAAAGCAATTGCCATGCCGGCTGCGCCTAAGGGCTGTTTCGGAATCCTCTAGGCGCGCCCGTCCGAGCCTGTTACTGGGCTCTCGGCCATGCTCACCATCAATGATCTCACCTACCGCCTCGGCGACCGGCTGCTCTTCGACAAGGCGGGCGTCTTTCTGCCCGGCCGCGCGCGCGCCGGCTTTGTCGGCCGCAACGGCGCCGGTAAGACCACGCTGTTCCGCCTCATCGCCGGGGAGATTGCCGCCGAATCGGGCAATATCGCCCTGCCGGCGCGCACGCGGCTCGGCCGCGTCGAGCAGGAGGCGCCTGGCGGGCCGACCCGGCTCATCGACTTCGTGCTGGCGGCCGACGTCGAGCGCGCCGAGCTTCTCGCCCGCGCCGAGACCGCCCATGACGGGCATGACATCGCCGAGATCCAGACCCGCCTTGCCGACATAGACGCGCATTCCGCCCCGGCGCGGGCGGCGGCGATTCTTCACGGTCTCGGCTTCGACGCCGAAGCCCAGCAGCGGCCGCTTTCGGAGTTCTCCGGCGGTTGGCGCATGCGCGTGGCGCTTGCGGCCGTGCTCTTCTCCGCGCCCGACCTGCTGCTGCTCGACGAGCCGACCAACTATCTCGATCTCGAAGGAACGCTCTGGCTCGTCGATTACCTCGCCCGCTATCCGGCAAGCGTGCTGGTCATCAGCCATGACCGCGATCTGCTCGATGATGTGGCGACGCATATTCTGCATCTCGAGCGGGGCAGGCTGACGCTCTACAAGGGCAATTACTCTTCCTTCGAGAAACAGCGGCGCGAGGCGGCGCTGCTCGCCGCAAAAGGCGCCAAGAAGCAGGAAGAGCAGCGCAAGCATCTGCAGGAATTTGTCGACCGCTTCCGCGCCAAGGCGACCAAGGCGCGCCAGGCGCAGTCGCGGCTCAAAATGCTGGAGAGGATGGAGCCGGTCGCCGCGATCGTCGACGACAGCGTATTGCCGATCTATCTTCCGTCGCCCGAAAAGCCTTTGTCGCCGCCGATCATCGCGCTGGAGAGGGTCTCTGTCGGTTATGAGGAGCGCGTGGTGCTCTCGCGCCTGACGCTCTCCATCTCCAACGACGACCGCATCGGCCTCCTGGGCGCGAACGGCAACGGCAAATCGACCTTCGCCAAGCTGCTCGGTGGGCGGCTATCGCCCATGGCCGGCAATATGGTCCGCGCGGCGAAGCTGGAGGCGGGCTTCTTCGCCCAGCATCAGGTCGACGATCTCAACGAGAACGATACGCCCTATCTCGTCTTCTCGCGGCTGATGCCCGACGCCCCCGAGGCGCGGGTGCGGGCGCGGGCGGCGCAGACGGGTTTTTCGGGCGCGCGCGCCGACACTAAGGTCGCGCATCTCTCGGGCGGCGAAAAGGCCCGCCTGCTCATGGGTGTCACGGCGTTCAACGCGCCGCATCTTCTCATTCTCGACGAGCCGACGAACCATCTCGACATCGACAGTCGCGCCGCGCTGATCGAGGCGATCAACGACTATGAGGGGGCGGTGGTGCTGGTCTCGCACGACCGCTATCTGCTGGAGGCCTGCGCCGACCGGCTGTGGCTCGTCGCCGATGGGACGGTGAAGCCTTTCGACGGCGATATGGACGACTACGCCAAGCAGGTGTTGTCGAAGACCAAGGCGGAGGAGCCCAAACGCGAGGCGGCTCCGGCGCAGGCGGCCGAGACGGCTCCCAAGCGCCGCGACGCGGGGTTCTATCGCCGCAAGCTGGCGGAGGCGGAGGCGAAGGTCGAGAAATTCACCCAGCTTCTCGGGCGCGTCGACGAGACGCTCGCCGCGCCCGACGCGTTCTCGCGCAATCCGCAGGAGGCGGCGAAGCTCGCGGCTCAGCGCGAGGAGCTGGCGAAGGCGCTGGCTGTCGCCGAGGAGCAGTGGCTGGAGCTGGCGGCCGAGGCGGAAGGGTGAGGGGAGGCCCTCATCCGACCCCTGCTGACGCAGGGGCCACCTTCTCCCGCAAGCGGGAGAAGGAGTCGCGTTGCTATATTTGGGATCATTTCCGGTGGTTCCGAAACCTCGGTGTTCTCTCCTTCTCCCGCGCGCGGGAGAAGGTGGCCCTCGCGTCAGCGAGGGTCGGATGAGGGCGGCCGCATCCACAAAGCAATATCGTTGAGCGCCGCGCCCCCGATCACCCGCTCATTATCCAACCGCAGCACCCGCCATCCATTCGCGAGAAGCCACGCGTCACGCCGGTGATCATGCGCCCGCTGCTCGGGCTCCTCATGCGGCCGGCCGTCAAGCTCGATGATGAACCGGCGCTCCAGACAGGCGAAGTCTGCAATGTAAGGGCCGATCGGGACCTGCCGGCGGAATTTCAGCCCCTCGAAGCCTCGGCCACGTAAGCAACGCCAGAGCATGTCTTCGGCGAGGGTCATGTTGCGACGCAGGCGGCGGGCTTGGGTGACGCGGGCTTTTGGCGTGTGGTCGCGCATGTGGTGGCCGGGCCCTCATCCGACCCCGCTTCGCGGGGCCACCTTCTCCCGCTCGCGGGAGAAGGAGTCGCGTTGCAATATTCGCGATCATCTCCGAAGGATTCTAACCTTCGCCCGCCTGCGGGAGAAGGTGGCCCTCGCGTCAGCGAGGGTCAGATGAGGGCCGCAAATCCGCAAACTCCCGATGCCGCTCCAAATAAGCCACAACAAAAGAACAAGTCGCCCGCACCTTCAGCCCGCGCGCCCGCGCCGCCAACAGCGCCCCGTGGATCAGCTTCGACGCCGCGCCGCGGCCCTGCAGGGCAGGGGGCGTTTCCGTGTGGGTGAAGGTCATCATCCCGTCGTCGAGCGTATATTCCGCGAACGCCATCGACCCGTCGAGATCCAGCTCGAAGCGGCTCTCGGCCGGGTTGTCGCGCACGGCAAAGTTTTCAGCCATTCCTTCCTCCCCTTCATGCTCCCGACATGGCGCCGCGGCGCCCGGAAAGAAAGACCGGCGCCGGAAAGCTTGCCTTTTCCGCCGGCGCGCGCTTCAACCGCCCGGGAGCCGTCGCTATGCTCTCTCTCCTCGAATCGTCTCATTGGAAGCCCCCATGCGCCTGTCCCGTTATTTCCTGCCCATCCTGCGCGAGACTCCGAAAGAAGCCGAGATCGTCTCGCACCGGCTGATGCTGCGGGCGGGCATGATCCGGCAGGAATCCGCCGGCATCTACGCCTGGCTGCCGCTGGGCCTCAAAGTTCTGAACAACATCACCCGCATCATCCGCGAGGAGCAGAATCGCGCCGGCGCCGTCGAGCTGCTCATGCCGACGATCCAGTCGGCGGACCTCTGGCGCGAATCCGGCCGCTACGACGCCTATGGCAAGGAGATGCTGCGCATCAACGATCGTCACGAGCGCGAAATGCTCTTCGGCCCGACCAATGAGGAGATGATCACGGAGGTTTTCCGCGCCTATGTGCGCTCCTATAAGGATCTCCCGCTCAATCTCTATCATATCCAGTGGAAGTTCCGCGACGAGGTGCGCCCGCGCTTCGGCGTCATGCGCTCGCGCGAATTCCTGATGAAGGACGCCTATTCCTTCGACCTCACCGCCGAGGGCGCCCGCCACTCCTACAATAAAATGTTCGTGGCGTACCTCCGCACCTTCGCGCGCATGGGGCTCACCGCCATCCCCATGAAGGCGGAGACCGGCCCGATCGGCGGCAATCTCTCGCACGAATTCATCATCCTCGCTGAGACGGGCGAGAGCGAGGTTTTCTGCCACAAGGACTTTCTCTCCTACGCGCCGCCGTCCGCCAATGTCGATTTCGACGACGCCGCGGCGCTGCAGGGGATCGTGGACGACTGGACCAGCCGCTACGCCGCGACCAGCGAGATGCACGACGCCGAGGCTTTCGCGGCGGTGCCCGAGGACGCGAAACTTTCCGCGCGCGGAATCGAAGTCGGCCATATTTTCTACTTCGGAACCAAATATTCGGAACCCATGAAGGCTGTGGTGAACGGCCCCGACGGCAGGGAGGTCGTCGTGCAAATGGGGTCCTATGGCATCGGCCCGTCGCGTCTCGTCGCCGCCATCATCGAAGCCGGCCATGACGGGGCCGGCATCGTGTGGCCGGAGACCGTGGCGCCCTTCCATGTCGGCGTGGCCGATCTCAAGGTCGGCGACGCTGGGACCGGCAAGGTCTGCGGCGAGCTGGTCCAGCAGCTCGAAAACGCCGGGCTCGACGTGCTGCACGACGATCGCGACGAACGTCCGGGCGCGAAATTCGCCACGCTCGATCTGATCGGCCTGCCTTGGCAGATTCTCGTCGGCCCGAAAGGGCTGGCCGAAGGTCATGTCGAAGTGAAGCGCCGCAAGACCGGCGAGCGTGAAATGCTCGCGCCGGCGGACGCCGTGGCGCGCATCGTCGCGGCGATCAAGCAGGCGGGGGGATAACTTAACGCGCCCGGGAAGCGCGCCAGAAGGCGCGCGGTCCGGGAGGCGATGTGTGCGGCGCGCCTTCCGGCTCGCCAGCAATGCGCCGCCATTGAGGGATGGCTACATGAGCGAAGCAACCGCGGAAGCCTTCGAGAGCGCCCAGCCAGTCTCCCGGACAAGGGCCTTTGCGTCCTTTGAATGGATGGTGGCGCTGCGCTATCTGCGCGCGCGCCGCGCCGATGGCTTCGTCTCTGTCATCGCCGGCTTCTCTTTCCTCGGCATCATGCTCGGCGTTGCGACGCTGATCGTCGTCACCTCCGTGATGAACGGCTTCCATCACGAGTTGATGGACAAGATCATGGGCGTCAACGGCCATGCCTTTCTGCAAGCCGTGGAGACGCCATTTACCGATTGGGAAGAGGTCTCTTCCAAGGCGTCGGCCGTGCCGGGGGTAAAGCTCGCCATTCCTATGGTCGAGGGCGCAGCCGGCATTTCCACGCAATTCGGGCAATCGGGCGTCCTCGTGCGCGGGATTCGCGAGAAGGACCTCGTGCGCCTTCCGGGCATCGCCGGCAATGTGAAGATCGGTACGCTGGAGGGCTTCGACAAAGGCGAGGGCGTCGCCATCGGCCAGCGGCTGGCGGAGACGCTGGGCGTCACGGTCGGCGACAAGGTGAGCCTCCTGATTGCCAAGGGCGCGCAGACGCCCTTCGGCGTTGCGCCACGCATCAAGGCCTATACGGTCGCGGCGATCTTCTCGATCGGCATGTCGGAATTCGACAATGTCTTCGTCTATATGCCGCTCGCCGAGGCGCAGGTTTTCTTCAATCACGAGAAGGAGGCGACGGTCGTCGAGGTCTTCGTCGACGACCCCGAGCGGATGGATCAGTTGCGCGCGCAGCTCGACAAGGCGGTCGGGCGGCCGATGATGGTCACCGACTGGCGCCAGCGCAACAAGGCCTTTTTCGATACGCTGCAGGTGGAGAAGAACATCCTCTTCATCATCCTGACGCTGATCGTCATCGTCGCGGCCTTCAACATCATTTCCGGCCTCACCATGCTGGTGAAGGACAAGACGCAAGACATAGCGATATTGCGCACCATGGGCGCGTCGCGCGGCTCGGTGCTGCGGATCTTTCTTCTCATCGGCGCCTCGATCGGCGTCGTCGGCACGATCGCAGGATTTTTGCTCGGATTGCTGATCGCCGAAAATCTCGAGAGCGTCCGCAGCTTTCTGAACAAGGCTTTCGACGCCAATCTTTTCCCGGCGGAATTCTACTTCCTGTCGCGGCTGCCGGCGATCGTCGATCCGCGGGAAGTGACCATGATCGTCGTCATGACGCTCGTTCTTGCTATTCTCGCCTCGATCTACCCCGCCTGGAAAGCCGCCTCGCTCGATCCCATCGAAGCCCTGCGGCATGAATAAGCGCGAGAGAGTGAAGCCATGAGCGAGGCCGTCCTCGAATTGCGCAATATCGCGCGGCACTACCGCGAGGGTGACGCGCGCCTCGATATTCTCGTCGACGTCGATTTGGCGATCTATCCGGGCGAGACGGTTGCGCTGGTCGCGCCCTCCGGCGCGGGAAAATCGACGCTGCTGCACATCGCCGGGCTTCTGGAGCGCTCAGACGGCGGGGAGACATTGATCAATGCGGCGCCGACGTCGAAGATGAACGATTGGGAGCGCACCAGCCTGCGCCTCTCGACCATCGGCTTCGTTTATCAGTTCCACCATCTGCTGCCGGAGTTCTCGGCGCTGGAGAACGTCGTCCTGCCCCAGATGATCAACGGCCTCGGCCGCAAGGAGGCCGAGGTACGGGCACGGCAGTTGCTGGATTATCTGCGCCTCGGGGCGCGCGTGTCGCACCGACCGTCGGAGTTGTCGGGGGGCGAGCAGCAGCGCGTCGCCATCGCGCGCGCGGTCGCCAATGCGCCGCATTTGCTTCTGGCGGATGAGCCGACTGGCAATCTCGATCCACGGACGGCGGAGCATGTCTTCGCGACCTTGATGACGCTTGCCCGCCATTCGGGCCTCGCGGCGCTCATTGCGACGCATAATCTGGACCTGGCGGAGCAAATGGACCGCCGCGTAACGCTACGCGACGGTCGCATCGAGGAGCTGCCGTAAAAGGCGAAGGCACAGGGTGTCATTCCCGACGCTCGCGTAGAGAGCGATCGGGAATCCAGAGCAAAACTGGCTGTTGTGGCTCTGGATTCCCGGTCGGGCATTTAGCCCGCCGGGAATGACAAGTCCCAATGCGAGCTGTTCAATCCGAGTGGCATTATTTTAACGGGGCAGAAGAGCCCCTCATGCTGAGGAGCCTGCGCAGCAGGCGTCTCGAAGCAGGAGGGGTGCCAACGCCAGCAATTACCCGCGGCCGATCAGGACGCCTTCTTCTTGTCCACAAACTGAGCCTTGTACCACAGGCCAAAGCCGACAGCGGCCAAAGCTGCGAAGAACACCGCGATGGTGATGTCCTTGGTGGCGGTCAGGCCGACCGAGAAGGGGAAGCGGGCGACATATTCCTTCGTGCCGTCGTCGCTCTTGGCCTTCACGATGCCGATATATTTGCCTTCCTTCTGGAAATTGTGATCGAAGGTCAGCGTGCCGGTCTTATACTTCTTCGGCGGCGAGAAATACTCGGTGTTCGCCTCGAGATTCTCGTTGTCGTCCTTCTGGCCGACGTCGCGCAGCACGCGCATCTCGAGGTTCATGTCGCGCAGCTCGTCCTGCTGAGCGTCGAGCGTAATGATGGTGGGGCCGGCGTCCGGAATGTCGTCGCAAAATTGCTCGCGCGATTTCAGCGGCTGATAGCCCGTAAAGCTCATCGTGTCAGGGCCGATCTTCATCAGGCACTGGCCCTGGTTGGAGCCGACGTCGCCATGCGCGTGCGCCTGGGCGACCCAACCGACCGTCGCCAGCGTCATGGCGACGAAAAAGCGCATTTTCATTCTGTTCCTCCCTTTGAACAAACCTTGCGCCGCTTCTTCTTTTTGCCGAGCGGCTTTGTCTAACCAGCGCGCCATCCAGGGGCGCGCGTCCCGGCGATAAGACAATCGCGACCTTGCGCCAATGAGCGAAGAACGCGACCGACAACCCGTGGTTAGCATATATCAATTTCGAGGCGTCTGTCTTGCGACCTTCGGCCACAGATCGACAGACGCTTTACGAGAGCCGGCGAGATTGGCGCACGTTCTCATGGCCTTCCTCATCCAACAGCGGTTCTCCCGTTAACCATATCCGCGTCGAGTCGCGGTGGAGGGTTAATTGACCTTAGCCATTTTTCTACCTTTGCGTTAAGCTTTTCTTAACTGTTAGAGTAGAGGCCGTCATGAGAGTTGTTTCGAGTAAGGATTGGTCTGCTTTTTCAAATACTTCATCCAGTGTTCGGACGCATTGGCTGCGGCAGCGCGAAGCGCTCGTCCTGTCCAAGACGCAGCCGGGGTTCGATCGCGCCAGCGTCTACAAGATTTCTGCGCTTCTGCGTGAGATCGCCTGTGGCGAGCAACCGCAGCTGAGATTTCTGGTGTTCGACTTCCGTGAAGGCGGCGCCGACTCGGCGATGACCCCTGAGGGTTTCACAGAGATGGTCGCGGCCAACGCCGAGCTGATCATCGACACGCCCGTCATCACGATCGCTTGGGCGCGGTCGCTTCTCAGTGGGCTAGACTTTGATTTTGCCATGAACTGCGCCGCGATCGTGGCGGAGGCGGGCGCACAATTTTCTTTTGCGGGCGAACCCTTCGATCTTCTCGGCCTTTATGCCGCCGTCGGTCGCCGGATTGGCTTCTCCAAGACAGAGCGGCTGATCGAAAGCGAGCATATCCTCTCGCCCGGCGAGGCGCATGATTTGATGCTGGTAAGGGATGTTGTCGCCGCGCAGCCCGACTTCACCGGGATTTCGACTTATCTCGCGCAATTTGACAGGCGCTATAATGCGTCCCACGCGATTTTTCGGGCCCAGCGCATGGCCGAACCGCCGATCGATCGGCGGCCGATCGTCGACATAGCGCGCCGATGATCAGGCGGCGCTTTCGAGCCGCGGCGCGTCGTTCCAGCATTCGAGGAGCGGCGCAAGCTCCTCGATCGGGCGCGGCCTGCTGTAAAGGAAGCCCTGGATCAAGAAGATGTTTTTGCTCGCCATGAAGCTGAGCTGAGCCTGGGTTTCCACGCCCTCCGCAACAAGGTCGAGATCGAGGTCGTTCGCCAGCGCCGAAATGGCGCTGATGATCGCTTGGGTCTTGGGGGACTCAATCGCCTGACGCGAAAAGGCTTGATCGATCTTGACCTTCTTCACAGGGAAGCGGTTCAGATAGCTCAGGCTGCTGTAGCCGGTGCCGAAATCGTCGAGAGACAGCCGTGCGCCGAGGGCGTCGATTTTGGCGAGCTTCGCCTGGATGTCATCCGTGTTGCTGATCAGTGTCGACTCGGTGATTTCGAGCTCCAGCCTGTCGGGGTCGAGACCGCTCTCATCGAGCGCCATCTTGATCGTGTCGATGAGGTCCGCCTGATGGAACTGCTTCGGCGCGAGATTGACGGCGACTCGGACATGGCGCGGCCAGGCGACCGCGTCCTGGCAGGCCCGCCGCAAGACCCACGCGCCGATTTCGACAATCAAGCCAGTCTGTTCGGCGACCGGAATGAAGACGCCGGGGGAGATGGTGCCGCGCTGGGGATGGCGCCAGCGAACCAGCGCCTCCATCGCGACGATCGCGCCGCGACGGGAATCGACGATCGGCTGATAGAATAGCGCCAGCTCGTCTTTGACCAACGCTTCGCGGAGTTCTTCCTCGATGGCGCGCTTCTCGAGCAAGGCGTCCTGCATCTTGGGGGTGTATCGGACCGCAGTCCCGCGAGCCTCCAATTTGGCTTCGTAAAGGGCCAGATCGGCGCATTTGAGCAGGCCGATGGGGGTGTCGGCGTCCTGCGGCGCGATCGCGAGGCCGATCGTCGCGCCGACCGTGATGCGATGGCCGTCGATCTGGAAGGGGCGGCTCAATTCTTTCAGGATGCGGCTGGTCATTGCGTCGATCTGCGACGTTTCGTGCGGCGCCCGCATCAAGACGCAGAATTCGTCGCCTCCCAGCCGCGCCACGAGATTGGGCGTCGGCGCGCAAGCGCTGAGCCGCGCGCCGACGTGGGCGAGCAGCTTGTCGCCGACCATATGGCCGAGCGTGTCGTTAACTTCCTTGAAGCGATCGAGATCGACGGTGATCAGGACGGCCGTCTCCTCGGTAACGCCGAGGCGGAGCATGTCCGCGCCGAGCGCATCCTGGAAATGATAGCGATTGGGGAGGCCGGTCAGCTCGTCGAAATGGGCGATGCGCTCGATTTCGCGCAGCGCCCGTTGCTGGGTCGTCACATCTTCAATGACCGTTACGAAAGCGTTGCCCTCGGCGCGCTCGCAGTGAAAGTTGAAATAGCGTTCCCCGATTCTTCGCAAGAACACGGTCGCCTGCGGCATAGCGGCGTGCCGCACCCAAAGCTCCGTGAATTCGTCAATCTCCGCTGGGGACATATTGGCGGTGCGGCCAATGGCGTGCGCCAGCGCGTCGAGTCTGATCGGCGTGGCGGCGGCGACAATCCCGAAAAATTCGACAATGCGCCGGTTCATCACCGAGATGGTCAGCGAAGAGTCGCCCATGCAAAGCCCATGGGTCATGGAGTTCAGGGCGATGCTGAACTTCTGGCGCTGCCGCATGGCGTCGCGACCATTGCGAAGCGCCGACACGATGATGTTCTTCAGGAATTTTGTGGTCTTGAAGACCGCCAGCGCGCCGAACCCTAGAAACGCCGAGATGCCCCAATACCAGGGCGAAAAATTGAAAATCAGCGTGAAGGCAAGGGGCATGCAGGTGCCCATCATCTGCCAGAACACGATATTCGGGCGCGCGGCGTTGCGGGCCGCGAGATTCCCCGTCACGCCGGTCATGATGATGACGCCGTAATAGGCCGCAATTTCGTTTTGGTGGTAGTTGAACAATATTGCGGTGGCGACCCCGAGCGTCACCATAAAGCTTATCGCGCCGACCGCGTAGCGCCGCTCCCAAATCGCGGCATCCCGGCGACGCCCCTCGATCGGCGCGCGATCATGGGAAAGCAAGACATGAACGCGATAGACGCCGATCAACGACATCAGCGCCATCAGCCAGAGATAGGGCATTTCTCCGGTTGAAAACCAGCCGATTGCGGGAACCAGGACGCCCGAGAAAATGCCCGTGACGAGCGAGTGCGTCGTGTCGAACAGAGTCTCGACGAGATCCGCGTAAATTTCCGCGTCCGCGGCGGATCTGGGATTGGTCGAGACTTTGGCCTTCATCCCTTGTTCCCTTGTCTTCACGAAGAGCTCGATACCAGAATTCGCTCTCCCTCAGGAGCCTTTTGTCGCGCGCCGATCAAACGGTTCTGGGCGCGCACCAGTCTTTCCATATGGCGCAAGTCGCGTTCTTCGATACGGGCGGAGCATTCCGCCCATAGCTCCGTGATCCGGATGAGCTCGTCATGGGTAACGGGGTGGCTGCGGCGCCGAGCTTCGGCGATGGCCCGCCGGCGTCGCCATTTTTTGCCGCCGAGATCGTGCATCCATTCGACCGCGGCCGCGCGGATGTTTTCGGGCGAAGTGACCTGATCGATCACTTCGAGCTCGAACATCTGGCGGCCCGTATAAGTTTCGCCGCTCATGATGATCTGTTGGGTGAGGGCGGAGCCCACACGGCGGGTGAGCATCGTCACCGCGCCCATGCCCGGGAAAGTATTGAAGGCGACTTCGGGAAGGCCGAAGGTCGCATTCTCTTCGGCGATAATGAAGTCGAATGCGAGCGCCGCCTCGAGCGCGCCGCCGAGGCATTGTCCCTGCACGGCGCAGAGCGTGACGATCGGCAGATCGAGGCTCTGAGAGTAACCATAGACGAGATCGACGCAGGCGTGCGCATAGGTGACCAAGGTCGCGAGATCCTGGCGCCGGATCGCCGCGGCGAATGTAGCCAGGTCTCCTCCCAGCGAAAAGACGCCCGGCCGCTTTGCCGTCATGACGAGATAACCGAAAGGAAATTCCTCGGTCCGACCAGACGCGCCGAAGACCCTGAGCGAATCGCGCAACTGCAGCAGCTCTGCGAGCATGGTCGGCGTGTAGCATTGCGGCGCGTCGACGCGATAATTCATCCAGACCGAGGCTGTTTCGCGGTCGTAGTCGATATCCAGCGTTTCGAAACGCCAATTGGGAAACTCTTTCGGATCCTTCGGGCCGCGGAAGATAATTTCCGTCATGGACATGCTCCTGCGCCAAAGATGGCGGCGACTGGTTTTCTTGCTCCCGGTTGCTATCCGCCTTCGGCTCAGCAGGACTGATGGCCAAGGGTAGCGCGCATCTGTCGGCCCGCGGGGAAGAGATGCAAACCAGCTAGTCTTTACAGATTTGCGGCCTGTAGTTGCATATTATCGTAGCCGCTAGTCTCCGGTGAAATTCTGAAAGAAAAGGTAAAAGCCTTGATTTATTTCAATTGGACGATGTTTTTCCTTGAGATTCAGGCAGGTACGTACGGTCACAAAGTCTCGAACCAAGTCGCCAGCCCGGCCGCCTCATGTTCCAGAATGTCGTCGTGTATCGCCCACTTGCCTGGCGCCTCGGCGATGAAGGAAACATGCTTTGTCTTGGCGGCTGGAATGATGACGCCATTTCGCCAATAGGGCTCCCAGCCATCGTCGAGATCATGCAAGAGCCGCATGGCGTGGCCGTGAACATGCATGGCGAGCGGAACCTTTGATTTATTCACGTAGCCGAGAGTTACCGGGGTCCCGCGCTTCACGCTGAACAGCGGCGGGCCGTCGTAGCCCTTTGTCGCGGCGCCGTTGATGATCCAGCCGGGGCCGCGCTCCGGGCCGGGCTCGATCACGAGGTCGATCTTCTTGGCGTTGTTGAGCTTGATCTCTGCGGGCAACGCAGGGTTTGAGGGCAGGGAGTAGATAAGGCCCCGCTTCTCCGCGCGCGCCCCCTTCGCCGTGGCGACGAGAATCTCGCTGTCGCTATTGTTGGGGCCGCGCAGGATGACTCGCGCTTTGGCGCCTTCCGTCGCCGGCATGTCGAAGATGAGCTCGAATCGCGCGCCGGGCGCGACGGGGATGCTGCGCCGCACCGGCTCAAAGGCTTCGCATGGCTGGCTGTCGATCGCGACGACGAAGGGCTGCACGCCGTCGAAGGTCAGGACCATGATCCTGGCGTTGGCGAGATTGGCCAGCCGCAGGCGCACACGCGAATTTGCCTGAAACTCGGCTGTCGCGGGCGCCGCCTTGCCGTTGACGGCGAGCATCGGACCGAGGCGCCCCACGGCGCGCGCATCGCCGGCGTCGGCGAAGGACCCCTCGATCTTGCCCTGCGCGTCGAGGCGCCAGTCGTCGAGGACGAGGAGCAGATCGTGATCGACGGGCAGGGGGTCCGGCTCGTCCACGACCAGCAGGCCTTTGAGACCGCGGCCGATCAGCTCCGGCGTCTTGCCATAGACGCTCGGGCGGTAACAGAAGAGGCCGGGCTCCGTAAGCTTGCGACGGTAGTCGAATGAGCCGCCTGGCGCGACGGCGGCCTGCGTCAGCGGCGCGACGCCGTCCATGGCGTTCTCGCCGCGCATTCCGTGCCAGTGGATCGAGGCGGGGAGGTCGAGCTTATTAACGAGGCGGACGGCGAGGTCCTCGCCCTGCTTGTAGCGCAGCACGGGGCCGGGCGTGACGCCGTCGAAGCCGAGGATGTCCGTTTCAGCCGGGCCAATCTTGGCTTTGCCGGCGCGGGCCTCGATGACCCGCGGACCCGCTTGCGGCGCCCCTCGCGCGGGGAGGGAGACGACGCTGGCGGCGACGCTTGTCAGAAAGGCGCGGCGGTTGAGCGAGAGCATGGGCTGCGATCCTTGCAAGCGTATTGCGAGTTAGAAGGTAGCTCTTGCGTCAGCGAGGGGCGGTCGACGGCGCTCCGACTTCCTGCATCTTGCAGTTCAGCGGCGGTCTCCCCGGCAATTCCAGCGTCGCTTGCTCGCCCTTGTTCCAAAACTGCGCTTCCCCCTCTCCAAATGCGCCCGTGTAACGCGCGCCCGACGCCGCCAGGCCCTGTTGCAGCACGGCGGATCTGTCGCGCCAGGAGAGGAAGGCGAGGGCGGGCGCGACATTCACGAAGGTCACCTCGAGGAGCCCGTCCAGCCCGGGGCAGGAGGCGATGAAGGGGCCAAGGCTTGTTCCCTCGGCGTCCTTCGAGCGCACATCGGCATAGGCTTGCCGCAGGCGGTAAATGCGCTCGATGAGCGTGCGCTGCAGGCAGGGCTTGGCGTCTCTGCAGGCGGCGAGCGTCTTGCGGAAGCTCGCCTGGCTCTGGGACAGGTCCTTCTTCTGCGCCGCCGTCATACCCATTCCACTCGCGGCCAAATCGGCAAGCCGCGTCTCCTCCTTGTCCAGCCCTTCCAGAGTCGCATCCTCGCAGATGAATTTGACCGGGACCCTCGACGTCTTGGCGCATTCCATGGGCGTCGCAGCCGCGAATCCCGCCGACATGAGGGAGAGCAGCGTTACGGCGGCCGCGCGGATCATGAGCTTGCTCCCAAAAGAGGATCGAGAAAGGCGATGCATTCTAGCGGTCGCAGGCCAAAACGTCGCTTCCGGCATGTGTATTTTCATGCGTATTTTTTTGAAGCATCCCGCGCCGGCCATGCTATAGAGCGGCGCCCGCGCACGCGGGCTTCAGGTTTCGCGGCGGGTCCGGATGGGGCCGCTCACGCGGGCGTGGCGGAACTGGTAGACGCGCCGGATTTAGGTTCCGGTGACGAAAGTCGTGGGGGTTCGACTCCCTCCGCCCGCACCAAATGCCGCAATTTCGCGGAAATTATGCCAAGCCGCCGTCGCGCACACGGGCGGCTCTAAAGTTGTAGAAGGCGATCGACATGCAAGTTACGCAAACCTCCTCCCAGGGTTTGAAGCAGGAATTCAAGGTTGTGCTGCCGGCGGCCGACCTCGCCGCCAAGCTCGGCGCGCAGCTCGCCGAGATGCAGGCCAAGGCCCAGATCAAGGGATTCCGCCCCGGCAAGGCCCCGATCGCCCATCTCAAGAAGCTCTATGGCAAGGGCATCATGGGCGACGTCCTGCAGGAGGCCGTCAACGAGGCCAATCGCAAGATCGTCGAGGAGCATGAGCTGCGAATCGCCGTCGAGCCGAAGCTCGATTTCCCCGGCGGGCAGGAAGAGCTCGAGCGCGCGCTCGAGGCTGAGGGCGACCTCGCCTTCACCGTGACCTTCGAGACGCTGCCGAAATTCGAGATCGGTTCGTTCGACGACATTTCTATCGAGCGCCCGGTCGCCGAGGTCGCCGACGCGGACATCGACACGGCCCTGAAAAACCTCGCGGACCGCGCCCAGGAGTTCGAGCCGCGCGCGGAAGGCGCCAAGGCCGAGAAGGACGACAAGCTCACGATCGACTTCACCGGCAAGCTCGACGGCGTGCCCTTCGAGGGCGGCACGGGCGGCGACATCGACCTGGTGCTGGGCTCCAACACCTTCATTCCCGGCTTCGAGGAACAGCTCGAAGGCGCGGCAGTGGGCGAACAGCGCCAGGTGAAGGTCAAGTTCCCGGAGGATTATTCGGCTCAGCATCTCGCCGGCAAGGACGCCGAATTCGACGTGACCGTGAAGGCCATCGCTGCGCCGAAATCGCTCGAGATCGGCGAGGAGCTCGCCAAGAAATATGGCTTCGAGAATTTCGACGCCATGAAGGAAGCGGTGAAGAGCAATCTCGAAGCCGACTTCCACAAGGTCTCGCGCGACAAGCTGAAGCGCGCGCTGCTCGACGCCCTCGACAGCCGCTATTCCTTCGATCTGCCGGAGACGCTGGTCGAGCAGGAGTTCAACAACATCTGGGGTCAGCACGAGGCCGAGAGCCGCCGCGCGAATCAGCCGGTCGCCGAAGAAGGCAAGACCGAGGAAGAGACCCGCGCGGAGTTCCGCAAGATCGCCGAGCGCCGCGTGCGCCTCGGGCTGGTTCTCGCCGAAATCGGCCAGAACGCCGGGGTGAAGGTCGAGGACAAGGATCTGACCGAGGCCCTCGTCGAGCGCGTCCGCATGTTCCCGGGCCAGGAAAAGCAGGTCTGGGACTTCTATCGCAACAATGAGCAGGCGCTCGCGCAGCTGCGCGCGCCGATCTACGAAGAGCGCGTCGTCGACCATATTTCGAAGCTGATCAAGATCACGGACAAGACCGTGACCAAGGAAGAGCTCTTCAAGGAAGAAGACGAGGCGTAATGTAAACCCTGGGCGTGAGCGAATCTTTCCCCTTTACGGGGAGGGCGCCCCCGCCGTGAGGCGGGGTCGGGTGGGTAAGGCCCCACCGCTCTCGCGGTGTAACCCCACCCGGCGGCCTGCGGCCGCCGACCTCCCCGTAAAGGGGAGGTATGGGCTAACGAAGCTGGATGGTCGTTCGTCCGCAAGCCCCAAGTCTTTTGTTGATCCCTTTGGCGCCGCGCTTGCCTGATCGCTCTTCACCCGAGAAGCGGAAGCTTCGTTTGCGTCCCGGCGCGCTCCGGCATATGACGGGACAAGAATTCCCGGCGAAGGGCCCCTGCGCCGGCGAAACCATATGAGACGGCCGTGCGGCAGGTTCGGGTAAATGCTTCGCGGCTGGTCTAATGCGCGCGGTCTCCTGCGAGGAGCCGCGTAGGGAAGGCGATGCGATGCGTGATCCGATCGAGGTCTATAGCCAATATCTTATTCCGCAGGTGATCGAAAATACGTCGCGCGGCGAGCGCGGCTTCGACATCTATTCGCGCCTGTTGCGCGAGCGGATCATCTTCCTCACCGGGCCGGTCGAGGACCACATGGCCTCGGTCATCATCGCCCAGCTGCTTTTCCTCGAATCGGAAAATCCGAAGAAGGAAATCTCCCTCTACATCAACTCGCCGGGCGGCGTGGTGACGGCGGGCCTCGCCATCTATGACACGATGCAGTTCATCAAGCCGAAAGTCTCGACGCTCTGCGTCGGCCAGGCGGCGTCGATGGGCTCGCTGCTGCTCTGCGCCGGCGAGGCGGGCATGCGCTATGCGCTCCCCAACGCGCGCGTCATGCTCCATCAGCCCTCAGGCGGCTTCCAGGGCCAGGCGTCTGACATTCAGCGCCATGCGGAAGATATCCTCAAGGTCAAGAAGCGCCTGAACGACATCTATGTCCGCCACTCTGGCAAAGATTACGAAACGATCGAGCGCACGCTCGACCGCGATCACTTCATGTCGGCGGAAGAGGCGAAGGCGTTCGGCATTGTCGACAGCGTGCAGGAGAAGCGCTCCGACGAAGAGACGGAAGCCAAGAGCTGAGTTTCTTCTCTTTCCCGCATAGGGTCTCGATAGACGCCTGTGCGGGAGAGGGAGAAGAAGACCGCCGCACAGCGGTGTGGCGACAAAAAACATTGCGTCCGCCGTTCCTTCGGGAAAAAGAGCGGACCGTGAGGTGAGAGAAATAAGGGCGCGCATGTTTCGCAAGATTTTGATCGCCAACCGTGGCGAAATCGCCTGCCGCATCATCAAGACGGCGAGGAAAATGGGCATCGCCACGGTCGCCGTCTATTCGGACGCCGACGCCGACGCCCTGCATGTGGAAATGGCGGATGAGGCGATTCACCTCGGTCCGCCGCCCGCCGCGCAGTCCTATCTGCTCATCGACAAGATCATCGCGGCCTGTAAGCAGACCGGTGCCGAGGCCGTACATCCCGGCTATGGCTTCCTCTCCGAGCGCGCGGCCTTCGCCACTGCGCTGAAGGACGCCGGCATCGTCTTCATCGGTCCGAACCAGCGCGCCATCGAGGCGATGGGCGACAAGATCGAATCGAAGAAATTCGCCTCGGCCGCCAAGGTCAGCGTCGTGCCGGGCTATCTCGGCGTGATCGAATCGCCGGAAGAGGCGGTGAAGATCGCCAAGGACATCGGCTATCCGGTGATGCTGAAGGCCTCCGCCGGCGGCGGCGGCAAGGGCATGCGCATCGCCTTCAACGACGCCGAGGTAATCGAGGGCTTCACCCGCGCCCGTTCGGAGGCGGCGTCGTCCTTTGGCGACGATCGCGTCTTCGTCGAGAAGTTCATCCAGAACCCGCGCCACATCGAAATTCAGGTGCTCGGCGACAAGCACGGCAATGTCATTCATCTCAACGAGCGTGAATGTTCGATCCAGCGCCGCAACCAAAAGGTGATCGAGGAGGCGCCGTCGCCGCTGCTCGACGCCGCCACCCGCGCCGAAATGGGCGCCCAGGCCGTCGCGCTCGCCAAGGCTGTTAACTACGATTCGGCCGGCACGGTGGAATTCGTCGCGGGGCAGGACAAGAGCTTCTACTTCCTCGAGATGAACACCCGTCTGCAGGTGGAGCATCCCGTCACCGAGCTCATCACCGGCATCGACCTCGTCGAGCAGATGATCCGCGTCGCCGCGGGCGAGCCGCTGCAGATCACGCAGGAGAATGTGAAGATCAACGGCTGGGCGGTCGAGAGCCGCATCTATGCCGAAGATCCGACCCGCAACTTCCTGCCCTCGATCGGCCGCCTGGTGAAATACCGCCCGCCGGAGGAGAAAAAGGAAGACGGCATTACCGTCCGCAACGACACGGGCGTTACCGAGGGCCGCGAGATTTCGATCCATTATGATCCGATGATCGCGAAGCTCGTCACGCACGCCTCCGACCGCTTGACCGCCATTCAAGCTCAGGCCGATGCGCTCGATCGTTTCCTCATCGACGGAATTCGCCACAACATTCCCTTCCTCTCGACGCTGATGCAGATGGAGCGTTGGCGGTCAGGCACGCTTTCGACGGGGTTCATCGCCGAGGAGTTCCCCGAGGGCTTTTCGGCGCCGGAGCCGACCGGCGATCTCGCTTTGACGCTCGCCGCCGTCGCGACGCTGATTGACCACATCGGCAACGCCCGCAAACGCATGATCAGCGGCCAGCTCATGAGCGGCCGCCCGGTTGAGTTTTCGCGCGAGCGCGTCTGCATGCTCGGCGATACGCGCTATGACGTCGCGCTCGAGGAGCAGGGCGAGGCGCTCGTCGTGCAGTTCTTCGGCGCCGACAACCGCGCCCATCGCGTGTCCTCGCAGTGGCGGCCGGGCGACGCGGTCTTCAAGGGCGACGTCGACGGCCATGCGGTCTATGTGCAGACGCGGCCGATCCTCAACGGTTATGAGCTGGCCCATCAGGGCGTGAGCGTGCAGGCGCGCGTCTATACGCAGCGCGAGGCCGAGCTCGCCGCCTTAATGCCCAAGAAGAAGGACACCGGCGCCTCCAAGCATCTGCTGTGTCCGATGCCGGGTCTGGTGAAGACCATCGACGTCAAGGAAGGGCAGGAAGTAAAGGCGGGCGAGGCGCTCTGCATGGTCGAGGCCATGAAGATGGAAAACGTCCTGCGCGCCGAGCGCGACGCCACCATCAAGAAGATCCTCGCCAAGCCCGGCGACAGCCTCGCGGTCGACGCCGTGATCATGGAATTCGCGTAAGCTTACACACCATTGGTTTTACAAAACGCGGCCCTCCTGGGCCGCGTTTTTCTTTGCGCGGCTGAAGCCGCGCGGTCCATAGGCGCCTTCGGACCGCACGCCTTCTGGCGCGTTGATCGACTTAACCTTCCCCTTGAACCGCCCCTAGGGTCATACCCTAGAGACGGACCAGGAGGCATTTTCAGTGATCGATTCCGCGCCGAAAGACGAATTGCTGACCGCGGCCGAATGCGCCGCCCGCATCGGCCTGACAGTGCGCGCCCTCCGCGTCTATGAGCGCCATCGGCTCATTGCGCCGAAGCGCACAGAGAAAGGCTGGCGGCTCTATGGCGCGGCCGAGATCGCCCGCCTGCATGAAATTCTGGCCCTCAAGCAGCTCGGTTTGAGTCTGTCGCGCATCGCCGCCTTGCTGGAAGGTCGGGCCAATGATCTCGACCGCGCCCTCGCCATGCAGGAGGCCGCGCTTTCGGTGCTGAGAAGCCGCGCGGAACGCGGCTGCTCCCTCGTCGCCGCCGCCCGCGCGCGGCTTCGCGGCGGCGAAGCCCTGTCCGTGGCTGAACTCGTTACGCTCGCCAAGGAGGCGCATATGACAGAACCCGCATTCGACGCGATTGCGCAGCGTCGCTACGAACAAGCCCGCCCGCGCAAGCCAATCGAGATCGATCCATCAGCTCTCGACAAATATGTCGGTCATTATAAATCGGAGGTGGGCGTCGTCTGGGACGTTTTGCTCAAGGATGACAAACTCTATTTCAAAAATCCGGGATGGCCTGTCGCGAATTATGCGCTTCCCGAGGGCGAGCATCAGTTCTTTTTTCCGCGCTGGCCATCGCAGGTTACTTTCGGGCTTTCGCCTCAGGGGACGGTTGAAAGCCTGACGTTTCATTCCGGCGGCTTCGAAAGCGTCGCCCACCGTATCGACGACGCCGAGGCCAAGAGGGAGGCGGCGATTCTTGCCAACCGCATCAAGAACAAGATTCCAAACGCTGGCAGCGAC
Source organism: Methylocystis sp. MJC1 (assembly GCF_026427715.1). Lineage (NCBI taxonomy): Bacteria > Pseudomonadati > Pseudomonadota > Alphaproteobacteria > Hyphomicrobiales > Methylocystaceae > Methylocystis > Methylocystis sp. MJC1. The sequence goes on along the minus strand of NZ_CP107558.1, from coordinate 2,171,001 downwards.
GAGATTCTCCGCCGCGTCATCGCGAGCCTGCAACACGGAAATATCGATTTCACCCAGTTCATCGACAGCCTCGCGGCGCGGCTCCAACTGGGCTTTTCTGTTGTGTTTGAAGAGCTGGCCGCCAAGGGTGCCGTCCAGACGCTCGCCTTTCGCGGCGTCGGCCCTCTCGGGGGCGACGTTTACGACGTGAAATTCGAGAATGAAAATACTGAATGGCGTCTTGGGCTGGCGCCGGATGGGAAGATCAGGTTTCTCTTCTGGCGTTCGATGCCATAACACTCTGTGCAAGCGCTCAGGCGCGCGGCGCGAAATGGCCGCCGCCTGTGCGTCTCGTAGCTGAGATTAGGCGCTCGTCTTCGCTTTGCGCGTCGAACGAGCCGGGGCCGCCTTCTTGCGCGCCTGGCCGAGACCCATCTGCTTGGCAAGATTGGAGCGCTGCGCCGCATAGTTTGGGGCGACCATCGGATAATCGGGGGCCAAGCCCCATTTCGCCCGATATTGATCCGGCGTCATCCCGAGCGTGGCCAAGTGCCGCCGCAGCGATTTGAACTTCTTTCCGTCGTCGAGGCAGACGAGATAGTCCGGCGTGATCGACTTGCGGACTGAAACGGCCGGTTCAGGCTTCTCCTCGACCGCGGGGGCTGCAGTCGCGCCGGTCGCGAGGCGTCGCAGCGCCGCATCTACAGATGCGATCAGCGCCGGAAGTTCCGCGACGGGAAGCGAGTTATGAGAAACGAAAGCCGCAACAATGCTGGCGGCCAATTCGATTGAATTGGCGTCTTCTGAATCTGGCGTCTGCAAGAGCGAATCCTCCGCGCGAATCGACTATATTACTAATACCGCATTCTCGTTGCGTCGAGCTTAACGGTCAAATTCTTTCCAAAATTGTGTTTCCAGTTTGCAAAAATAGCGTTTCTAACGCCTTAGATGTCCGCCTTTGCTGTGCGTCAAAGAAGAGACAAGCTGCCAAAGCCTCAATTTTTTCTTTCTTAAACGCGACTTGGCTTCCGTCTCAAGTCAAAACCCGTGTGACATGACCCATCTTCCGGCCAGGACGGCTTTCCTTCTTGCCGTAGAGATGCAGACAGGCGCCGTCTTGCGCCAGTATTTCCGCCCATTTGTCGGCGTCGGCGCCAATGAGATTGCGCATGACAACTTGGCGCCCATGGCGGCGCGTCGAGCCGAGCGGCATGCCCGCAATGGCGCGCATGTGCTGCTCGAACTGCGAGGTTATGGCGCCGTCGAGCGTCCAATGACCGGAATTATGCACGCGCGGCGCGATTTCATTGACGAGGAGCCGCTCGCCTTCCGCGTCGGAAACAACGAACATTTCCACAGCGATCACGCCGACGTAATCCGCCGCCTCCGCAATACGCTGAGCCATGTCGACCGCCGCCCGCGCGGTTGCGTCGCTGATCGCGGCGGGAGCCGTCGTCGTCGCTAGGATATGATGCTCATGGATGTTTTCGCAGATGTCATAGGCGCGGAAGGAGCCGTCGAGGCCCCGCGCAGCGACAACGGAAACCTCCTTGGCGAAGGGCACGAAGCCTTCCAGAATTGAGGGCGCGCCACCCACCGCTTTGAAAGCGTCGCCGAGATCGACGCCCTCGCCAATCCGGGTCTGGCCCTTGCCGTCATAGCCGAAACGGCGTGTCTTCAGGATCGAGGGACGCCCAAGCTGCTCCACGGCGCGCGTCAGCGCATCTAGATTTGAAACCTCGGCGAAGTCGGCTGTGGCGACGCCGAGCCCGCGCACGAATTGCTTTTCGATCAGCCGGTCCTGCGTGAGCGCGAGAACCTTGGGGTTCGGACGCACTGGCCGATGCGCTTCGAGCACTTCGGCAGTCCGCGCCGGAACATTCTCAAATTCATAGGTAACGACATCGACAGATTCGGCGAAGGCCGCCAACGCAGCTTCATCCAGAAAATCCGCGCAAGTGCGCGCGGCGCAGACGTCGAAGGCAGGATCGTCGGCGACGGGCGAATAAATATGCGACTTCAGACCGAGGCGCGCGCCGGCCGTCGCCAGCATGCGCGCGAGCTGGCCGCCGCCGAGAATGCCGATGGTTGCGCCGGGTTTCAGCATCGTCACGCCTCCTCTTTCGGCGTCTCGGCGACGCTCGCCGTCTGTTTTGCGCGGAAGGCGGCAAGCCGCGCAGCGAGCGCCTTATCCTTCAGCGCGAGAATCGAGGCGGCGAGGATCGCGGCATTGATTGCGCCCGCCTTGCCGATGGCGAGCGTTCCGACCGGCACGCCCCCCGGCATTTGAACAATGGAGAGCAGGGAGTCCATGCCTTTGAGCGCCTGGGACTCGATTGGCACGCCGAGAACCGGGAGGTTGGTCATCGAGGCCGTCATGCCTGGAAGATGCGCCGCGCCCCCCGCGCCGGCGATGATCACCTCGAAACCCGACGTCTCCGCCCCTTTGGCAAAAGCGACGAGCCGCTCGGGCGTGCGATGGGCCGAGACGATTCGCGTGTCGCAAGCGACGCCGAGCATCTCTAGCGTCTCGACAGCGTGGCGCATCGTCGCCCAGTCGGACTGGGATCCCATAATGATTGCGACAGGCGTCTTCGGCTTCGCCACTTTAACGCTTCCATTGGCTCGAGCGTGGGAAGCCATGCCGCATAGACGATGGGACCGCGGTACGCAAGGTATTCTCTGCCGCAACTATTCGGCATCCCGTCAGAATGCTGGTATGGCCGTAAATTCAGGGGCGCGCGCCGCCGAAATTCCCATTTCCGAAAGAACGTACATGGATGAGCAACTGGCCAAAGCCGTCGCCTTACTCGCAGTTGCGATGATTGTCGCTCTGGCGGCTCGGCGGGTGAGGCTTCCCTATACGATCGGGCTTGTCATCGTCGGCGCAGTGCTGGCGCTCTCCAAGCCGGGTTTCGGGCTGCATTTGACGCATGAGCTCATTTTCGACCTCATTCTGCCGCCGCTGCTCTTCGAAGCCGCGCTGACGCTGTCCTGGCGGGAGCTTTGGCGAGATGCGGCTCCTCTCCTGACTCTTGCGGGACTCGGCACGCTAGTCTCGGCGGCAGTGGTGGCCTACGCCTGCGCCGCGCTGCTGCATTGGCCGACGCCTTCTGCGCTCGTCTTCGGCGCGCTCATCGCGGCGACGGATCCCGTCGCCATCATCGCCATGTTCAAGGATAACGGGGTCAAGGGACGGCTGCGGCTGCTTGTCGAGAGCGAGAGCCTGTTGAACGATGGCGCGGCTGCCGTTCTCTTCGTGATGGCGCTGGCGTGGGCGCAATCCGCCGGAGGCGCGCAGGGAGCCGGGCAGGGCGCAAGCGATATAGTCCTCACCCTCGCGCACATCGTGCTCGGCGGCGTCGCCGTTGGCGCGCTCACGGGCGGCGCGGCGATATTGCTCGCCATGGGAACGGCCGAGCACCTCATCGAAGCGGCGCTGACCACGATCGCCGCTTTCGGATCCTTTCTCGTCGCCGAGCATTTCCATGTCTCGGGCGTGCTCGCGACCGTGACGGCAGGCCTGATCATGGGCAATCTCGGCCTGCTGAGCGAGGAGAATCGCAGCTATCTGAGCGACAAGGGCCGCGAGTTCGTTCACGGATTCTGGGAGTTCGCAGCTTTTTTGGCGAATTCCATCGTGTTCCTGATGATCGGCGTCGATCTCGCTTCGACGCCCTTCTCTGATTATGGCCCGATGTTCGTATGCGCCGTGATCGGTGTCGTTCTCGTCGCTCGAGCCATCACGGTGTATCCGCTGGCCGCGCTTTTTTGGCCGACGCGCTGGCGCATCGGCTTGCGCGAGCAGCATGTGCTTTGGTGGGGCGGCTTGCGCGGCGCTCTGGGTCTGGCGCTCGCATTATCCCTGCCGCAGAGCCTCCCGATGCGGGAGGCGATCGTCGTTGCGACTTTCGGGGTTGTGGCTTTTTCCATCGTCGCACAGGGGCTGACCATGCCCCTGCTGCTGCGTGCGCTTGGTTTCCTGCCGAGAAGCTAGGCGCTCGGGATCTGCGGCGAGTCAGCGCTAATCTTTACCGAGAGCGAGAAATCCCGCTCTCGGCGTCACCCGTTCTGAGATCGCAAGGCCCTCAGGCGGCGCGATCGACATCTTCCTCGTCGCCGTCGTCGGCCGCTTCGGCGTCGGCCTTCTGCCCACGGCGCGGACCCTTCTGCAGGAAGGACTCGATGAGCTTAAGCGCCTCCGAGTCGATCAGCTTGCGCACGGCCGCGACTTCCCGCGCCATGCGATCGAGCGCCGCCTCATAAAGCTGACGCTCGGAATAGGATTGCTCCGGCTGCGTGTCGGAACGGTAGAGGTCGCGCACCACCTCGGCGATCGTGACAAGGTCGCCGGAGTTGATCTTGGCCTCATATTCCTGGGCGCGGCGCGACCACATGGTCCGCTTGATCCGCGCGCGCCCGGAAAGCGTCGTAAGCGCCTTGTCGACCACGCCGGTCTCGGCAAGCTTACGCATGCCGACATTGGCGATCTTGCTCGTCGGAACCTTCAGAATCATCTTGTCCTTGATGAAGCTGACGACAAAGAGCTCGAGGCTGAAGCCCGCGACTTCCTGGGTTTCGACGCCGACGATCTGACCGACGCCATGGGCCGGATAGACGATGAACTCATTGAGCTTGAAACCGTGCTTTTGCGCGGCCGGCTTGGATTTCGCGGGCGCGGGTTTCATCACGGCCTTTGAATCGGGTGAGGTCTTCTCGGCAGCGACGGGCGTCGCCGTTTCAACGGGGGGCTCGTTTCTTTTTGCCAATTTTTTGTCTTCGCCGGCTGTCGTGGTTGATGAAGTCTTGCCAGCCGCTTCGGCGGCCGCAGTAGCGGCCGGCTTGGCGGGGAAGGGGGGCTTGTGGTTGCGCGCAGGCGCAATAGAGGCCGCTGTTGCAGGCGCGGGCGCCGCGGCGGGCTTAACGGTTTCAGCAATTCTCGCTGCCGCAGGCGCGGTTGTCGCCGACCCCGTTTTGCGGGCCAAGGTGGCGGCGGGCGCAGTCTTCGCCGGGGCAGATTTCGCCGAAGTTGAGGCCGGCGCCGCGGCAGGCTTCGCTTTCTCGGCGAGGGGCGCTTTGGAGCCGGGAGCCGGCGTCTTATCCACCTTGGCGGGCGTGATTTTTTCGTCTGCCTTCACGGCGGCGGTTGCTGCGGTCTTCGCCGCGGTCCTGATCGTCTTTGCGCCTGCGCTCGCGCGCTCATCGGGGCTCTTGGCGACGGCCCCGCGCACGCTGGACGCCGCGTTACGGGCGGTGACGTGCGCGCCGCTTTTTCCGTTTGTCTTTATCGTCGCCTTCGCTGCGGTCGTCACAGGCGCTTCAACGCTCGTCTTTGCCTCGGTTTTGGCGCTCTTCGCCGCGGATTTGCTCGTTTTTACGCCATCGGAATTCTCGGCGGCGCTTGTGGGCGCGCTGCTGGGGCGTGCGGCCTTACCGCTTTTCGATGTCAATCCGTGAGAACGCGCGGACGTAGCCGTAGCGCTGGCCCCTTTCTTTGTTTTATCGTTCCTCTTGGCGGACGGCATACGCGGGGTACTCCTTTTGCATCCCGCTGTGGAGACGGGATGATCCTGCTGTCCTCTTGCCGCGAAAGAACAAAACGCCTTCGGCGGGCAAGTTTTTGATCTGACACCTTAAGCTAGAGGCGCGGGCAAGATAGGGGATTTGGACGCTCTAAGGCGCGCGCTTTCTTATGCTGTGAGGCAAACCGTCGTCGGCCCGTCCCGGACAGGCGGCGTTTATTGCCATTCTCTATATCACGCCGCGGCGCCAAAATCAAAAACAACCCTTGCCCGGTTTTTGCCGGGAGGGTGCGAAAGTCGTCTATAAGTTACGAAAATCGCTCTGCTAATTGGCCGAGTTAAGGATGTGGAAAGATTGGGCGCCGCCCGACGTGGATTTGGCGGCCGGTGCGAATCGGCGCGCGACGGACGGCTTTCGGGGGAGCTTAGTCGCCCTGTCCAGGCTCAGCGGAGAAGTTGGCCTCGAATTTGCCCGGCTTGCCATCCCATTCCTTGGCGTCCGCCGGCGGGTCGCGCTTAATGGTGATGTTCGGCCAGTTCTGCGCCATTTCGGCGTTCAGCTGCAGCCACTTCTCGAGCCCTTCCTCAGTGTCGGGCTTGATCGCCTCCGCCGGGCATTCCGGCTCGCAGACGCCGCAGTCGATACATTCGTCCGGATGGATGACGAGCATGTTCTCGCCCTCGTAGAAGCAGTCGACAGGGCAAACTTCCACGCAATCCATATACTTGCACTTGATGCAGTTTTCCGTGACGACATAAGTCATGTGAAGGGTCTCTTGAGCGTCTTTCGACGATTTGTGTGCGTCTCGCGTCGATCGTCGCGCTAGCTAGCGTTTTTGCCGGCGTCATGCAAGGCATGGCCATGGTGATTTTGGCGCCGCGGCGTTATGGCTACAATAGGATTCAAGCGGGACGATTATGACCGACGTTGAACTCAGAACGACCCACGCCGTAGCGCAAACCATGACGGCGCGCGCCTTGCTGCTGGGCGAACGCATCGACACGGTGGGGCTGGAGCGGGCGGATCTCGTGTCGACTGCGCCGCTCGCCTTCCATGCCGGGCAGGCGGGCTTCGCGGTGCTCTACCGCTTCGGAGTCGCCGTGCTTTTCGGCCTGTCGCCGCTCGAAGAGGACGAAATCGTCACCAAGATCGGCGCGCGGGTCGCAGGAGCCTCGCGGGGCGACGACGAGACGCTCGTCATCGAAATCACTCATGACGGCGAGGACAAGCCGCTGCCGAACGGCCGCCTTGCAGTGAAGGACCTTTCCGAGGCGCGGCTTCTCGTTATCGCCGACGCCTTGGCGAAAAGCGTGGCGCTGGCGCGCGACGAGCGCCGCGTCAACGCCGTCTTCGACACGATCGAGCCTTTTGCGGCGGAGCTTGCGAGCAAGGGCCGCCCGCCATGGCGGCGCAAGTCCATGCTGGAGCTCATCGGCCAGACCCTGCTCGTGCGTCATCGCGTCTCTGGGCGCGTCGCCGTCGAGGACAAGCCCGACGTGCTATGGGATCGGCCCGATCTCGAACGCCTCTATGCGCGTCTTGAAGACGAGTATGAGCTGGAGGCGCGGGGACGCACGCTCAACGCCAAGATCGACGTGATCGGCGAGACTGCCCGGGCGCTCACCGATCTCATCGACGCCGACCGTTCGGTGCGGCTCGAATGGATCATCATCGTGCTGATCGCGATGGAGATCGGCCTGTCGCTGTTCCAGATGTTCACGGGGCAGCATTACCTTCACCAGATGCAGGCCGCCTCGACCGCTGCCCATGGATCGTCTGTGGATAGCCACGCGAAGTGAGCCAATTGATGCCGCGCGAAAGTGAACTGTCGCTTCGCGTAATGGCGCGTATCCAGCTTGCCGCGCATGATCGCCTCTTCGAGCGGCATGCGCCCGTCGAGATAAGCGATGAGATGAGGGACCCCATGCGCGCGCATGGCGGGGAGCGCGGGATCGAGCTTGCGCTCGCGTAGGCGGGCCACTTCGTCGAGCGCGCCCGTCGCCATCATTTTGTCGAAGCGCGCGTCGATGCGCGCGTAGAGCGTCTCGCGCTCGGGCGCGAGGAAGAAGGCCGGGCATTGCGCCGCATCGAGCAGCGGCGCTGAGCGCGGGCCGTGGAAGGAAGCAAGCGGCTTGCCCGTCGCGGCGAAAACCTCCAGGGCGCGCAGAATGCGCTGCGGGTCCGTGGGGCGCAGGCGCGCGGCGGTCTCCGGGTCTTTCGACAAAAGCTCGGCGTGAAGCTCCTGCGGGCTTGCGCCTTCCGCCGCGGCGCGCACCTGCGCGCGCACCTCCTCCGGCACGGCGGGAATATCTGAAAGGCCATAAAGCGCGGCCTTGAAATACATGCCGGTGCCGCCAGCGACGACCGGCGTCACGCCGCGCGCATCGACATCGGCCAGCGTCTGCGCGAAATCGGTGAGATAGCGACCGACGGAGTAATTCACCGCCGCGTCGACATGGCCGAAGAGAAGATGCGGCGCTTGTGCCTCTTCCTCTAACGTCGGCCGCGCGGTGATGATTCGCAGGTCACGGTAGACCTGCATGGAGTCGGCGTTGACCACCGCGCCGCCGACGCGCTTGGCGATGGCGAGCGCCAGCGCCGACTTGCCCGAGGCGGTGGGACCTGCGATGAGAATGGCGCGCGGGGACATGGCGGCTATTGCGGCGGAAATGGGCTGGATGTCAAAGGCGATCGACCCACACCTACGTCATGGCCGGGCTCGTCCCGGCCATCCACGCCGCGCAATACCAGCTTATGGGGGGCGGCGGGCTCCAATCTCGAAAAGGCCGTACACTTCGAACGTCGCCCTAATCGGTCGCTGGCGTAGGGTGGTCCTGTCCTTGGCTAGGCCGCGCCCATTGGCGTGGGTGGCCGGGACAAGCCCGGCCATGACGGCTCCGAGATGAGTGACTCCCGTAGCCGGCACGGGGAAGGCGAGGCGAGCCCGGAAAAGCTTGTCGCAACCTTGATCGCCGGGAGTGAGGCCGCGCTAACCGAGGCGGCCGTCTGGCGCGCCTTGCGCGAAGTCGGACTAGGCCATCCGCCGCTGGATTGGCTCGCGCCCGACATCGCCGCCGACGTTTTCTTCGACGTGCGAGACCAAGATGCTGTGCGCGCCCGCTTGCATGCCGCGCTCGCCGGGGAGGCGATCGACGTTGTCGTACAGCCGGTCGAAGGCCGTCGCAAGCGCCTCCTCGTCGCCGACATGGACTCGACCATGATCGAGCAGGAATGCATCGACGAGCTTGCCGGGCTCATCGGCATTCGTGACCGCATCTCCGCCATCACCGAGCGCGCCATGGCGGGCGAGCTCAATTTTCAGGCGGCGTTGAAGGAGCGCGTCGCGCTGCTGGCCGGCGTGACGCTCGATGAGATCGAGACGATCGTCGCCCGCATAACGCTCACGCCGGGCGCTCGCGCCCTCGTGCAGACCATGCGCGCGCACGGCTCGCATACGGCGCTCGTCACCGGCGGCTTTACGCAATTCACGACGCCGGTCGCCGCACGCATCGGCTTCGACGAGACTTTCGCCAACCGGCTGGAGATTGTCGGGCGCGCCTTGACAGGCGTTGTCATGGAGCCGGTGCAGGGCAGGGAAGGCAAGCGCGCCGCGCTTGTCGGCTTGCGCGAGCGGCTCGGACTGGCCCCTGCGGCGACGCTCGCGATCGGCGACGGCGCCAATGATCTCGATATGTTGCAGGAGGCGGGGCTCGGCGTCGCTTATCACGCCAAGCCGAAGGTCGCTGAAATCGCGGCGGCTCGGATCGACTGCGCGGATCTGACGGCGCTGCTTTATGCGCAGGGCTACCGGAAAAACCAATTTAGAGAGTGAGTGTCCGCCCTCATCCGACCCCGCTTCGCGGGGCCACCTTCTCCCGCAGGCGGGAGAAGGAGTCGCGTTGGCTCATTCGAGATGAGCTCCAAAGTTCCCGAAGCCTCGGGGTCCCCTCCTTCTCCCGCTTGCGGGAGAAGGTGGCCCTCGAGTCAGCGAGGGTCGGATGTGGGCTGCCGAGCCTTACTCCACCGGCAGCGCCACGAAATGCGCGTCGCCCTGGCCGTTGGCCACGATCAGCAGCGCCGTCTTCTTGCCCGCGTCCTTCAGCGCCTTGATCTTCTTCACCGCGTCCGAGGGCTCGCTAACCGGCTCCTGATTGACTTCGAGCAGGATTTCGCCGGGCTGCAGCCGCTTCTCCGCCGCGTTCGAGGTCGGGTCGACGGAAGTGATCAGCACGCCGTTCTTCACCGTCTCCTTGATCTGGAAGCGCGCGCGCAAGTCGTCAGTGAGGCGCGAAAACTCCAGCCCCAGCGCGCTCTGGGAGGCCGGGCTATTCGTCTCCGGCTTTTCCTTGTCGCCGCCGTCGCGCGAGGCGACTTTCTCGCCGTCCTCCAAGCGACCGAGCTTGACCTTCTTGGTCTCCTCCTTGCCGGAGCGGACAATCACAAGGTCCACGTCCTTACCGACCGGCGTCGCGGCGACGAGCTTGGGCAGGTCGCGCGATTCCTTGATCGGCTTGCCGTCGAATTTCACGATCACGTCGCCGGCCTTGATTCCGGCGGGCTTCGAGGGGCCCTTGTCGTCCACGCCGGCGACCAGCGCGCCGCGCAGCGCGCCGAGGTTGAGCGTTTCGGCAATGGCGTCGTCGACATTCTGGATGCGCACGCCGAGCCAACCGCGGCGCGTCTCGCCATATTGCTGGAGCTGCTCGATCACTGGCTGCACGGTGTTCGCAGGGGTCGCGAAACCGATGCCGACCGAGCCGCCGGAGGGCGAGAGAATCGCCGTGTTGATGCCGATCACCTCACCGTCCATGTTGAACAGCGGGCCGCCGGAATTGCCCTTGTTGATGGAGGCGTCGGTCTGAATGTAGTTGTCGTAGGGGCCGCTATCGATGTTGCGATTGCGGGCAGAGACGATGCCCGCCGTCACCGAGCCGCCGAGGCCGAAGGGATTGCCGACCGCCAGCACCCAGTCGCCGACGCGCGCCTTGTCGCTGTCGCCGAATTTCACCGCCTTCAGCGGCTTCTCCGGCTTCACCTTCAGGACCGCCACGTCGACCTTCTGGTCCTTGCCGAGAATTTCAGCCTTGAGCTTCTGGCCGTCGTTGAAAATGACGGTCACTTCGCTGGCGTCGGCGATGACGTGATTATTGGTGATCACGATGCCGGCGGCGTCGATGACGAAGCCGGAGCCGAGCGAGGATGATTTGCGCTGGCGCGGCAGATCAGGCATGCCCTGGCCGCGGCGCTTGAAGAATTCCTCGAAGAGATCGTCGAAAGGCGCGCCCGGCCCCATGCCCGGCGGCAGCCCAGGCGCGTCGCCGCCCTTGCCGCGCTGCTTGGTTTCGAGCGTTTGCGTCGCCGAGATGTTCACGACCGCGTCGGAAACCTGGGCCGAGAGATCGGCGAGGGAGTCAGGTCCCTTGGCGTGAGCCGGACCGGCAAGCCATAGGGAAGAGGCCGTCGCGAGCGCCAGAGCGGCGCGACGAAATGCGGGGATCATGCGTTTTGCTCCTCGAGGGACATTGTTCTTGTTGGCGCGCCGCCGCCGGCGCCCTTGGTTTATCGCTTTTGCGCCGGCTCCGACGGGGCGCTCGCGCTTCCCTCGGGGGCGGAGAAAAAACGGAAAAACGCGGAACGCGGACTGACGAGAAAGCGCGTCTCGCCCGGCTTGAACGCGGCTTCATACGCCTGCATCGAGCGATAGAAGGCGAAGAAGTCCGGATCTTTCCCGAAAGCTTCGGCGAAAATACGGTTGCGCTCTGCGTCGCCTTCGCCTTTCGTCTGATCGGCCTTCTGCTGCGCTTCGGCCTTCAGGACGATGACGTCGCGATCCGCCTTTGCAGTAATTTTCTGCGCCTGCTCGGCGCCTTGAGCGCGATATTCGGCGGCCTCGCGCTGACGCTCGGTCTGCATGCGGCCGTAAACTTTTTCTGAAATCTGCTGGGGCAGGTCGACGCGGCGAATGCGGGCGTCGACGACCTCGACGCCGAACCGGCGCGCCTCCAAGTCGGCTTGCTGCTTGATTTTCGCCATCAGCGCCGAGCGTTCGTCGCGCACGATCTGCCGCTGATTGGCTTCCGAAAGCACGCGGCGCACGGCGGAGTTCAGCACCGAGCCGAGCTGGTTGTTGGCGCCCTGCACGCTGTTGACCGACTGATAGAATTTCAGCGCGTCGACGATGCGGTAGCGGATGAAGCTGTCGACTTCGAGCCGCTGATTGTCGGCCGCGAGCACTTCGAGATTGGGACTTTCGACATCGAGGATGCGGTTGTCGAAGGTCACTACATTTTCAATCAGCGGAATCTTGAAATGCAGCCCGGGCTCGGTGATGAGCCCGCGCCCCGCAACGGGCTCGCCGAAGCGCAGCACCAGCGCCTGCTCGGTTTGCTCGACGGTGAAAAGCGCGCCGCCCGCGATGGCGACTGCGATCAGGGCCAAGATTGCGAGGGCGAAGAGGAGGCCGTTTTTCACTTTTGTCCTCCTTGAAAGGGCGCGAAGGAGGGCAGGGGCATGAAGGGCGCGACCGAGGCGCCGCCCTTGGCGGGATCGTCGAGAATTACCTTTTCGGCGCCGCCGAGCACACGCTCCATGGTCTCGATGTAAAGGCGCTGGCGGGTGAGCGCCGGCGCGTTCTTGTATTGCTCGTAAATCTTCTCGAAACGCCCGGCCTGGCCGCGCGCCTCGGCGACCGTCTGCTCGCGATAGGCCTCGGCCTCCTGCAGGATGCGGGCGGCGGCGCCGCGTGCCTCTGGCACCACGCGATTCGCATAGGCCTCCGCCTCATTGCCGAGCCGCTGCAAATCCTGCTGCGCGGCGGTCACGTCGCGGAAGGCGGCGATGACCTGCTGCGGCGGGTCGACCGAAAGCAGGAGCACCTGAAGCACCATGACGCCGCTATGATAGTCGTCGAGCAGCTTCTGCATCAGCGCCTGGCAGGCGGGTTCGATCAACTTGCGGTCGGCGGTGAGGATTTTCTGAATCTGGGATTGGCCGACGATCTCGCGCATGGCGCTCTCGGCGACCGCCTTCACCGTCGTGTGCGGATTGGCGAGATTGAAGGCGTAATCCTCGGGCTTCGAGGGGTCGATCTGCCAAATGACGCGGAACTTGATGTCGGCGATATTTTCATCGCCGGTCAGCATCAGGCTTTCTTCCGGCGCCTCGGGTCCGAGACGCGTTGGCTGTCCGCCGCGCCGGCGCCCCTCGGGCGCCGCCTCCTCGCGGAAGCCGACGTCAGTGATGTTGCGGTCCGTCACCGCGAGCTTGATCACCGAGCCGACAGGGCCAGGGAGGTTGTAATTGAGGCCCGCTTGCGTCTTGCCGCGATATTTGCCGAACACGAGATTGAGGCCGATCTCATTGGGCCCCACCGTGTAGAAGCCGGACAGCAGCCAGGCGAGCAGGGTCAGGAGAACGAGGATCAACATGCCGCCGCCGCCGAAGCCGGCTGGCATAAACTGCTTGAGCCCTTCCTGGCTGCGGCGCAGCAGATCCTCGAGATCCGGCGGCTGCGCGCCGCCGCCCGAGCCCTGGCCCCAAGGCCCGCCCTGTTGTCCCCAAGGACTATTGTTCTGATTGCGCGGGCCGCCTTGATCGCTCCAGGGCATCTTGTCTCGCGATAAATGTGGATGTGGCCTCGGGCGCGGCTTCGCGTCGGCCCGGGATGTTATAGGCATTTGCTGGCGTGGCGGCAATCGCGGACGATTCCCTGCGCCGCAGAGACAGGAGAGAGCATCCCAATGATACGGGATTACGCCAACATCGCCGCCAATGAGCGCACGTTTCTCGCCTGGGTCCGCACGGGGATCGCGGTCATCGCCCTGGGCTTTGTCATCGAGCGCTTCAATCTTTTCCTGCTCGCTTTGGCGGCGGGGGCGGGAAATAACGCCGGTCTTCTGGCCCTTCACCGGCTGCCGAGCCAGACCGGGCGCTACGGCGGCGCCGCATTGATCGCCTCCGGCGTGACAATCATTCTCGTCGCCACCATCCGGCTGCTGCAAACCGCGCGCCTGCTCGAAGATGACGAGACCCACCGGCCGAGCGCGACGCATTCGACCTTATGGGCGCTTTCAGCGCTCGTGCTGGGAGTAGCGATTTTCAGCGCCTATCTGGTCGTGTTCTGATCAGCGATACCAGACAAAGGCGAAAGAGATCAGCAGCGCGAGTCCGAAACCGATGAGCGCGTTGACGAGAAAGCCGTTGCCGAATTCGTTCATGGTCAGACCTCCGCGCTTGGGTCTCGGGAGCGAGACCCAGATGAGAACTATGGCTACGCTTCGGGGCTGTCGCAACCTATGATCGGCTGTTCTCCAGGGCCGAATTGAGCGTTGCCAGCACCCCCCGCGCCGCGGCGATGTCCTCGAGCTGCATATTGGCAGACAGAGCATTCATCCACGTGGCTTGCTCCTCCATTAACGCTCGGTACGACGTAGCGCCCCGGGACGTGGGGGCGAGCAGCTTGGCGCGGACGTGCCGCGGATTCGGGCTGTAAGCTGCAAGCCCGTCACGGACCAGTTCGTCGGCCAAACGCTGGACGCCCTGCCGCGTCTGAGACAGCCGACGAGCGACTTCCGCAATGGTTAAGGCTTGGTGAGAGATCGCGCCCATGACCTGCCAACGCGCGGCGGTCAATCCGAAGGGCGCGCTTAGCCTGTTGCCTGAGTCTGTCAGGTGGCTGGCGGTTTGCAAGATTTCCCAGACGAGGCGGCTCATTTCTTCGCCTTGAGGCGTACGCATCATGATTTTCCGAATTGCCAGCCACAGGTTGACAATATGCTGTCAAAATGAAAGTGACAGCATGCTGTCAAATCGAGGTGTATCATGACCCCGTCCGAACTTGTCAAAGGCCTCTATGAGGATTGTCTCAACCCGCGTCGACTGGATCGGCTGACGGATTATCTGTCTGACGATTTCGCTGGCGCAAACGGCGAGCGGGGACCGCAGGGTTTCCGGCAAACCGTCGAACGGATGGTGACGGCCTTTCCTCATCTGCGATTCGAACTCGAGGACCTGTTCGCGGCAGGCGATAAAGTGTGTCTGCGCTGGCGCTTCGAAGCGGCGCACCTCGGGCCGCTGGCCGGCGTCGCGGCAACAGGCAAGGTCGCGGTTCAGCAGGGGATCGCCATCTACCAGGCAAGCGACGGCAAGCTCACGCGTGCGTGGCTTCAGGTCGATCGCCTGGGTGTCTTGCAGCAGATCGGGGCGGTGGCGCTCTGACGGAGAAGGCGGGGCGAGGGGCCTACCCCGTACGCGAGGGATGGGCTGCGCCCGTCACCCCCGACGTCGAGACGCTGACCGGCGCCCCGCCACGTTCGCTCGAGACCTATGCGCAGGATCATGCCCGCGAGCTGTCCGCGTAGCTATCTCACTGAATGTCGGGGAAGGGCGATTCGGCGGTTCAGCTGGCGGACCGAGAACGACGAAACGGAGAACTACGTTTACGCCATAGCCCTCTTAATTTGAACCAGGGGTGACCGGTGAATATTGGTGGGAAACGGTCGGTCTGCGTACGGTTATGGAACCAGGAAGAATTGGACCTCGTCCGAGGGCGGAAAAAAGGCAGCCAAGGGCCAAGTTTGGATAGCCGATGACCGCCGTAAGTCGATGGCCGATGGCTAGCGCTGGAACGTGAGGTGGACGGTCCCGCTCTCGGCCGTTTCGGTCTTGGTGGTGTAGCCGGCCTCCAATCCGCGCAACTCGTCCCAGAGGCGTATGCCCCGCCCCAGCAGAATTGGAGCAATGGCGACATGAATGCGGTCCACAAGTCCAGCCTTGAGATAGGCGCGGACCATGGTTGGTCCGCCGCCTATCCGAACATCCTTGCCGTTTGCGGCTTTCTCGGCGCGCTGCAGCGCATCAACCGGGTCGGCCGCGAGGAAGTGGAACGTGGTGCCTCCAGCCATCTCGATGGAAGGCCGCGGCGTGTGCGTCAGGACGAAGACCGGGCAGTGAAATGGCGGCTCGTCGCCCCACCAGCCCTTCCAGTCCGGATCATCGGGAAAGTTGTGCAGGCCGAACATGCCGGCCCCCATGATCTCGGCGCCAATGTTGGTGAAATAATCCTTCGCATACTCATCGTCGAGGCCGGTGGCGCCTTGGCCGCTGGTGTCTTTGAGCACGCGCTCTCGAAACGTCCTTGTGGCCACATATGCTGCAACAAGGCGCGACCAATCGGGGCCGAACGGGTTTTCGGGTGTCTGGTCCGTCGTCGTTGCGAAACCGTCGAGCGAGATAATTAGGTCGACACGTACTGCCATTGGCCTCTCCCAATAGTAAGGTATATACCTTGCTATTATAGACGGAATACAAAGGCAAATGCCTTATTGTCGTTGACGCATGTGAACGATCCGCCTTACCGTGGCGCATGCCTTATCATTCGACCCCACTCGACCTTGCCTTCCATGCTCTCAGTGACCCGACGCGCCGGGCGGTGGTGTCGCGTCTGGCCGAGGGAGAGTTGCCGGTCACCGTCCTCGCGGAGCCCTTCGATATGGCGCTGCCCTCCTTCGCTCAGCATCTCAAGGTGCTGGAAGATTGCGGATTGATCGCCAGCGAGAAGCGCGGACGCAGTCGCTGGTGCCGACTGGAACGAGCGCGCTTCGAGGAGGCGGCCAATTGGATGGAAGCGGAACGTCGACACTGGACCGCGCGGCTCGACCGGTTGGAAGCCTATTTGGACAGGACGGAAGAGAACGACGATGGAAAAACTGTTTGAGACCTGGTCGCTCGACCGTGAGATCGTGCTCGTCAAGGTGCTGAAGCACCCGCGACATAAGGTTTTCGCCGCTTGGATGGATCCGGAAGCGCTGGCGCAATGGTATGGCCCGGATGGCCTCAGCATCGAGAACCACGAGGCCGATATCCGCGAGGGAGGGGAATGGCGCTTCGACATGGTGGGCGTATTCGAGGGCCAAGAGCAGCGCTTTCCCAACCTCATGCGCTTCTTGAAGATCGTGCCCAACGAACTGATCGTGGTGGACTATGGTACCCCGGACCTCAACGACCCTGAGCGCTTCTACATGACGGTTACCTTCGATGAGCAGACCGACGGCAAGACCGTATTGACCTTGCGCCAGCTTCACCCAAGCCGCGAACGGCGTCAGGTGGTGGTCGGTTTCGGCGCGGTGGAGTATGGCCTGCAAACGCTTGCTGGTCTGGCCGCTTGGCTAGATGGTTGAACGCTGCACATCTGGAGGTTTCCGGTCGCTGCCCTGGCGCCATGATCGACTGCTTTTAGGACTTTACGGCCCAATCCCAACGACGGGAATGCCGACGCTGATCGTCAAGATATTTCGGGCTGCAGCGTACAATCGGCGATTCTCGGCGCCTACATAGTGAGAGTGCGTGATCGGCGGCAATATCGCACCGTCGAGGACGATTCGGCGGTTCAACTGGCGGAGACGGTGGGATTCGAACCCACGATAGGGTTTCCCCTATAACGATTTAGCAAACCGTCGCCTTCAGCCTCTCGGCCACGTCTCCGCTTGCGCTGCGTCGCGCGTGAATGGGACATATGCCAAAGCGCCCCGTCTTGGCAAGCAGAGTGGCGGCCATCGGCGTCCCAATCTTCTCGAATTTGTGGAAACGGCGGCGGCCCGTGGAATTCTCGCGGGCTCCGCGTCGCCGCGCCTGATCCGAAGGGTCGAGCTGTTTGATTTCCGGCGCCCGCGATTTCCTGCCTCACTAATAGGCGGCATGGTGTCCCCATGCAACGGTCCGAGATTAACTGGCGAGCGGGGGCGAATCTGCGCATGCAGTTTGTTGACATTGGGCCAGGGCGCCTGCTGATTAATAGCGAAGCCTCTGGCGCGGAGGAATTGTTTCTCCAGCACAGCCTGGCGCTTCCTCGGAGACATGCCCTTTGGCGCGTTTCCGACCTTAGTTTTTCAAATATGAGGCTGGAATGAAAAAAATCGCTCTTTCGGTCGCCGCTCTGGCGCTGACCGCCGGCTCCGCGCTCTCGGCCGACCTTCCGTCGCGCAAGGCCCCGCCGGTCCTTCCCCCGCCGCCCCCGCCGGCCCCGCTCTGGACGGGCTTCTACGTCGGCTTGAACGCTGGCGGAACCTGGGCGAATAACACCATAGTTTATACCGGCTCAGGACGGATGTTCGATGCAGTCGCCGGCGGTTATGGTTCGTCGAGCGCGTTTCTTGGCAGCTTCCCGGCTCAGGTAAATTCGAGCGGCTTTATCGGCGGCGGCCAGGTTGGCTACAACTGGCAGTTCTACAACAGCTTCGTCGCGGGCATCGAAGCCGACATTCAGGGCATTGCCGGAAGCCGCAATACGGCTACCGTCGCGAGCGCGGTGTTCAATCCCGTGATCGGGGGCAACGCCGCTCAGATTGCGACTGTCAATCGTTCGCTCGACTATATTGGCACCGTGCGCGGCCGTCTTGGCTGGTTGGCCACGCCGACCTTGTTGGTCTATGGCACGGGCGGTCTTGCTTATGGCGGCGTGACCGCCAGCACTGGCATCCTCCAGACATTCACCCCGCCGGCTGGCGCCGCGCCTTCCATTTCGAGCGCCGGCGCTTTCTCTGATACGCGCGTCGGCTGGACGGCTGGCGGCGGCGTCGAGTGGATGTTCTGGCCCAACTGGTCTGCCAAGGTCGAGTATCTCTACTATGACCTCGGCAACGTATCCTATGCTCTGAGCCCGCTGACCAACGCCAACCCCGGTCTGAATTTCTGGAGCGTTAGCCAGTCGAGGACGCGCTTCAACGGCAACATCGTCCGCGCGGGCCTGAACTATCACTTCAATTGGGGCGCTCCCGCTCCGGTCGTCGCAAAATACTGATCGAATACGATTTCCGTTTGAATGGCTCGCGTTGGGGAATGTCATTCCCCGCGGGCTGAAAGCCCGAACGGGAATCCAGAGCCACAAAAGCGCTGTTTCTGCTCTGGATTCCCGATCGCTCGCTCAAGCGAGCGTCGGGAATGACACCGGACCAATCAAGCGGATCTCGTATAACCGAGTAGATTAAAACAGAAGGCCCGGCCGAAAGGCCGGGCCTTTTGATTTTCGAGGATGTGTTTTTTAGCGCGCCGCAGCTCGCTTCGTTCCCCCGGTCCGGCCGGCGGTGCCTGTCTGGATGTCGCGCCAGGTGTCCGATTGCGAGATCATCTGGCGGATGGAGGCGACGTTCTGCGCAGCGTCGATCGGCGGGAGATCGCGGCGCGACAGTTCCTCGGCTTCTGAGAATTTCCCTTGCAGCGCCAGCACCAAGGCAAGGTTTTGACGCACCCGCATATCCGCTCCCGGCTGATTTGCGGCGAGGCGCAGCGTCTCTTCGGCGCGCGGCAGGTTTTTCGCCAGAGCGTATGAAAGACCAAGGTTGGAAAGAACCGTCGGCTCATTGGGGCGAATCTTCAGCGCCGCTTCGTAATAGCCGCGCGCGCCCTCGTGGTCGCCGAGCTGATCGGCGAGCGACCCCTGCGTCGACAGAATCGACCAGTCGGGCCGCTCGGGCGTATGGGCCTTCTGCAGGACGTCCGCGGCCTCCTTGACATTGCCGGCGTCGGCAAGCGCCTTGCCATAGGCGCCCAGCACCTTCATATCGTCGGGGTAGCTGATGGCGAGGCCGCGCATCACGGCGACTGCCTGCGCATTTTGGTCCAGCGCATGCAAGGCCTTGGCGTAGGTCATCGCCGTCACCTTGTCTTTCGGGCTCCGGTCGTAGCGCTGCCCCCATTCCTCCGCGAATCGACGAAGCTCTCCGTCGTCCGTCGGCAGCGTGACCGAGGGGCGGCCGATGGAGCCGGTGATGTCGCCGAGGGAGGTCTTGTTGCAGCCTGAAAGGCCGATGAGCGCGGCAATGGCGGCGACGCAAAAGCGGAGCGATTTCGCAGTAGGTTGGAGCGCCTTATGCACGGCGAATCTGTTCCGTTGTCTTGTGAAAGAGCTTCTGACGCGAGCAATAAAGCGTTAACCCTAATGGATGCTTAACGGAGGCTAAACGCGCCGATGACGATGAAGCTTCAGGATTGGTCAGCCGAGGCGATCACGATCGACTTCGTGGATAAGGGCCGGTGGCGGCAAGTGAAAGAGGGCTTGCCAGCGACGGTTTCGGCGATTGCCGCGGCCAACGGATTCGAGGCGAAGCCTGGAAGCCTGCTCATCGCGCCCGCGCTCGACGGCGCCCCGGCGCGCGTCTTCTTCGGCGTAGAGGCGCCGGACGCCAAAAAGCGCGACCCCTTCCTTGCCGGCAAGCTCGCTGCGTCCTTGCCCGCCGGTCTCTACCGGCTTGGCGACGGCGTCGCCGACCCGCAGGCCGCCGCGCTCGCCTTTCTGCTCGCAAGCTACTCTTTCTCACGCTATGTCGCGCCAAAAGGCGAGAAGCCGTGTCTCTGCGCGCCGCAGGGCATAGATCGCGCGCGCGTCGAGCGCATTGCGAGCGCAGTCGCTCTCGGCCGCGACCTCGTGAACACGCCGGCAAACGATATGGGGCCGGAGGCTCTCGCGGAATCGGCGCTCGCGCTCGCCGCCAAATACGGCGCACAGTCGCGCGTGATCGTCGGCGATGCGCTGCTCGCAGAGAATTTCCCGCTGATCCACGCTGTGGGTCGCGCTGCGGCCCAGGCGCCGCGCCTCGTGGAATTCACCCATGGGCCCGAAGACGGCTTCAAGGTGACGCTCGTCGGCAAGGGCGTCTGCTACGACACGGGCGGGCTCGACATCAAACCCTCTTCCGCGATGGCGCTGATGAAGAAGGACATGGGCGGCGCCGCAATGGCGCTCGCATTGGCCGCCATGCTGATGGACGCCGACGTTCCAGTTCGGCTGCGCGTGCTGCTGCCGATCGTCGAGAATTCGATTTCCTCGAACGCCTTCCGCACCGGCGACATTTATCGCAGCCGCAAGGGGCTCACGGTCGAGGTCGGCAATACGGACGCGGAAGGGCGGCTCATTCTCGCCGATGCGCTCGCTTACGCCGCCGAGGATCAGCCCGATCTCTTGTTCGACTTCGCGACATTGACCGGCGCGGCGCGTGTTGCGCTGGGGCCGGAGCTGCCGCCATTCTTTACGGAAGACGACGCCCTCGCCGATGAGATTGCCGCTTGCGGGCGCAGCGCCAATGATCCCGTCTGGCGCTTGCCGCTCTGGGAAAATTACGACGGCGGGCTCGACGGCAAGATCTCCGATCTCGTGAGCGTCACGAGCGGCGGCTTCTCGGGCTCCATCGTCGCGGCGCTGTTCCTGAGGCGCTTCGTCAGCGATCCGGGCCGCTGGGCGCATTTCGACGTCTACTGCTGGAATCCCTCCACCAAACCCGGACGCCCCGAGGGCGGCGAGGCTCAGGCCGCGCGACTGCTGTACGATCTCATCGAGACGCGTGCGAAAAAGAAGGCGACGGCGTGAGCGAGACATTCGACCGGCGGCTGACCCCCGCGCGTCCCGACATTGCTGCGGCTCATTTGAAGGGCCGCGTCACGGCCGAGCGCTTCGTCGAAGGCGCGGTGATGGAGGTGAAAGAGGGCGTCGTCGACCTGCGCCGCGAACCGCGCCCCGATTGCCCGATCGACACGCAGGCGCTCTATGGCGAGCGCGTCATCGTCTATGACGAGGAGGAGGGCTGGGCCTGGGCGCAGCTCGCACGCGACGGCTATGTCGGCTGGATTGCCGCCAATACGCTGTGGAGCGCCTTGCGCGCCCCCACGCATCGCATCTGCGTGCCGCGTACTTTCGTCTATCCGGCGGCGAGCATCAAACAGCCGCCGCTGCTTGCGTTGCCGCTCTCAGCCGAAGTCGAGATTGTCGATTCACGCGACAATTTCCTCGTCACGCGCGATCTGGGCTTCATCTGGCGCCCGCATCTCGCGCCGCTCGACGCGACCGCGCCCGATTTCGTCGCGGTCGCGGAGACCATGATTGGCGCGCCTTATCTTTGGGGCGGCAAATCTTCGATTGGCGTCGACTGCTCCGGCCTCGTGCAGATTTCGCTCGCCGCCGCCGGCAAGCCGGCGCCGCGCGACAGCGACATGCAGGAGGCGCAACTTGGCGAGCCGGTGGACATCGGCGCGCCGCTCATGCGCGGCGATCTGATCTTCTGGAAGGGCCATGTCGGGATCATGCGTGACGCGGCGACGCTGCTGCACGCCAATGGCGCGCATATGCTCGTCTCCAGCGAGCCCCTCGATCTCGTGCGGGCGCGAAATCTCGAGGCGGGGGCCGGCGACATTACGAGCGTGAAGCGTTTGACGAGATAGCGGCGAGCAATGACGAGAACAGTTTTCTTCGACGATCTTTATGTCGGCCAACCTTTGCGCTCCGAGTCCGTCGAGGTGACGCAGGAGCAGATCCTCCGCTTCGCCCGAGACAATGATCCCCAATATTTCCACGTCGATCCGGAGGCGGCCAAAGAGAGTCTCTTCGGCGGCCTGATCGCCAGCGGCTGGCAGACCGGCGCTCTCACCTTGCGTCTATTGCTCGAATTCTGCGGACTGGATTTTGCCGGCGGCGTCATCGGCACTGATGCGCGGATTTCGTGGAAGCGGCCGGTGCGTCCGGGCGATCGTTTGCGTATCGAGGGCGAGATCACGAAGCTGCGTTCGTCACGCACGCAGTCGGGCAGGGGCTACGTCACTTTTGAGGCTTCGACCTATAATCAGGACGGCGTAACAGTGCAGACGATCGAGGCGACGATGCTCGCCTTCCGCAACCCCAATCGCGGCGCGCTGTAAACGGCGCGAGCCTCAGCGGATTTTGCAGAAATTGCGCAGCAGCCTTTTGCTGGCGACAACGCCGGCGACCGCGGGGCCCCGCGTAAGATCGGGCGAGGGATTGCCGTTGGAGAAGCCCGCTGCGAAATCCGTCACCACCGTGACGCCAGAGAAGAGCATCCCGTTACGTCGCGCAAGGATGGCTTCCGGAGCGATGCTCCAGCCGATGAGGTCGGCGCCGAGCTGTCGGGCGACCTTCGCTTCGGCCGGCGTCTCGAAGCTCGGGCCGGAGAACCACATCAAAACGCCTTCATGCACGGAAACGCCTGCGCTCCCCGCGGCGGCCTTCACGCGGCGCAGCAGGCGCTTGTCATAGGCTTCGTTCATATTGATGACGGCCTTGCCGTCGGCCGGCGCGCCGATCAGCGGGTTCAGGCCGGTGAAATTGATATGGTCGGTCACGAGCACGATGCTGCTCGGCACGAGGTCGGCCTGCACCGATTGAACGAGCCCCGTGCAGAGCACGCTGCGCACGCCCAGAAGCGCGAGGGTCTCCATCGGTCCGGCCATGAGGCTCGGATCGCCGGTCTCGTGGAAGGTCGACGTCCCTTTGAGCAATACCGCCGGGGCGCCATCGACCATGGACACGATCAGCTCGCCGTCCTCGACGCCGGGTGCGACGGGAAAGCCCGGCAGCTCGGCATAGGGGAAGGCGGCGATGCGCTCGCCAATATCCGCCGAGCTGAAAAACAAACGCCCTAAAATAATTGCGCTGTCGACCGCGCCAATGTCGCAGCGCGACTTGATAATTGCCGCAGCTTCTTCAGCGGGGGCGCTCATATGAACCTCTATTGTCCAAGGGAGAATCGTTACGAACTCTTCCTTGGATTGTCGCAGCGCCGGCAGCCGCGATCAAGCATGGCAATAGCTGCGCTTAGGGCAGTTCTTTATCGGAAAGCTCCAATTTGTCGCGGAAGGCCGCCGCAAAGAGCGCGCGCGTATAGTCGCTTTCCGGCTCAGCGAAGAGCTTCGCGGCCGGGCCGGAATCGACGACCTTCCCGTACCGCATCACGATCAGCTCGCCGGCGAGCGCCTTTACGACGCGCAGATCGTGGCTGATGAAGAGATAGGCGAGGCCGCGCCGCCGTTGAAGATCGCGCAGCAGATCAATGATTTGCGCCTGCACGGTCATGTCGAGCGCCGACGTCGGCTCGTCGAGCACGACGAATTTCGGCTCCAGCACAATGGCGCGGGCGATGGCGATGCGCTGGCGCTGGCCGCCCGAGAACTCGTGCGGATAGCGATCCATGGTCTCGGGATCGAGGCCCGTCTCCTTCAAAGCGCGCGCGACGATTTCACGGCGTTCGTCGAGCGTCAGCTCCGGCCGCTGCACGGTGAGCCCTTCCGCGACGATATCGGCGACCGACATGCGCGGAGAAAGCGAGCCATAGGGGTCCTGAAAGACCACCTGCATGTCGCGCCGAAGCGGCCGCATTTCCGCAACGCTCTTGCCGTCGATGCGCGCGCCCAGAAAAACGATCGGCCCCTCCGAGCGGATGAGGCGTAGCATGGCGAGCGCCAGGGTCGTCTTGCCAGAGCCGGATTCGCCCACGACGCCGACCGTGCCGCCTTGGCGCACCGTGACGCTGACGCCGTCGACCGCCTTTACGTGATCGACAGTGCGGCGCATGAAGCCGCGTTTGATCGGGAACCAGACGCGCAGATTGTCGGCCGAGACGACGACCGGCGCATTCTGGTCCTCAACGATGGGATCGCCCTTGGGTTCGGCGGTGAGCAGCGCTTTCGTATAGGGATGGCTAGGCGCCTCGAAGACCTTCGCCACGTCGCCGCTTTCGACTATCCGGCCTTTCTGCATGACGCAAACCGTGTCGGCGAAGCGCCGCACCAGGTTAAGGTCATGCGTGATGAACAGGATCGCCATGCCGTAGGTCTGCTGCAGACGTTCGAGCAGCGCGATGATCTGCGCCTGCACGGTGACGTCGAGCGCCGTCGTCGGCTCGTCGGCGATGAGAAGGTCGGGCTTATTGGCGAGCGCCATGGCGATCATGACGCGCTGCCGTTGGCCGCCGGAGAGCTGGTGCGGATAGGCGCCGAGCCGCGCCTCTGGGTTGGGGATGCCGACTTCGGTCAGAAGCTCGACGACGCGCTTGCGCAGGGCCTCGCTTCCGCGCATGCCGTGCAGCTCCAGAATCTCGGCGATCTGCTGCTCGATGGTTTGCAGCGGATTGAGCGAGGTCATGGGCTCTTGGAAGACCATGGTGATCCGCGCCCCGCGGACGGCGCGAAGCTCGCCGTCGCTAACTTTCAGCATGTCCTGGCCAGCAAAGAGCGCCTCGCCCGTCGCAATGGCGCCGGGCGGCAGGAGCCGCACAATGGAGAGGGCGCTGATGGATTTGCCCGAGCCAGACTCGCCGACGAGCGCCAGCGTCTTGCCGCGTTCGAGCGAAAAGGAGACGCGATCCACGGCGATCGTTTCGCGCCCGCCTTGCAGGAACGCGACCGAGAGATTGCGGACGTCGAGGAGGGGGGAGGTGGTCATGGGCGTCGCTTTAAATTCGTTCATCGGCGCTCACGAGTTGTTGGACCAGGCGTCGAGAATGCGGTCGACTCCTGACCTGTCAGGCTCGACGAAAGTCATGCCATGCGGCGGTCTGATCCGCTTGTCGCCAGATAGGAAGAAGTCGCATTGCGTGTGGATGGCCGTAACGACATGGATAGCGTCTGGCAAGCGATGAGGCACAGCCTGACGCAGGTCTGCCGTCTCGATTAGGATTTCTCGGGTTATGGGCCGCAAATCCACGAGGCGACTCCAGACAAGTAGGTCGAGATACAGGCGACGCTTCACCCCCAAGGGTAGAGTCCCGGCGCGTGATGTAGGGGCCAGAAGCTCTGCAAGCGTGAGTTCGCTCGTTACGACTGAGAGCGGCCTTCCCCGCAGAGTGAGGAGGAGATTCTGGACAGGCTCGGCCTCGTTCTGCGGCAATTCGAACCCGGCGATAAATGCGTTCGTGTCCATATAGACCAGAGGCGCGGGCACGTCAGGGCGCGCCCCACTCGTCGCGCACGGCGTCGATGTCCGCATTTATCTCGCGCTGAGACGCATAGACGTCTCGGCGCAATGCGAACATTTCTTCCAGGGACATGACCTTCTCGGGGCGATCCTCGGCTTCCAGCGTGACGGTAACCTGAGAGCACGGGTCCAGGCCGGCTTTCAGCTCTTCTGGCAGTTTCTCCGCCGGGAAGTGCCGTCGCACGATCTTGTTCATGGCCTTGGCCTCCTGAGGCATCCTACCACGGATCACTGGAAATTCTTCCTCGGATCGAAGGCGTCGCGCACGGCCTCGCCGATGAAGACGAGCAGCGACAGCATGAGCGCGATGATGGCGAAGCCGGTGAGGCCCAGCCACGGCGCCTGGAGGTTGGATTTGCCTTGCAGCAGCAATTCGCCGAGCGAGGGCGAGCCGGGCGGCAGACCGAAGCCTAAGAAGTCCAGCGCCGTCAGCGTCGTGATCGACGAATTGAGGATGAAGGGCAGGAAGGTCAGCGTCGCCACCGTGGCGTTCGGCAGGAGATGCTTCACGATGATGTGAAAATTCGACAGTCCCAGCGCCCGAGCGGCGTTCACATACTCGAAATTGCGGGCGCGAAGGAACTCGGCGCGCACGACGTGAACAAGCGATACCCAGGAAAAGAGCAGCAAGATTCCCAGCAGCACGAAAAAGCCCGGCGTCAGGAAGGACGAGATGATGATGAGCAGATAGAGCTGCGGCAGCGACGACCAGACCTCGATGAAGCGCTGGAACACCAGATCCACGCGCCCGCCGAAATAACCTTGTATGGCCCCCGCGGCGACCCCGACGATCGAGGAGATCGTCGCGAGGATGAGCCCGAACAGCACCGAGATACGGAAACCGTAAAGAAGCCGCGCCACGACATCGCGGCCCTGATCATCCGTGCCCAGCCAGTTATATTCCAGCGCCGCGCAGCCCCGGTTGGCTTCGCCCGGATGCAGGCCCTTGGCGGCGGCGGCTTCGCATTGCTTCGGCGTCAGCATCCAGGTCGGCGGCGAGGGCGCCGGCACCGGAAGCTCGAGATTATGCGTGTCGTAGGAGTAGTGGACCGGCGGCCAGAGCATCCAGCCATGCGCCTCGATCTCATTGGCGATCACCGGATCGCGATAATCCGTGCGGGCGAGGAAGCCACCGAACTTCTCCTCCGGATAGGCGACGAAAGCCGGGAATAGAAGCTCGCCCTTGTACCAGGCGACAATCGGTCGGTCGTTGGCGAGGATGTTGGAGAGGAGCGACATGACGAAGAGCGTCATGAAGATCCAGAAGGACCAATAGCCCCTTTTGTTGGCTTTGAAACTGGCGAGCCGGCGCTGGTCGAGCGGCGAGAGCCGTAGCAACCCTTCGCGGGCGATGGGCGGGGCAAGCTTGATATCGGAGTCGATCACGCTCATCGGCTCAAACCTCGCGCGTCTCGAAATCGATCCTCGGATCGATCCATGTGTAGGTGAGGTCGGAGATCAGATTTACGACCAGGCCGAGCAAGGCGAAGATATAGAGATTGGCGAAGACCACCGGATAATCTCGGTTCACGATGCTTTCGAAGGAGAGATAGCCGAGCCCATCGAGCGAAAAAATCGTTTCGATCAGCACGGAGCCTGTCAGGAAAGCGTGCACGAAGGCGCCGGGGAAACCCGCGATGACGATCAGCATGGCGTTGCGGAAGACGTGGCCGTAGAGAACGCGGTTCTCGGTCAGGCCCTTCATGCGCGCCGTCTGGACATATTGCTTGCGGATCTCGTCGAGGAAGGAGTTCTTGGTCAGGAAGGTCTGAGTGGCGAATGCGCCGAGCGTCATGGCGCTCACCGGCAGCACGATATGCCAGAGATAATCCTTTACCTTGTCGATGAGCGAGAGCTGCCCGAAATCATCCGACGTGAGGCCGCGTAGCGGGAAAATCTGCCAGAAGGAGCCGCCGGCGAACAGCACGATCAGCAGCATGGCGAAGAGGAAGCTCGGTATCGCGTAGCCGACGATGATGACGTTGGAGGTCCAGGTGTCGAACCGCGTTCCATCGCGCACCGCCTTGGCGATGCCGAGCGGAATGGAGATCGAATAAGAGAGAAGCGTCATCCACAGGCCGAGCGACATGGAGACCGGAAGCTTCTCGCCGATCAGCTTGATGACGCTTTCGTCGCGGAAATAGCTGCGGCCGAAATCGAACATGGCGTAGTTTTTCACCATCAGCAGGAAGCGCTCCCAGGCCGGCTTGTCGAAGCCGAACTGCTTTTCCAGTTCTGCGATGAATTTCGGATCGAGGCCCTGCGCGCCGCGATATTTGGACGAGGTATCGGCCGCGCCGCCCGTCGCCTGTGCGCCACCCGAGTGGCCGACGTCGCCGCCTCCTCCCGAAAAGCGCGCGGTCGCGCCGACGTCGAAGCCTTGCAGCTGCGCGATGATCCGCTCGACCGGCCCGCCCGGCGCGAACTGCACGATGGCGAAGGAAATGAGCATGATTCCGAGAATGGTCGGGATCATCAGCAGCACGCGTCGCGCGATATAGGCGCCCATTTGTCTATGTTTCCCGTTCGGATGTCATTCCCGGCGGGCCAAAGGCCCGACCGGGAATCCAGGGCAGCAACAAGGTTCGTCGGCTTTGCTCTGGATTCCCGATCGATGCTTCGCATCGTCGGGAATGACAGTCGCGCTTGCCAAGCAGCTACCCGGAAGGTCACCGTCCTGTGAAGTTGATTTTCTTGGCCTTCTCTTCGTCCCACCACCAGGTGGAGGTATAGCCCACATCATATTTCGGCGGCTGGTCGGGTCTGCCGAAGACATCCCAATGGGCGATGCGGTCGACCGGCGTATAATAATGGAAGAGCGTATAATGCCCGGCGCGCAGCACGCGGTCGAGCGCGCGGCAGACGGTGACGAGCTCGGCGCGCGTTTCCACCTTGAGCGCCTTGTCGATCAACGCGTCGATCGCCTTGCTCGAAATGCCGGCGAGATTGCGCGAGCCGTGGAAGGTCGCCGCCTCGGAGCCGAAATAATTGCGCAGCTCCTCACCCGGCGAGTGGCTCATCAGCATGTTGTCGACCGTGACGTCGAAGTCGAACGTCTCCATCCGCTGCTTGTATTGCGCGCTGTCGATCACCCGGAAGGTGGCGGTCACGCCGAGCAGCTTCAGGTTCTTGATGAAGGGCAGGGTGAGGCGCTCGAAGAGATTATAGCGGTCGAGGAACTGGAATTCGAGCGGATTGCCGTCGGGAAGAAACAGTTTCTCGCCCTTGCGCACGCAGCCGGCCGCCAGCAGCAGCTCATTGGCCTTGCGCAGGAGGTTGCGGTCCTGGCCGGAGCCGTCCGAAACCGGCGGCATAGGCGCGGGGCCGAAAACCTGCGGCGAGAGCTCGGCGCGGAACGGCTCGAGCAAGGCGAGCTCCGCGGCGTCGGGTTCGCCGGTCGCCGCCAGATCAGAGTTCTCGAAATAGGAGGTGACGCGCTTATAGGCGTCATACATCAGATTGTGGCTCGCCCATTGGAAATCGAAGGCGTAGCCGAGCGCCTCGCGGATGCGGGCGTCTTTGAACATCGGACGGCGGGTGTTGAAGCACCAGCCCTGAATGCCGGGGATGCGATTATTCTGGAAGGTCTCCTTGAGGACCCGCTTCTCGCGCACGGCGGGGAAGTCGTAGCCCGTCGCCCAGATGCGCGCCGTATCCTCCACCCGCAGCGTATAGGTTCCGGCCTTGAAGCCTTCAAAGGCGACATTGCTGTCGCCGAAATATTCGAACTTGATATGGTCGAAATTGTTCTGACCGACGTTCACGGGTAGGTCCTTGCCCCAATAATCCGCGACGCGATCGAAGCCGTTGAAGCGGCCCTGATCGAAAGCCCCGATCTTATAGGCGCCTGAGCCGAGCGGCGGCTCGAGCGTGGTCTCGTCGAAGGCGCGATTGGCGTAATAGGCCTTTGAGAAGATCGGTTGTCCGGCGATGACGAGCGGCAGATCGCGCGTGCGGCCCGGCGCCAGCTTGACGACGAGAACGTCGGCCGCCTCGGGCTCAGCGGAGACGAGATCGCGCAGCATTTGCGCGATGATCGGATGGCCCTTGCTCTT
The DNA here is from genome assembly GCF_026427715.1 of Methylocystis sp. MJC1. NCBI lineage: Bacteria > Pseudomonadati > Pseudomonadota > Alphaproteobacteria > Hyphomicrobiales > Methylocystaceae > Methylocystis > Methylocystis sp. MJC1. The sequence goes on along the minus strand of NZ_CP107558.1, from coordinate 2,141,694 downwards.
GAGGATATTGAGCGAGAAGGCGCAGTCCTCGGCCGTGAGCGGCGAGCCATCGTGGAAGCGAGCCTCTTTGCGCAGCAGGAACCGATAGGTGAGCTTATCCGGCGAGATGCGCACGGCGCGCGCGACAAGGCCGTAATAGGCGTCGCGCTCATCTAAGCTCGCCGTCAGCAGGCTGTCGAAAATGAGCGAGACGCCCTGCGCCGGCGTGCCGCGCAGAATAAAGCCGTTGAGCGAGTCATAGGTCGACGCCTGGGTCGTGAGCGTGAGTTGCCCACCCTTTGGCGCATCGCCCTTTACGTAGCCAAATTGCTTGAAGTCGGCAGGCAAAGCGAGATCGCCGAAAGTGGAGAGACCATGGGCCTCGGTCTCTCCCGGAGCCAGAGCCGGCGCGGCTGCCGCCTGTCTCACGCCCTTGGCGAAGCCGGCGGGGGCGAAGAGGGCGGCGGCGCCAATCGCGCCAGACCGGATCAGACGGCGGCGGGAGAGCGGGTAGGCGAAGGGAAGATCAGCCAAATTCGACCTCGGGCAGGGGACGGACGCGGCGAGGCGCGGTCCTCATGATTCTCCCTGAATTATGTCGGTTTTTGGCAGGGCCGCCAGCCTTTATCCCGTTCCTTCGGTAGAAGGATTTGCCGTCTTCGGGAAGCGGCGCAACCGCCGCCTCGAAGGAAGGGAAGGAAACAAGCGGCGCTATGCCGCGATCTCCAGACCTGCCAATTGCTGCGACTGTTCGGGATCGTACAGGCGGAGCCGTTTCGCGTCCGCCTTATTATAAACGACAGCAACCTCGTTCAAATCCAGCCGGTCCAGCGCGGCGTCGGCATCCTCGGCGCTCGTTTTGTCCCATTCGACGATGAAGAGCGTCTTGTCAGCCTGCGCCGCCAGAAAGCGCGCATGCGGCGCCTCCAGCGCCGGCGGGCCGTCGATGACGATGACATCGAACCAACGACGGGCCAGGTTGAGGGTCGCGCGCAGCGTCATGCCGCTCATGAGCCCGCCGACGGAGCTCCGACGCCCCACCGTGCGGCCGCCATAGGGAAGGAAAGTGTATCCGGCGGACGCCTGATCGACGAGCGCGCTTCTCAGATCCTCGCCGGAGTCCAGAATGTCGAGAAGGCCGAACCCGGAATTCCCGCCATGCTCGGCCTTGTCCGCTTCGATCAGAAGAACGCGGTCGCCGCCTTGGGAGAGATAGACGGCGATGTTTGCGGCGATCGTGGAGCGCCCTTCGCCGCGGCGAGTCGATGAAATCAACAGGATGACGCTCTCGCCGTCGCCGGCCTCGGGCGTGATATCCGCGCAAATTTCGGCGAGCCAGGGCGTGAGGTTGGGAAGGGTGTCGTCGCTGCGATCCTTGGTCTCGCTCGGAGCAAGGCGCGGCAAGAATCCTAGAACTTCCGCGCCGCCGAGCCGCTCAGCCTGCGAGGTCGTGCGCAGCGTCGTCTGGCGCCATTCGCGCGCGATCGCGTAAGCGAGCCCCGCGATCAGGCCAAGGACGGCGCTGGCGATGGCGAGCAATATGCGGCTTGGGGACGTTTTCGTCGGCGGGGTCGCAGGCGAGACGATGCGGATGTCGCTGGGTTCCAGCCCTTTGACCTGAGAAAGCTCGCGCTGGCGGTTCAGAAGCTCTTCATAGACGTCGCGTTCGGCCTTGGCCTCGCGCTCCAGCTCGCCAAGCTTCACCATTTGCGGACCAAGCTCGCCGCTTTCCGTCTGCGCGGCTTTCATCTGGCGGGAAAGATCAGCCTCCCGCTCCTGGGCTTCGAGGAAAGCCGTTTTTGCCGAGGCGACCATTCGTGTGAATTCGGCGGTGATCTGACGCCGCAGGTCAGCGATCTGGGCGTTCAGTCTCAAGACTTCCGGGTGACGCGGTCCCAGCACGGTCGCTTGGTCAGCCAGTTGGCCGGAGAGCCGGGCATAGTCGCCGCGCAGCGTGGCGAGCAAGGAAGATTGGAGGGACTGCGGCAAGCTTTCGCCGGCGTTCGCGCCCGCCTTTCTCAGGATTTCGAAGCGTGCGCGCGCTTCGGCCGCGCCAGCGCCGGCGAGGACGAGTTGCTGGTTCAGCTCGGCGATGCGCCGTTCGAGGAGCGTATTTCCCTCGCCCGCATCGGTGACTTTCAGGCGCGCTTTGAGCTGCGCCGCCGCTTCTTCCGCGCGATTCACGCGTCCCCGAAGCTCGGCGAGGCGCGCTTCGATTTCCTGCGCGGTCGTGGAATTTGCGCCGGTGCGCAATTCGTTCTGGTCGGCGACGAGTTGCTTTGCAGCGGCGTTCGCGAGGCGGGCGCTTTCCTCAGCCGAGTTCGTCGTCGCGGTGACGTCTATGACATACGTGGTGCCGCGGCGCGCGATCGTCAGCTTCGAGGCGAGTTTTTCAACGGTCGAAAGACGTTTGGCGTCTAGGGTGTCGCCTTTCCCCCCGAAATATGGGTCCTTGGTCAAGTCCAGCCTATCGACGAGCTCGGAGAGAAAGCCCTCGCCCTTGGCGACCTGCACAAGGCTCTCGATCGCGATGGCGTCGCCGCCGATGTTGGATATGACGCCGCCGGATTTTGTCACGCGTGCGCTGCGCGGATCGATCATGACGACTGCGGTCGCGGTATATTTCTTGAAAATAAAGAGCGAAGCGCCAAACATCGCTGCGGCGGCCACCGCCGCCGCCGTCAGGATGCGAAGAAAGTTGCGACGCAGGAAAAGCCAGACGGCCCCAGGGTCGATGATCGCATAGGCGCGCCGCGACGGTTCGCGCCAAAGATCCAAAACGCCGCCATCGACGGCAGAGCCTGCGCGACTCGGAGATTGGCCATATTTAGTCGCGCGCACGATCGTCACCAAAACCAATTCACCCAGAGAGCCGGGCCTAATAGAATATGCAACTCATTAACCATGAGTTACGGAAACGATAGTGAAAACGCGATTGTCGAGGCGCGACGCCCTGCTTCTTCCGCTGGCGGCGGGCCTTTCCGCAGCGACCGCGGCCGAGACCAGCAAGCGCGCAGGCGCTCGTCCGCTAAACATGGCCAAAGGCTTCAATCTTCCGGATCAGGCGCCCGCTCGCGCCGGCCGGATCGCCAGGGAAGAGACTCTGCGGCAATTGTACGGGCTCGGCATGACCCATGTCAGGCTCCCCGCTGTCGCGGAATATGTGCTGGCGCCCTTCTCGGGTCCCGCTACGATCTCGAGCGCTCTCGACGATCTCGATCGGGCGATCGAGCGTCTGCTGGGGATCGGCTATTCGGTGAGCATCGATCTGCACCCGGGATCAGATTTCAACGCTTCGCATCAACGCGATCCGCAGAGCACCCATCGGGCTTTGCTGGAAGGCTGGCCGGTATTGGCGAAGCGTATCGGAAAATGGCCGCAGGAACGGATTTTCGCTGAATTGCTGAACGAGCCCGCGACGACCGACGATCTATGGCGGCCATTCGTCGAGCAACTGGCGACGGCGGTGCGGGCGATCCTGTCGAAAACCTATATTCTCGTGGGGCCTGCCCCTGATCACCGGATCGAAGCGCTCGCGAGTTGGCGCCCGTTCGCCGACGATCGGATCGTTTACGTTTGTCACTTCTACGATCCGATGATGTTCACGCATCAAGGCGCGACTTGGGACAAGAGCGCGCCATGGGGGCGCGGATGGGGCGTTCCCTTTCCCAGCGCCGCGGGCGATCCGACTCTGTTGGCTCTCTCGCGCGCGGCTGAGAAGGAAGGCGATTCGGGGCTAGCTGGCGAGTTGCGCAACATGGCCGTACACGCCTGGGACGCCGGCGCCATATCCGCGCAATTTGCCCAGCTTGGGCGCTGGAGCGCGCAGCATTCGGCGCCCGTGATCGTCAATGAATTCGGCGTCGTCAAATGGAAGGCGAAGCGTGCCGATCGCTTGGCATGGCTCGCGGCGACACGGGCCGCGGTCGAGGCCCAAGGGTTCGGCTGGGCGCATTGGGACTATGACACATCCTTCGGCCTGCTCGACGATTCAGGGGCGATCGATCAGGGCGTCATCCTGGCGCTGCTTGGGGGAAAAACGCGATCCGTCGCTCCGAGCGTCAGTGCGACGAGCCCCATGACAACGGGCAGCGACAGCGGGACGAAATAGGCCTCCTCCTGATAGAGTCCGTTGACCAAGCAAATCAGTATTCCACCGGCCGCGAAGGCCAGCGCAGGCGAGCGCGCGAGGAGGAAGAGCCGCCAACTGCAGCGGGCGATCCAGAGATAAAATCCGATCACGAAGACCACGCAAACGCCCATCTGGAACAAGAGCACGCCGAACGCGCTTTCGACGGCGGTATCCGTCGCGCCCGCACGTTGAAAAGCCCCCCAATCAATTTTGGAGAAATCTTCGATCGAAAGATTGCCCCCCTGGCCGAGGGTATGGCCGATCGGCAGCTTGAAGAAGCCATTGAGGCCGCCGAGCAAGCCGATGACATGGTAGTCGCCTGTCCGATACCCGGAAAGGAACACGAAGAGCGCATAGGCGGCGAGCCCCGCTCCCAACCCCAGGATTGGCGCGTTGGAGCGCGCGCGCTTGGCGACGGCGACGAAGCCAATGCATCCGAGCGCAAGAATGAGCGGCCCTTTGGCGCTTGTCGCGAGCAGCAGCGGCATGGCGATCGCGGCCGAGAGCGGAAATCCATTCACGGCGAGGAATGCGATAAGGATCGAGAGAAGATAGGCGAGGCTGATCGTGTTGAAATTCGGCCCGTTCAAGCGTTGCACCTGAATGCCGAGGTCGGCTGTCAGGGTAGTGTTGAAAAGATTCGTGCGACCATAGTCCAGCGGGCTCGTGATGACCACGCCCTGTCCGGCCGCTGTTCTGATCTCGTCGACATTGAGCATGCGTTTCTCGGTGAAAAGATCGAGATAATGAAACCCGTTGGTCAAGGTGAGCCAAGCGTCATTCGCGAACAGTTCGACATAGCAACAGGCCATGATCAGCCCGAGCAGTACGAATAATGTTTGCGGCAGGGGAATGCTGTGCCTGACGCCGACGATCAGGAAGGTCTGGAACATGAAGAGCGGCAGGCTGATGTTGCGCAGATAGATGACCGCGCTGCGCGGGTTGATTGCCAGTCCGAGAATGAAATAGACGCCGACAATCGCAAGAACGCCTGCCGACGCCAGCATCATACGCGTGACAAAGGGCGAGAACGCGCCAGGCTGGCGCAGATAGCCATAAACGACCACCGCATAGCAGACGATTGTCGTGACGAAGTTGTAGCTCTTGAGAAGCTCGATGTCGGAAAAGGTCGAGTAGTTGACCGAAACCAAAGAAATAAAAACGTTCTGAAAAATATTGGCGACCAGGACGATGATCGGAACGTCCTGCTCGAAGGCCCGCGCCGCGAGGATCGACGCCACGATACAGAAAATTAGAGCGACGGGTTGGGAGGCGAGGTGCAGAGCGATTGGCGCGCCTGTCAGCAGAAAGGCGATCGAAAAGCCGCGAAGCACCTCTTCCCAGCTTGCCTGCGCGGCGGCTGGCCGGCCAGAGCCGCGGGGCGGGCCGTGACGGCGCCTATGAGAGACATTCATTGCGGGGCTGGACGCGCGCATCGAACATCCCCCCGATTCCAGGCCATGATCCGATATTTTCCGAACCGGGGCTAATATCGAGTAAACGGCGTACAGCGGTTCCAGCCATTTGAAAACGCAAACGATCTGTTCACGGCTATGGCTTACCGGTCTCTCGGACGGTCGCCTGAAACGCCTAGGCGGAGGCTTTGAAACGGACGCGCCGCTTATTGAACCTATGCCTTCGAGGTGCGTCGCTTATGGCACTTTCTCTCCGGTCTCTGGCGGCGCGTTTGTTGGCGCACAAGTCTGCGTTTGGGGCCCTCGCCGCAATGGGTATCAAGGCCTCTGGCGCCTTGCTGACCCTGGCGGTTTTCACGCTGGCCGCGCGCGCTATGTCGTCGGACGAGTTCGGCCGCCTTGCTATCTGGTTCAATGCCCTGAGCTTCCTGGCGGTCGCCGCCTGCTTCGGGCAGGATACGCTGATCGCCCGATCCTTCGGCGAATATGCCGGCAAGGGCGATTATGCGCAGGCCTGGGGCGCCTATTGCTACGGCTGGATCATGCTCGTCGCTTCGGCGCTTGTTTTCGCCGGCGGCGTGTTGTTTCTGGCGCCGTTTTTCTTTCCTGGCCTTGCGCGAACGGCGCTGCTTGCGGGCGCGTTTTTCCTGCTCACTCAGACGCTGCTTCATTATTCGTCGCATTCGACGCGGGTGATCGTTAACTTCGTCATCTCGGAGGTGACGCGGGAGCTCATCTGGCGCACCGTGCTCCTTCTGGTCGTCATCTGGTCCGTGCTGCATCAGGGGCTCACCCCGGCGGAATTTTTCACCGCGGCGGGCATTGGGCAGATTTTGTCTTTTATTACCGCGCTGCGTTACGTGCGGGCGGCCTATAAAGCCCATTCCGCGGCGTGCACCGACCAAGCCGATCGGAAACAATGGTTCTCACGCGGCCTCGCCATGTGGCAATCGGCGGTGGTCGAGGCCGGCAGCGCCTATTTCGACGTGATGATCATCGGCTATCTTGCATCGCCTGAGGCGGCGGGCGACTATTTCGTCGCGGCGCGCATAGCGAATGTGTTCATCATGGTGCTCACGGGTTTGAACACCTATTCGATGGCGCAAAGCGCCAGCCTGCATTTCTCCGGACAGACGCAGAAGCTGCAGGACATTTTGCGCTCGCTCGTGCTGGTTTCCACCGCGATGCTCGCGCCGCTGCTGCTGTTGATCTACGTGTTTGGGCATGAGATTCTCATGATCTTCGGCGAACGTTTTTCGGCCGTTTATCCCACGCTCGTCGTCTTATCGACCGCTTGCTTCGTCATGTCGTCGAGCGGGTCGGCGTCGGTCATCCTGCTCACGACTGGACATGAGAAGCTCTATTCGCGCATCATCACCGCCACGACGCTGCTGAGGTTCACGCTGACGGCGATCCTTTCGTTCTTCTTCGGCAGTCTCGGCGCGGCATGGGCATTTGCGCTCGTCAACGCCCCGCTTTTCGTGGCGCTGTCAGTGATCTGCAAGCGCGCCATTGGGGCGGACACCAGCATCATGAGCGTCCTGCCTTACCTGCGGGCGCGTATCGCGGGCCGCGCCTATTCGGCCTGAGGCTTCACTCCGGCAGGCGGGATCGCGACGCGCTCGTCGCGCGCATTCAGGGCGCGGCTGTCGATCGCATGATGCAGCGCGCGGCGAAACGGCGCGTATTTCGGCGTAAGGATTGCGCCGTCGATGACCTCTAAACGGCCGAAGCGGTTGAGCGTGTGGAGGCGGTTTCCCGGCCAAAGCTTGCCGGGTCCGAGATGGGCGACAAGCGTTTGACGGAAGGTTTTCGGATCGAGCGCGTCGATGCGCATGATCGCCATCTCCTTGCCGTAACCGCGCGAGCAGTCCTGCACGGGCCGCAACAGCGCGCCATTATGCGAAGCGACTGCGCCGGCGGGACGCGCCACGCGCGAATCCACCAGGATTGGCGACAGCTCATGCGCCTCCCACGGCCCAAAAAGGCTCGGAGCGTGATGGATGGCGAGCGTATCTGAATAGCCGCCGTAGCCGTCGCGCACGACGGAGGTCATCCAGTAACGCCCGGCGTGGCGGAAGATCGTCGCATCGGCGGCCTCGACTCTTTCCACCAGCCTTGCGACCGGCTCCCATTTCCCTGGAAATTCGACGCAACGATAAAGGGTGATCGCGCCCGAGGCCGAGGCCTCGGGGACCATATAAAGCGCGCCGTCCTCCTCGATCAGGAAAGGGTAGGAGAGATGCCAGGATTCGCTCAAGGCGGCGACGGGCGCGCCAGCGGGACCGTTTGCGTCGAAGGGCTGGAAGAAGACGTCTCCAATGCCGCGGCGGTAATCTAGATGCTCGTAAAAGACGCCCTCGTGTCCGCGCCAGTTGATCGGGAAGGGATCTGCGATGAAGCTGTTCGTCTCATCCGGCAGGGCCCGCCATTTGCTCCCAGAGAGAGCGCCGGACTCGATGACGCCAGGGCCGTCGACAAAGCGCCAGCCGATCCGCCAATGAGGCGAATGGCAGCAAAGATGGTAAAGCCACCGCGCGCATTGATGGGCGAGGTTGCGCATGGCGAAGGCCGCGGGCGCGCGCGGGCGTCGCTCGCTGCGGCTTGTGGATGTCTCGACGCGGCCGCTCGGTGCCGCCAGCGCCTTTTCGATCAGCACGCCGATGCGGGAGTAGACGGCTTCCAAGGCGCCTGTGAGACCGTCGGCGGCCTCGAAGGAGGGAAGGCCTTCGACCAGGATCGCGCCCGTCGCGGCGTCCTCGACGGCGAGAGTCGGCGGGGCGCCCGAGAGTATGGCGGCGACGGCGCCTTGATCCGTTATCTGTCCGTCGTAAAGCGGGCGAATGACGCGTTGGGCGCAGCTCGGCGAGGCGTCACCGACGAGATCGATGGCGACATCCGCGCCGGGCGGCAGAGAGGCGCTGTGCAGCGAGGCCTGGAGATGGTCGCACAGCGTCGGCTTATTCCGGCGCAGCAGCATTCGCTCGAGCGCAAGCAACTGCTTCTGCGAGGCGGGGCGGTCATCCGCCCTCGGGTCGAAATGGAAGGCGATTTCCGCTTGCGGCCAGCGCTGCGCCAGGGAATCCCGCAAGCGCTCGTGCCAGCGCATGAAGCGCGACGCGGCGACGACGATGAGGATGCGGCGGTAGGTCATGTAGGTCATGCGGAAGCTGCGAGGCGCACGTAATCCTCGATCATGGCGTGGAGTGGGTAACGCTCGGTCAGGCGCCGGCCGATGGCGGTGAGCCTTGCGGAAAGCTCTGCGTCCGCGAGAAGACGCCGCGTCGCTTCGGCGAAAGCCTTTGTGTCCTTCGCGTTGATGAAAATCGCGCAAGGCTCGCCGTCCACCGCGAGCACCTCGCGCAGAATCTCTATGTCATTGACGACGACCGGGACGCCGGCCTGCGCCGCTTCCACCGGCGCGAGGCCGAAAGTCTCGGCGCCGCTGGGAAAGACGAAACAGTCGAGCGAGGCGAGAAATGCACCCATTTGTTCGGTTCCCAGCTCGCCGAGGAAATGCGTGCGATCGGCGACGCCGAGGGAGGCGGCGAGCGCCTCCAGATTTTCGCGCTCCTGTCCCTGGCCGGCGAGCGCGAGATGCTGGTCCGGGTTTTCAACGAGCGTGCGGATAGCGAGATCGACCTGCTTCAAATGATGCAGGCGGGCTGCGCAGCCGAGCAAGGGAACGTCTTGCGGCAGACCGAGCCGCGCGCGCGCTTCGGATTTGGCAAGTTTTGCCGATTTATCGAAGAATCCATGGTCGACGCGCGTCAGCCGCTTTGCGTAGGACGCCGGATAGCCTCGGTATTCCGCCTCTGTCTGCGCGGAATTGACCACGATGTGATCATAGAATCCGACTGCGCCCATGAACTTGTCGGCGAGCGCCACCGGCCGGGGGACAAGCGGCGCCGGGGTCAGCTGATTGGCGATGACGACCGAATTGCCGGCGAGACGCGCGATGGGCGCGCCGATCAGATTCCCGTAGTGTTGAAGCGTCACGACGGCGTCCGGCTTCTCGCGCCGGAACTCGCTGTAAAGCGCGCCGATCATCTTCAGGACGCCCAAGGGGGTCGATGGCCGCTCTTTGGCGCAGAAGAAGACGTTGGGATCTTCGTCAAAGCTTTCCGTGCGCCGGAAAAAGAAGATCTGTCGCACGCGCCAGCCCTGCGTCTCAAAGCCGTTGGCGAGCTGGCGGGCGATCTCTTGCGCGCCGGCGTTTTCCGCCTGTGTCTGGACGATGGCCACGGTCTTCTGGGTGGGGCCCAAGGAAACTTCGCTCGGTTGAATCGCGCACAGTCGGCGCAATTTGTGAAAGGCGGATGCCGCGCGGGCGTCTGGCCGCGAGAATCTAGGCAAAATAGCTAATTCACGAAGATGTATATTTTCTTGAAAAGGGCCCCCCTCTTTCCTGTATCAGATGCGCCAGGCTCCATTGGGCGCGAGGATGAAGGTTGCGGCGCATGAAGGTCGACGAACTCTCTTTGAAACAGAAAGCCTTTATCGGCGGCGAGTGGATCGACGCCGACAGTGGCGGCGTTTTCGCGGTGACCAATCCTGCGACAGGGGAGACGCTCGGGACCGTCCCCGATATGGGCGTCGCCGAAACGCGGCGGGCGATCGAGGCGGCCTCCAGGGCGCTGCCGATCTGGCGCGATCGTCCGGCGAAGGAGCGGGCGCAGATCATGCGCCGCTGGTTCGAGCTGATCATGGCCGAGCAGGAGCGCCTCGCGCACATCATCACGGCGGAGCAGGGCAAGCCGCTCTTCGAGGCGCGCGGCGAGATCGCCTATGGCGCCTCCTATATCGACTGGTTCGCCGAAGAAGGCCGCCGCGTCTATGGCGACATCGTGCCGGGCGGGATGGACAGGCGTCTCCTTGTCCTGAAGCAGGCGATCGGCGTCACGGCGGCCATTACGCCGTGGAATTTTCCTTCCGCGATGCTGGCGCGCAAAGTTTCGGCGGCGCTCGGGGCCGGCTGCACGATGATCGTGAAGCCGGCGGAGCTGACGCCCTTTTCCTCGCTTGCACTGGCGGAGTTGGCCGAGCGCGCCGGCGTGCCGGCGGGCGTCGTCAATGTGGTGACGGCGCGCGATCCCGCCCCCGTCGGGCAGGAGCTGACGCGTAATCCGATCGTGCGCAAGCTCACTTTCACGGGCTCCACGGAGGTCGGAAAAATTCTCCTCCGCCAGGCTGCGGACAATGTGCAGAAATGCTCGATGGAGCTCGGCGGCAATGCGCCGCTCATCGTCTTCGAGGACGCGGATCTCGACCGGGCGGTGAAGGGCGCCATCGCCACCAAATACCGGAATTGCGGGCAGACCTGCGTTTCGGCCAACCGCTTCCTCGTGCAGAAGAGCGTCGCCGGCGCCTTCTCGCGGAAGCTTGCCGAGGCGGTGAGCGCCCTGGAAGTCGGCGCGGGCGTGCAAGAGGGCGTCGACGTGGGGCCGTTGATCGAGCAGGCGGCTGTCGAGAAGGTGGAGCGTCATATCGCCGACGCCGTGGCGCATGGCGCCAAAGTGCTGACCGGCGGCGGCCGGCATGCGCTCGGTGGGCTGTTCTTCCAGCCGACGGTGCTCGCCGACGTTCCGCCCGACGCGCTGATCTTCCGGGAGGAGACGTTCGGCCCAGTGGCGCCGGTGATCTCCTTCGAGACCGAGGAGGACGCGATCCGGCTGGCGAACGCCACGCCTTACGGCCTCTCGTCTTATTTCTACAGCAACGACATCGCGCGCATTTTCCGTGTCGCCGAGAGGCTTGAATTCGGCATGGTGGGGGTGAACGAAAGCATCCTCACCTCGGAAGCGGCGCCCTTTGGCGGCGTCAAGCAGTCGGGCATGGGCCGCGAGGGCTCGCGCTATGGCATCGATGATTATCTGGAGATGAAATACGTCTGTATCGGCGGCATGTAAGCCGCCGTTACAGCGCCTTGCGGCAAACGATGCGGGTCACCGAGCCGCGCACGCCATAGCCTTCATCGGTCTGGGTGACGACCTCGCGGCAGGTCGAAGCGCTTGCCAGGGCGACGGGCTGCGAAGCGGCTTCCGGGCGGACCTCCGCCTTTTCCTCGACTGGGAGGATGAAGGGCTCGACCGCCGAGACGCTCGCGGCGACAGCCGGGGCGGCGGGCGTGTGGAAATAAGCCTTGGCCGCAGCGAAGCTCACATTGGCTCCAAGGATCGCGAAAGCGATCTTGACGGCGACGGCGACGCGCACCGGGCGCGAGGCGAATTTGCGGGAGGCGATCTCGCGGGTGGTTTCGATGCGGTTCATGTCCAACCCCTTCTTGGCTCTCATCCGATGGAATGAGGTTTAGGGGCTGCGGCGCGCAAAGTTCGTGCGATGGCGCACAGGCCTTTTCGTGCAGAAAAAACCCGCCGGTCGCCCGGCGGGTCGGTATTTACGGGAGCCCGGGCCCAAGGCCCGATCGGGAATCCAGAGCCAATATAGGTCCGCCTCGGCCCTGGGTTCCTGATCGCTGTCGCTGACTCAGAGCGTCAGGCGACGTCTCGACGCGCTTAGACGTCGAAGCCGCCGTCTCCGCCGTCGTCGTCGAAGCTGCCCCCGTCATCATAGCCCGGGTCCGAGCTATAGCCTGCGTCGCTCACATTGCCGGAGTCGTCGTAGCCCTGGTCGTAGTTGGCGTCATAGGCGCCAGGAGCGCCGGGCTCGTCGCCGTAATAGTTGTTGATGACGGTCGTCTCGCCGGTGGGCGTGAAGCCCGAGCCGATGCCGAGATTGGCCATCCCGCCGGCGCCCGAGCCATGGGAGAACAGGCTGCGGATGCCGTCAGCAAGCAGCACGCCGCCCGCCACGCCAGCCGCTGTCCCGAGCGCCCCGTGCAGGAAGCTGTTGCCGCTGCCGCTCGGCGCCGCCGGCTGCTGCTGGCCCCATCCCTGCGGGGCATAGCCGCCCGCGACCGGATTGCGGCCGCCCTGAGGAGGCGCGCCCCACGGTCCGCTCGGCGCGGCCGGAGACGGCGGAGGAGCCTGCCGCTGCTGGCCGCCGCCGAAGAGGCCGCCGAGAAAACCGCCGGCGGGCTTCGACTGCAATTCCTTCACCTGCGCCTCGAGCGCCTGGATGCGGGCGTTGGCGCCCTGCAAGGCCTGATCCTGCACGATGACCGTCTGCGCCAGAAGATAAGGCGCGGCCGGTTGCTGCTTGATCTGCTCGCTGATGAAAGTTTCCGCCTCCTGGTCGCGTGGACCGTTGGCGGCGCTCTTCGTGCGCTCGAACAGCCCGACGAGCAGTTGACGTTCTTCCGGTGACATCAGTCTCTCCACGTAGGAACCGGCCCAAAAGGCGCGGCGAGTGAAATATGGGGGAAGGCGGGGCAGTCGCCAAGAGCGGGCGCCAGCGCCGCCGTGTTAAAGTTTCGCAAGATGGCGGCAATCAGGCTGAGCGGCCTTCCGGGCGCTCCTTCGCAGCCCCACGGAAAAAGTCGTGCGGAAAAGGGGAGGCTCGGCTGTCATATTTTTGCTGAACAGATTAAGCAAAGCATTAACGCACGCAGGTGGCAGTCAAGGTTTCTTTCTTGTCGATGAAAAACCAGCATTCTGGCCGGAGGTCGCTCAAAGCGGGTATGGCCTCCCTGGCGGCGATGGCGCTGTGCGGTTGCGCGGTGGGGCCGGATTTCGTTTCGCCGCCGCCCCCGGACGTCGAGCGGTTCACGCCGGAGAAGATCGCCAAGATCGGAGAGGGCGCCAAAGGGGCTCAGCGCCTCGTCATGGGCGCTTCCGTGCCGGAGAAATGGTGGGAGACGTTCAAGGACAAGAAGCTCAATCGGCTCATCGAGGCGGCGATCGAGCGCAGTCCATCTTTGCAGGCGGCCGAGGAAGCCATAAAGATGGCCTATTACAACGCAGAGGCGCAAAAAGGCGCCTTCCTGCCCACGATCAACTTCAATTCCTCGGATTCCTTTATTCGCCAGTCGTTCCAGCAGCAGTTTCAGAACAACGCGCCCACAAATCCTTTCGGGCTTTTTGTTCGGCAGCTGTCGATCTCCTATACGCTCGATATTTGGGGCGCCAATCGCCGCTCCGTCGAGTCGCTGGAAGCCCAGGCCGACCAGCAGCGCTACCAGCTGGAGGCCGCCTATCTGACGCTGACCGCCAATATCGCGACGGCGGCTATTCAGGAGGCGTCCCTTCGCGGCCAAATCGAAGCTGTCCAGAAGGCGATCAAGGTCGGGCGCGAAATGCTCGACCTCATGACCATGCGCTTCCTTGCCGGCGCTGTGTCGCGGTCCGACGTTCTCGTTCAGGAGGCGGCCTTGGGGCAGATCCTCCAGCTCCTGCCGCCGCTCGAGAAATCCCTCAGCCAGCAGCGCAATCTTTTGACCGCGCTCGTCGGGAATTATTCGAGCGAGGAAATCCCCGAAACATTCCGGCTCCGGGGGCTCAAGCTGCCGCACAGCCTGCCGGTATCTCTGCCGGCGGAGTTTGTCCGCCAGCGCCCGGACGTGCGCGGCGCGGAAGCCAATATGCACGCGGCGGCGGCGCAGATCGGCGTCGCCCTCGCGGCGCGCCTGCCGAACGTCACGCTGTCGGCCACCCCCGGCTACAGCGCGTTCAGCATGGCGCAGCTCTTCACGCCCGGCAGCGGCTTTTACGTTTTAACGGGATCGATCTCCCACACGATCTTCGACGCCAATGCCCTGCTCAACAAGCAAAGATCAGCGGAGGCGGCCTTTGCGCAGTCCGAGGCGCAGTATCGTCAGGCCGTCATAACGGCCTTCCAAAATGTCGCCGACGCGCTGCGCGCCTTGCAGGCGGACACCAAGGCGGTGAAGGCGGCCTCCTATACAGAGAAGGCGGCGAGCGAAAATCTCGTGATCGTGAAGGAGAAGGTGCGCTCGGGCAGCTTCAGCCAATTCGAGCTTCTGAACGCCCAGCAGGCCTATCTGAACGCGACGGTCGCGAGCGTGCAGGCGGAAGGGTTCCGACTGTCCGATGTCGTCGCCCTGTTCATGGCCTTGGGCGGCGGATGGAAGGACGAGAATCTGCGCGACCTGCCGCCGAACACGCCGGTGACGCCGACGCCCGAGCAAAAAGAGGCGATCCAGGGGCCCGTGAATACGAGCTTACTGCCACGTTTGTTCGAGTGAGGTTTACGGCGCGTTGGGGAGCATCATTCCCGGCGGGCTGAAAGCCCGACCGGAATCCAGAGCCGCAAGAACGTTGATTCTGCACTTTATTTCCGATCGATCGCTTCGCGAGCGTCGGGAATGACAAGGGGTATCTCACTCGCCCGCAAGCGCCATATCGTCCCGGTGAATGATCTCGTCGGGGCCCTTGAAGCCCAGAATCGCCTCAATATCCCTCGTCGAGCGGCCGACGATCTTCGCCGCGTCGAGGGCGTCATAGGTCACGAGGCCCCGTCCGATCTCGCCGCCGCGATGGTCGCGGATGACGATACAGTCGCCGCGCGCAAAGCCGCCTTCGAGGCGCGTGACGCCCGCCGGCAGCAGGCTCGCGCCGGCGAGAAGCGCCCTGGCCGCGCCCTCGTCGATATGCGCGGCGCCCTTGGGCTCGAGCGAGCCCGCGATCCATTTCTTGCGGGCCGTCACCGGGTTCGACGGCGTGAGGAACCAGGTGCAGCGCTCGCCCTTGGCGATGCGCTCGATCGGCGCTTCGGCGCGGCCGTCGGCGATGACCATATGCGCGCCGCCGGTGGTGGCGATCTTCGCCGCCTCGATCTTGGTGCGCATGCCGCCGCGCGAATATTGCGAGGCGGCGCCGCCGGCCATGGCCTCGATTTCCGCCGTCACGCGGGCCACGACCGGGATGTGCCGGGCGCTCGGGTCGGAGGCGGGCGGGGCGGTGTAGAGGCCGTCGACGTCGGAGAGCAGCACGAGAAGATCGGCGCTCGCCATGGTGGCGACCCGGGCGGCGAGCCGATCATTGTCGCCGTAACGAATTTCCGCGGTCGCGACCGTATCGTTTTCGTTGATCACCGGCACGGCGCGCAGCGACATGAGTCGATTGAGGCATTCGCGCGCATAGAGATAACGGCGGCGTTCTTCCGTATCGCCGAAGGTGACGAGCACCTGTCCGGCGATCAGGCCACGCTCGTGCAGCGCCTCGGCCCAGAGGCGGGCGAGGGCGATCTGCCCGATGGCGGCGGCCGCCTGGCTGTCTTCCAGAGGCAGGGCGCCGTTCGGAAAGCCGAGCACGCTGCGCCCGAGCGCCACGGCGCCGGAGGAAACGACCAGAATGTCGGCCCCGCCCCGGTGCAGCGTGGCGATGTCGTCGGCGAGCCGCGTCAGCCAGCTTCGCTTCGCCGCCGCTTCCTTGGGGTCAACAAGGAGGGACGAGCCGACCTTGACGACGATGCGGCGGAAGGAGGCGATGTCGGGCGCGCGATAGGTCATAGGCTCAGGGGAACGATTCCTCGGGAAGCGCGAGAGTTAGCTCAAGGGGTGGGCGGCTGCAAATGGGCGAGGCCGAAGTAACCGGGCTTTCGCCGCCGCCGGGTTGTTGACAAACCTCCGAGGCGGCCTCGTCCTTCGAGACGCGAGCTTCGCTCGCTCCTCAGGATGAGGCCTAAGTGTTTGGCGCAGATACAGAAGCCCCTCTTGCTGAGGAGCCTGCGCAGCAGGCGTCTCGAAGCACGAGGGGCGTCATCACCGTTTTATTCAGTAGTCTCGCGGCGGCTTTCGTCTCCGCATCCGAAGTCTTCGGCGACCGCGCTCAGCTCACTGCGGCTTCTTCCCAGTCGCGTCCTTCACGCATTTCTTCGTGAAGCTCGTCTTGGCGGCGCCCGCGAGCTTCTTCTCCGCGGCCGACGCATTGCAGGAAGCGGTTGCTGCGTCGCGTTCGCACTTCTTCAAGAAGCTGTTGAGCGCCGCGCCAGCCAATTTCTTGGTGGACGCCTGCGCCGCGCAATCCGGCGCGGCTTCCTGAGCGAGAGCGACCGGCGCCAGCAAGGAAGCGCCGAGGGCGCAGGTCGTGGCCAATACGAATTTCTTCATAGGCAACCTCCCAAATTTCGTAGCTCTTGCACTGGGATAACGCTTCCCGAGGATAGGCGAGCGTCCCTTCCTAGAGCAATCCCGCGCCCGGGGGCGGGCGAGGGTTGGGCGGGAGGGCGCCGCCCTGCTAGGATGGCGCAGTTTCATAAGCGGGCAAGAGATCAGCGATGTTGACAAGGGACTTATTGCCGGGCGTGCCGTTGATCGAGAGCCCCTTTTTCTCCCAGGACATTTCGTCGCTGCCCGAAGCCTATCAGCCCATCGCGCAGCAACTGCATGACCAGGGTTTCGCGGTAATCGACTTCCCCGACGCTCAATTCGACGAGAGAGCCGAGGCGATCAAAAGCCGTCTGGCGGCGCGCTTCGGATGGTCAGACCCTGCCGCCTGTCCGATGAGCGCGCGCATTCAGGACGCCTGGGAGTTCGATCGCGATGTCCGCGACATCGCCTGCAACAGCGCCATTCTCGATCTTCTTTCCGCCCTCTACGGAAAGACGGCTTTTCCCTTTCAGACTTTGAATTTTCCGATCGGCACGCAGCAACCCGCGCATAGCGATCATATTCACTTCAGCGCCATCCCCGAGCGCTTCATGTGCGGGGTCTGGGTCGCCCTCGAGGACGTGGATGCGGATGCGGGCCCGCTTTACTATTACCCCGGCTCGCATGTCTGGCCGAGCTACGGCAATGAGCACATCGGCGTTTCGCTCGCCGAGGACCCGCCCGACGCCGCGGTCGTGAAGTTCGTTCATCTGCATGACGCGCTGCCGAAAGCTCTGGGCGTCGAGCGGCAGACCTTTCTTGCGCGCAAGGGACAGGCGCTGATCTGGGCTTCGAACCTGCTGCACGGCGGCGCGCCGCGCGTTGAC
Organism: Methylocystis sp. MJC1; assembly: GCF_026427715.1. Classification (NCBI taxonomy): domain Bacteria; kingdom Pseudomonadati; phylum Pseudomonadota; class Alphaproteobacteria; order Hyphomicrobiales; family Methylocystaceae; genus Methylocystis; species Methylocystis sp. MJC1. Next base: position 2,124,333 of record NZ_CP107558.1, on the reverse strand, counting down.
GCCGCTCGATCGCGTTGGAGCCAGGTCACGCATTATTTCTTCGAGGGGTGTCGTTATACGACGCCGTTGAAAAACGACGCCATGGCCGGGAAGACCCTGACGCGGCAGGTCAAGGACGCAAGAAAAGAGGGCAGGCTCTCGGGGGCGGTCCATAACGGGCAGACCCTCATGCAAAGAGCGGCCGCCTTATTCCGGGATTAGGAGCGCCACCTTACTCGCGGTTCGGTGTCATTCCCGACGCCCGCGAAGCGAGCGATCGGGAATCCAGAGCCACAAGAGCGCTGGTTTTGCTCTGGATTCCCGATCGGGCCTTTGGCCTGTCGGGAATGACACCCTGAATGCGCGCTGTTCACACGGACAGCTTTTAGAACTTCGCAGCTACGCCCGCCGGCTGGTCGAGAAGCGTCAGCGGGCCGGACAGGGTCAGCCGCACCGCCGGCGGGTCCTGCGGCTTGAAATAGCGGTCCATGATGCCATTGCTTCCGCCGGCGTAGCCCGGAAGCAGAAAGTAATCCTGCCGCGCGAAGGCGCCATAGCCGTAATCGATCGCGCTAGACCGGTTGTTGGTAATGTTGAAGGCGTCGACCTGCAGTTTCCAGCCGTTCTCGAACCGATAGCCGACCCGCGCGTTGACCGTCGCCATGGCGGAAGATTTGATCTGTCCGTCCTCGGTCAGTGGGCGCGAGCCGAAATAGCGGTAATAAAGACCGCCGAACCAACCCGTTTTTTCGCCGAGATCAATGCCGCTCTTCGCCACCCACACGGGCGCCAGCATCAGATAATTGCCGGGGGCATTGCCGGGAATGTTGAAGGGAAAGAGCGGATCGCCCGCGCCGGTGGTCACGAGCTGCAAATAGGCGGCCTGCTGAGGCGCGTCCGAACCGCGGAAGCGCGCATGCGTGCCGGTGACTTCCGCATAGGCGTTGATCCAGCTGGTTGGCGCATAATTGCCCGTCCATTCGAAGCCGAGCCGACGCCCAGGGCGTCCGTAGCCCGTTACGCCGGCGTCGCCGTTGAAGACGTTCTCGGCGTCGAAATCCTGCCAGAAGAGCGAGAGCGTCGTATCCAGACCGGGGAGGGGCTTGGCCCGAACGCCGGCCTCCGCGCCGCGCGTTTTCGTCAGCAGCTGGTTGTTGGGCCCATAGGCTCCGGAGACCGGGTCCCAATGCGCAACCGAGCCGCGAAGATCCTCCTCGCGAAAGCCTTCGCCGAAGTTCAGGAAGAACTCGGAATGGGCGATGTCCTGGAAGGGGCCGAACACAGCGCCCGCCTTCGGGCTCGTGAACCACCGGCCGAGCTGGCCGTCATTCGCCGTGCCGAGAATGAAGGGCGTTCCCGTGAACCATCCTGGCGCCAGGGCGGGGTTCAGCACAGAATTCACCGAGCCATGGACGTAATCGAGACGAAAGCCGCCCGTCGTGCGGAACCAGGGCGTCCAATAGACGGTCGTGTCGGCCCAGAGGCCGTGTGAGAAGTTCTTCAGATAGTCGTTTCTGACTTCGTCATATTGCTGGCGGAAGAAGGAATCGCCTGAGCCGTTGCGGATCTCGTCGTAGCGCGACTGAAAGCCCACGCGCGTCTCGACGGGTTTCGACGCGACGCTGTAATTCCAGCCGTGCAGCGCATTGATCCCATACATCGACCGCCGGTCGAATTGATGCACCTGGTCGTTCAACGGCAGGGGATTGTTGAGATTATACGTGAAGTCGTCATAGAGATTGGTCGTGGTGCGGATCAAATAGCCCTCGAAGCGCGAGAAATCCGACTTGTTCGTCTCGCTCCATCGCATCGAGAGGCTGTAGCGCGTGGCGTTGCCGCCGTCGCTCGGGTCTTGCGTGCCCCAGCGCGACATCAACCCCATGGCGACGTCGTGCATGGGAATCTGGTCTGTCGCGAACCAATGGTTGGAATAGGCCATGGCGGTGACGGCGAGGCCATTCGTCTCGGTGCCCATGCTCCAGCGCGCCACGCCATTGATCTTGCGCTGCTCGTCGGGGCGCTCCCAGGGGCCGTTATAATTATTGAGCTCGAGCGCCATCAGCAGATCGCCGCCGCCGACCGCGTAGGATTTCACGCCGAGCAAGCGCCCATAGCCGAAGCTGCCGCCGGTCGCCGTGACAAAGCCCTTCGGCGCCGAGTTGAGATATTGCATGTGGATAGCGCCGACGGAGGAGAACTGCCCTTCGTCGGCGAAATAAGGTCCCTTGCGCACGTCGACCGAGCTGAACAGCTCGGGGATGATGAAATTGGCGTCCGCATAGCCGTTGCTGTGAACGTGCGACGCCTGGTTGATCGGCATGCCGTCGATCGTGAGCCCGATGTCATAGCCATGGTCGAGCGCGAAGCCGCGCAGGAAATATTGATTGGCCTTCCCGGCGCCGCTGTGCTGCGACACGATGAGACCGGGGGTGATCTCAAGGGCCTGGCCGGGCTGTTCATAGGAGCGGGAGGTCACCTGATCGCTCGTGAAGCTTCTGGTGCTCGACGAGGTGACCGGGGCGTCGCGATAGGAGGGGCGGGGGGACACATTCTCCGCTGCGGCCGCCAATCTCGATTCGGTCGGCGGGGCGGGGCGGGCTTGCGCACCCTGTGGCGGCTTGCCGGAGGGGCGCGCCGTTCCGTGGCTGGCTCTCGTCGTGGCTCCGGCCACGTCGATGGTGGGGAGCGTATGCGTCGCAAGGGCCGGAGTTGAGGAAAGCGCGAGCGTCAGGGCGCATAGGCTGAAGCATCGCGCGCCGCAATGTTCGAACATGAGAAGATCTTTCACAGGCGCCTTTCGAAGGCGCGGGTCGGATTCGCCGCGTCGCCCGAGCCGCTCAGGAGCGGCCGGCGGTGACGATGGCGGCGAGCTGGAAAAGAAGCGCGTCTATGAAAGGAGGCGCGCAGGCAGCGCGTCAGGCGCTGAGTTTCCGAGCCGGCGGCCCGCGCGGCCGATGCGCAGCGCTGGAGAAATTCGCAGGCGGCCCCGCCGGTTCGAGGGGGGCCGAAAGCCTTACGGCCTCGCGAAACGGTGCGCTGCCCGCCTGGGCGATCGGCGCGAGCAGGGGCGCATCGTCGCAGGAGATTTCGCAGAGGGCGCAGCAGTCCTCGTCATCGTCGCTGGCCGGAGCAGGCGCATGATTTGAGTCGGCGCAGTGATGCGATAGCTGTGGGCTGTAAAAGGCGAGATGAGACGCGTGCTCGACATGGCCGCGCGCAAGGACGAGCAGCAATGTGATGCAAATCGTCAGAATATGACGAAAGCGCAGGCTCATGAACCTTCCGCCGATCGACCGCCGCCCAAAATCGAGGGCTACTCTATCGGCTTATCCTGGATGAGCCAGCTTGGCCGTGGGGCCCACGCGGAGTTTTTGACGGATGTCACGTTTGGGCCACAGTGCGTCTCAAGCGTGGCCGTTCAAGCGGTCGATGACGGGCCGCCCTGAGCAGCCTGAAACTGCACGAGATCGCCCGTCGAATATTCGCTTTGCACGTCGCAGTTCGGGCAGGCGGTCGTGAATGACGCCGGCCCTGATAATTCCAGCGGCGCCCCATCGGAGGGGTCGTTCAATATGGCGAAGTGCTGCGCGCAGTGCTTGCAGGCGAATCCCAGATACCATCCACCCGGAACGAGGCCCGGCAATGCGATCGGCGCATAGGCGCCTGTGAAGTTGATGCCTTGGGCCATGGGGACGCCTTTCGTCTTGCCGCTTGCAAGAAATCTGGCGCTCCCCCAGCGGGGCGCAATATGCGGGCGTTCATCCCGTCACGGACTTAGCCAACGCGCGCTGGGCGGCGGCGTTCCTCAGATCACCGGCGGCGCTTCGAGGCGGGCGGCGGCGCTGAAGCGCGGCATAATCCGTCTTCCGTCATGACGATATCGGCCTGAGGCGCATATTGGTTCATGGCCCCGGTCGCCGCGTCGACGCCGAGGCCGATAACGCCGCCAGCGAGGACGTTTCCGGCGGCCATGCTGTCCGTGTTCGAGGCCAGAGTCCCAATGCCGTCGCTATAGCATTCTTTGGAGCAGCGGATCGCAACGGCGCTCGATCCCTTTGCAAGAGAGACGACGCCTGGGGTCTTCACGACCTGCGAGCCAATGGAGCTCGAGTTCAAAGTGCAAGTCGCGCCCGTCACTCCCGGAGTATTGATGGCGACTGTCTGAGTCGTGCCGCGAACGACCGTTGCGCAGCCGGCCAGAGACACAAGCGCTACGCCAATCACTACTATATTTCTCACGCGCTACCCCTCGATGAAAAACAACAAGCGTATTTTTTTGCAATCCAGCACAGCTTTCGCCACAATTGCAAGGCTCACGCTTTTTTGCGTCGGCGGACGGGGACGTTTTCTTGCGTCTCAGGGTTGCGCTGGCGCCGCCATGGGCCGGCAGAGGCGAAGGGGCTGCCACCCAGCGTCGCGCGCAAAGGACGCGCTCGACCGCCCGCTCGTTTCGCACAGAGAGAGAAAGTCCGCCTCACGCCGGGAGAGAGGGGCCAAGCTCAAGCGCAGACGTGTGATGGGAGGGGAGGGTTTGATTGTTGCCGTAGAGGCCCCCGCTGCTACTCTTGGGCCGCCGCGCGATTATTTGATCTAATGGCAGGAGTGGAGGGGCGCGGGGCGTTTTTGTCCTTGCGCTTCTTTCCTTGGCAGTTGGGAGTGCCATATCTCCAAAGCATCATCTGAGGGATATCGATGGTGGGGGATGGACATGGCCAATCGGCAGCAACGCGGCAACCGCGAACAGAAAAAACCGAAGAAGGCAAAATCCAAGAGTGCGCCTGTTACGCCGGCCTCGGTGTGGGCCACAGTCGAGAAGGAGCGCGGTGACGGCCTCAGCAAGAAATGACGGCTCTGACCATCAAGAAACCGCCCCGACCGTGGATGTATCGGCGGGGCTTTGGCTTTCCTTCCTTACCGTCGCCGCGTCTGCGGCCTTACCCCCAAATACCTCGGGCGGGTGAATCGACGGCGGCGCTAATGGCCGCCCAGAGGATCCCGGTCACTCGGACAAGCGGGGGCATTAGGTTACCCATTGCATACCCTGGGACCGCGATCCCGCGAAACCCGGGGCACGAAAGTTCAGCGTTGGTCTTCGATTTTTCGTTGGCAGGAGTGGAGGGGCTCGAACCCCCAACCCCCGGTTTTGGAGACCGGTGCTCTACCAGTTGAGCTACACTCCTGCGTGCGCCAGTCGGCGCGCGCCTCTCATGCCGCAACAGCGCCGCCGACGCAAGCGTGTTTTGATCCTGCGATCAGGAATTTCCGCCCGGGAGCAGGGTGACGGCCCGGCGGTTCTGCGACCAGCAAGAGATATCGTCGCAAACCGCGACGGGGCGCTCCTTGCCGTAGCTCACTGTGCGGATGCGCGAGGCGGCGACGCCGCGCGAGATCAGATAGTTCTTGGCGACCTCGGCGCGGCGGGCGCCCAGCGCGAAATTATATTCGCGCGTGCCGCGCTCGTCGGCGTGGCCTTCCACGGCAAAGCTGTAGCGGCCGTAACGATTGAGCCATTCGGCCTGACGATCGAGCGTGGATTGGGCCGTTGCGGTCAGATCGGTCGAATCCGTCTCGAAGAAGATGCGATCGCCGACATTGGTCGCAAAGTCCTGCGCGCTGCCCGGGGTCGCGACGCCGCCGCGTGAAATCCCGCCGCGGCCGCCGCCCGCGCCCCCCGCGAGGTCGGCGCCCGCCTCGTCCGCCGCATTTTTCGCGCAGGCCGCCATGGCCAGGGCCGCCGTCACGGCGACAGCGAATTTGGCGCAGCGGGCGCCAGCGGAAAGGATCATCGAGGAACTCCTGTTACGGTAAACCAACTGCGGATAGTGCTAGTCCCGCATGGTTAAGCGAAGGTTCCGGCAACCTTAATCGAAGGTGTGGAAATCCCGTGGCATTCGATCGAATTCCGCTCATCCTTACTAAAAGGTTAAATGGTTAACGAAATATGAACGGCCGCGCTCGGGCTCGCGGGGGCTTACGGCCCTCTTGCGCCTCCTCTTGGGGGCGACAAAGTCACAGTGACTTTTGTCAAAAAAGCTCAGTGTCCCTGTCAAGAATCCGCCATCGTTCTTGCCGGCGGCCCCGGCCTGACTATCATTATCGCTCGGCGGCGAGTCGGGAGGACAAGATGAATGAGGGAATAGCGCCGTTTTTCACGCCGCTCACCCTGATCCTGGGCGGCGGTTTGGTCGTTATCGGCGTTTTTTCGCTCTTCGATGTCCATTTCCTGAAGTCCAAGACACAGGAAAGGCTCGCCCTTGTTTTCGGCCTCGTCTTCATTCTCGCGACGGAAGCGATGTTCGTCACGAGCGACATCAGCGGACGCTATTTCGAGGGACAGAAGATCGACGTTACGGACTGTGAGTTCCAGATCGAGCGCGATTATCCGCTGGAACGGCGCGACAATCCCCGGCTGATCCACCAAAAGATCAGAGCTTGCATGGATACACTCGGCTACGACTGGACCGACGTCCATGAGCATTGCCGGGAGGCCAAGGTTTCCACCAATGTCTTCTGCTATTTGCCGCGGTCGGCCATGCAGCGCGAGATCGTCGCATTCCAGATGCGCTTCGAATAGCGGCGTTTGTCATTCCCGGCGGGCTGAAAGACCGATCGGGAATCCAGAACCAAAACAACGTGTTTTTGCTCTGGATTCCCGATCGCTCGCTTCGCGAGCGTCGGGAATGACAATGGACGCATGCATTTCAGTTTAGAAGAGCGAGCCCTGATCGCCGCCCGGCGTCTTGCGGGGTTTCTTCCGGACGGACGGCGTTGTCGTCGGCGCGTCGGCTTCCCCGGCACGCGCGGCGATACGGCCGTCGGCGAATTCGATGGTCAGCGCGGCGCCGACGGGGGCCCGCGAGACGCTACGGACAAGCGCGTCGGTCTCGTCGCGCACCAGCGCGAAGCCTCGCGCTAGCACGGCTTTGTGGCTGAGCGAATCCTGCAAACGCGCAAGGCGTTCAAGGCGCTCATTCTTGCGCGCGATCAGCGCCGCGACGGCATGCGGGAGCCTTGCGGCGGCGCTTTCCATGCGCCGCCTTGCGCCCTTGTTCTCATGCTGCGCCAGCGCCACTCGGGAGTCGAGGCCGGCCTTCAGCCGCGCGCCCAAGCCCCGGAGTTTCTCTTTCTGGCCCGCAAGCTCCGCCTGTGGCGAATGCCGGGACAGCACATGCGCCAGCCGCGCGAGCTGAAGGCGCCGGCCGTCCTGGCGCGCTCGCAGCGTCGCGCGCAGGCGCTCCGAGGCGCGATCGAGCCGCTGTCTCGGCGTCTGCAGCAGTTGCTCCGCCGTCGGCAGCAGGCGCGCGAAGGTCGCAAGCTGCATGCGGCGCTGCTCGACGGCCCGCGTCTTCGCCGCCGAGAGACGCCGCGCCCGCGCCGCGACATGCTCGGTCAGCTCGGCGCGGACAGGCACGGCCTTCTCGGCCGCGCCGGTGGGCGTCGGCGCGCGAAGATCGGCGACGAAATCGAGCAGCGTGGTGTCGGTCTCGTGGCCGATGGCGGAAACCAGTGGAATGCGGCTCGCCGCAGCGGCGCGCACGACGATTTCCTCGTTGAAGCTCCACAAATCCTCGAGCGAGCCGCCGCCGCGCGCGACGATGAGGACGTCCGGGCGCGGAACGGGGCCGTCAACCGGCAAGGCGTTGAAGCCGTCGATCGCCGCCGCCACTTCCGCCGCGGAGGTCTCGCCCTGCACGCGCACCGGCCAGACCAGCACATGGCGCGCAAAGCGGTCGTTCAGCCGGTGCAAAATGTCGCGAATGACCGCCCCCGTCGGCGAGGTCACCACGCCGACGACCTTGGGGAGAAAGGGCAGGGGACGTTTGCGCGATTCGTCGAAGAGCCCCTCGGATGCGAGCTTCTTGCGCCTCTCGTCGAGCAGCGCCATCAGCGCGCCGACGCCCGCAGGCTCCAGCGATTCGATGACGATCTGATAGGAGGATTTGCCGGGAAAAGTCGTGATGCGCCCGGTGGCGACGACTTCGAGGCCTTCCTGTGGCCGCGTGCGCAGGCGCAGGAAGGTCCCCTTCCAGATCACGGCGTCGAGCCGCGCGCCTTGGTCCTTCAGGCAGAAATAGGCGTGGCCGGAGGCGTGCGGGCCCCGATAGTTCGAGATTTCGCCGCGCACCCGCACCCGCCCGAACCGATCCTCGACCGTGCGCTTCAACGCATTGGCGAGTTCCGTGACGCTAATTTCCGGAGCATTGGTGAGGGGGCCGTCGGAGGCCGGGATGTCGGGATCGAGCATATCAGGAGTATAGCCATGTCCGCGGCGCGGCGCTCGAAAAGGAGCTTGCCGACATCGGGTAGCAGATAGCGCGCGCACTCTGATCGCCGAACTACCGGAGCTCGAACGCTCGACCGTCGCGAAATCGCCGCGCTTGCGGGCCTTGCGCCCTGGACGCGGCAGACAAGACACTCGTTTCAGGTGTGCAGTGAGACGAGCCTGAAGGCTCGTGGTCCATGCCGATAAAAAAGGCCCCGCCGCGGGAGCGAGGCCTCAAGTAGGCGATTACGCGCCGAAAAACGATAAGTTATTTTTCGAGCAATACGCGCTCAAATGCTCACGCTCTAAAAACACCCTTCGACTGTCTCAGTCGAAGACCGAGCCAAGTCCCACGCCGACGACGCCGACCATGACGGCGATCGGGAGGATGGCGTAATTTCCGAGCAAGATGGCGCCGATCGCGCCGCCAATCACGGCGCCGAGCAGGCCGCCAGCGATCTTGCCGGTATAGCTTTCTTTCTTTTCCGCCGTATCCGCGCCGGCGTTCCGCACCGTCTCATTCGACATGACATCCCCCGGACTGTTGGAATGGCGCGGTTTCTCGGACGACCGGAAAGCGCGCTCAGCCGCGCCGCATCGCCAGATTGCTAGCGCCGTCATGTGAGAGTGCGATGAGGATTTTGTGGAGCTGCGATGATCGTTCGATGAAAAGAACGTCACGCGCTGGTCGCCAAAGCTTCGCACGGCCGCGTAAGCTGCGCGCGGGTAAAGCCGCTTTTGGCAAGCTTGACAAAAACGGCCGGCGCTGAGCGCCGGCCGAAAATATTGAGCTTTTTATTGCTGCGGAGCAGGCTCTTCGGCCGGCGCGTCGGGAGCCTTTGGCTTGGCCTTCGGCTTGGGCTTGGGCTTCGCCTTGGGTTTCGGTTTCGCGTCGGCTTTAGGAGCGGCGGCTTCCGCCGCGGCAGGCGTCGCAGCGGCGGCAGGCTCGCTCGGGAGCGGCGCGGCGACGGGCTCGGGAGCCGGAGTCTCGGCCGCGGCGGGAGCGGGCTGCGGCTCCAACTGCGCGGGCGCCTCGGCGGCTGCGGGCGTCTCGGCGGGGACGGGGTCGGCCGCCGGGGCGGCGGAAACGTCCGGCTCCTTCGGCGCTTGCTCAGCCCCTGAGGCGGGCTCCGCAGGCGCTTCAGCCGGCGCTTCTCCGCTCTTCGGCGCCGTCAATTTTTCGATCGCCGCCCTGAGAGAGGCGACGCCCTCGCTCGGCGCCGCATAGACGCCGAGGCCGAAGCCGATCGCGCCTGCGACGAGAGCCGTCACAATGGTCGATAAAACACGCGCCATTCGATGCGTTCCTCCCCAAAATATCGGTGTGCTCTGCTACGGCGTGTTAAGCAGCATCCAGATACGTGTATTGGCGGATCGTAGCAATTCTGAGACTTTCTCAACAAGTCCGAAAACCATCTTGGGCCCTGCCGTCTCGCCCCGGAAAATTCTTTTCGCCTTGGATTTTCTTGCTTTTTGCGAGACGCAGCAGGTCACGCGCCCAATGGCGCTGGCCAAGACCCCCGCGCCAGCGCGGCGATTCCATCCGCTAAAAAGCGCTCTCAGGCGCGAATCAAAGCTCGACCTCATCCCTTTGACGTGGGGACGGCCCTGCGCGACAGTTACCTGTTCATAGCCATGAGCGGGCTAGGGAGGGAACGAGGAAATGAGGAAAGGATGCGCCGGCCTGTTGATGGCCGCGGGAGCGATGATCTGTTTCGGGCTGGGCGCCGCGCAGGCGCAGACCGCCATGCAACTCGCAGCGATGGAGAGCAAATTTGCCGCCGCCGACAAGGATGGCGACGGCAAGCTGACGGCGGAGGAGGCCAAGGCCGGCATGCCGCGCGTCTCCGCGAACTTCACCAAGATCGACAAGGGTCACAAAGGCTTTGTGACCCTGGAGGATATCAAGGATGCGATGGCCGTCATGATGGGCAAGTAGGGGCGGCCGATCGGCGCGCGGCTACAGCTATGCGCCGAATGATAACCGCCGGTCCTGTCTCACAGGCGTCATAACTTTACCCGAGGATGCCAGCGAAAAATTATGTCGGGCTCCGTTGCGCGCAGCATCGGGGCCCGTTTGCTGCAACCTCCCAGGGCACTGTCATGACGTCTCGTGTTGGAGTCCTTCCGGCAAAGGCCGCGGGGCTCGGAATCGGCGCACTTCTGGTTGGCGCGTTTGGCTTTGTGGCGACAGCGGCGGCCGTCGAGCTTCGCGGCGCCGGCGCGACCTTCCCAGCGCCGCTCTACAAGGCCTGGATCGAGCGCTTTCATAAAGAGCATGCCGGCGTCACGCTGCGTTACGAGCCAGTGGGCTCGGGCGAGGGCATTGCGCGCTTTACCGCCGGCGTCGTTGATTTCGCGGGAAGCGACGTCGCCGTTCCGACAACCAGCGAAGACCGCTCAGGCGGCGTCGGCGCACAGTTTCCTGTTACCGCCGGCATGGTGGCGCTCGCCTATAATCTGCCAGGCGTGGCGGGCCAGCTGAAACTGCCGCGAGACGTCTACGCGGATATTTTCCAGGGTAAAATCCGCCGTTGGGACGATCCCAGAATCGTGGCCGCCAATCCTCAGCTTCGTCTGCCGGCGCGCGACATCGCCGTGATCGCGCGTGAAGAGTCCAGCGGGACCACTTTCGCATTCACCAGCCATATCGCCACGATCAGCCCCTCCTGGGCCGAGAGCGGCATTGGCGTCGGCAAGAAGGCGTCCTGGCCGGCGTTCGTCGCCGCCGCCAAGGGGAATGAAGGCGTCGCTGCGCTCGTGAAGCGCCGGGAAGGCGCCATCGGCTACGTCGAATATGGCTATGCGAAGCGTGTCGGCCTTCCGGTGGCCGCGCTGGAGAATAAAGAGGGCAAGTTCGTCGCGCCGTCGCCAGAGGCCGGCGCCGCGGCGATCAACCAATCTTCCTATCTGGGGCTGGGAAATCTGAAGGCCTCGATTCTCGATCCCTCGAGCCCCGGCGCCTATCCGATCGTTTCCTACAGCTGGCTGATTTTGCATTGGGACTATCCGGCGGAGCAGCTGAGGACGGTCTCCGCTTTCGTTGATTTCATACTGGTCGACGGCCAGAAGATGGCCCTCGAGCTGGGCTATGTGCCCTTGCCGGCGCCTGTGGCCTACCGTGGCAAGGCCGTGCTTGCGCGCATCTTCCCAAGCGAAAGCGGGGAGGGCGCCGTCGCTTCTGCTGGCGCGCCCGCGGCGCCCAGCGCCTCGCCGGAGGGGGCGCTCGAAGAAAGCGCGCCGCCGGCGGCTTCGCCGCGCCTGCGCAGGGCCGTGCGTCCCTAGTGCGCATTCCGCAAAAGTTGCAGACTTTTGCGACAAGAATGCGCTCCGATAGATTGATTTTGCGCGAACGCTTATCGCTCGCACGATTCCACGCGAGCGGAAGCGCGCTAAGAGATAATCCCTTCGCCTCGCTTCATCGGCAGGCGCAAATAGGATCTGAGTAGCAGTTGCAGCTGCATGCGCCTTGGCGCTCGCCGCAAGACTGAGTATACAAATGACCGTTGCATTCGATCGAGCAGGACTGCTGCGCCACTTCCAGGCGCTGGCTATGGTTCGGCGTTGCGCGGTCTCCGCTCTGCAAAAAACCTGAAGATTTTTCGGCAGCGGAGCTGCTGGCCGTCAAAGAGACGATAAGCAAACCACTTACGATCAGCGATTTGAATGTCAGCATCTCGCCCTCCCTGAAGCTGTGCGTCATGCCAGGCGGCGATCTCGTATATAGGGCGCGCTATTGTTTGCCGATAACGCGCCTGCTCGCCGCTGCCTCGAAGCAACTCAGCTGATGCCCGATGAGGGGTTTCGACACTCTTTCGAACCGCCGCCTTCACCGACAAAAAGGATTATGCGATGCGCTCAACTCTAGCGCCCTTTTTTGTCTCGGTAATCTCGAACCGCATTTTATTTCGAGAGCCATACATCTTGGCGGCGTTGCGGACGCGCTCAAATGAAACCCCGAGATAAACATACGCGTCGCCACGGCGATACTCGTTGAAGCCGTAGAGATAAGACGACCGCTTGCTTGTCACTCTAGCCACTCGTTTCTCCTGTTAATGCGCGAGCCCGAACCGGAAGACGCTGTAGCATCTTATCGGGTTCGGGCGGTTCCAGGCCAACTATGGCCAATGCTGAAGATAAGAAATCGGATTGCTTAATAAAAGATGCTCAAGGGCTGGTCACCGATTCTCTATCGGTCCAATCCATCACTGCGTTTTGTTCCGGCTTCTTTTTTGATCCCTGCTTTTGGGTTCTTTTTGGCTTTGAGGCTTGGCGTCATTGCGCGACTTGCCCCCCGACGAGCCCCCGCTCAATCGCTCGACACGGATGTTGTCGCCGCCAGGACGGCGCATGTTCGCGGCGAATTGCGCTGCGACCCGCGACGAGATTTCGACTTTCGTTTCATGGTCGAAAATACGAATGACGCCGATATCCTGCCTTGCAACGTCGCCTTTTCGGCAGAGCATCGGCAAGAGCCATTTGGGATCGGCGTTCTTCTTGCGGCCGATATCGAGGCGGAACCACACGCCGGGTTCGGACAGGCCGACTGCAGGCGGGCGTTTCCGAGCGTCGTCGCACATCTGAGCGGCAGAGAGCCGCGGCTTGCGCGTGTCGCGGCGGGCGGGTTCCTCCCCGGGATCCACGACCTCCTCGATCGACGGAAGACGGGAGCGGTAGAGTCGGACCAGCGCCGCGCCGATCTGCTCCGGCGTTCGTTCGGCGAGAAGCAAGCCCGCCACGCGAAAGTCCTCTTCCGCGGGCGGTTCCGTCAGAAGCGGATCCTTCAGCATGCGGCTTTGGTCCAAGTCGCGGATTTCCTGGGCTGTTGGCGGCCCGCTCCAATGCGCGCCCACGCCCGCGTCCGCCAGCAGCCGCTCGGCGCGTCTGCGCCGCGAGGCGGGGATGAGCAGCGCGCTGACGCCCTTGCGGCCGGCGCGGCCGGTGCGCCCGCTACGGTGTTGCAGGGCTTCGACGTCATGCGGAAGGTCTGCGTGGATAACCAGATCCAAATTCGGCAGGTCGATGCCGCGAGCGGCCACATCCGTCGCGATGCAGACGCGCGCCCGCCCGTCGCGTAGCGCCTGCATGGAGTGGTTTCGCTCATGCTGGCTCAATTCGCCCGACAAAAGCGTCGCCGAGAAGCCGCGTTCGAGCAAGGTCGCGTGCAAATGCCGCACGGACTCGCGCGTATTGCAAAAAACGATCGCCGTCGGCGCCTCGAAATAGCGCAGGAGATTGGCCGTCACGAATTCGGTCTCGTTCGGCGCCACACGAATCGCCCTGTATTCGATATCTGCGTGGCCCCGCGAACCTGCGGCGACGTCGATCCGCTTCGCGTCGCGCTGATAGCGTCTGGCGAGCGCCGCGATGCCTTTCGGCATGGTGGCCGAGAACATCAAGGTGCGTCGCTCACGCGGCGCCGCTTCCAGTATGAACTCGAGGTCCTCGCGGAATCCGAGGTCGAGCATTTCATCGGCTTCGTCGAGGACAACAGCCTTGAGCATCGCCGCCTTCAACCCGCCGCGCTCTATGTGATCGCGCAGGCGTCCCGGCGTGCCGACGACGATATGGGCGCCCTCAGACAGTTTGCGTCTTTCGAGGCGCGCATCCATGCCCCCGACGCAAGAGACGATGCGCGCCGACGCGTATTGATACAGCCAGCCGAGTTCGCGCTCGACCTGAAGCGCAAGCTCGCGGGTCGGCGCAACAATGAGCGCGACGGGCGCGCTTGCGTCGGCGATCTGCCCCGTGTCGCCGAGAATCGTCGGCGCGATCGCCAATCCGTAAGCGACTGTCTTGCCTGAGCCGGTCTGCGCCGAAACGAGCATATCGCCGACGTGGCCCTGCGCCAGGACCGCGGCCTGAACGGGCGTGGCCGCGGTGTAGTTGCGCTCTTCGAGCGCACGGGCAAGCGCGGGGCTCGCTTCAAAGAAAGTCATTGCGTGAGGTGCCTGGACAGTTAAGAGTCGACGCCGACAGGGCGCTTCTGTCGTGCGTGGATAGCGGCGAATCACCGTCAGCGTACGGTGACAAGAGCGTCAGGGGCGAGGAAAACCAGGAAACTGCGGCGCAGCCGCATGCTGGTTAAGGCCATTTAGGCTTAGCCCTTTTGGAGCACGCTTTGATCCTTCGCGCAACCGCGGTCTTCCCTGCGCTTTCGCTAAAACGCGGCAATATAGGCCCAGCCCGCCCAAAATGGGTTCAAGGCTGCATTGCCGCGCTCGCGCGTTAGCGACTGGCGCTTACTGGCGCATTACCGTACAGGAGAGGGGACAGGGGCGTTCGGTCGATCGAACGTGAAGTCCCCCACCCTGAGATCTTCCTGATATCCGCGTTCTCGCAGCTCTCGCTTCGACGCCGGAGCATCGGGACGCGTCATAGATGTCTCACCTAAGAGACGATCCCTCTGTTCAGATTGGAAAACTCGTGCAGGTTCTGGTTCGCGACAACAATGTCGATCAGGCGCTTCGTGTGCTCAAGAAGAAGATGCAGCGCGAAGGCGTCTTTCGGGAAATGAAACTGCGCCGCGCCTACGAAAAGCCCTCGGAGAAGCGCGCGCGCGAAAAGGCGGAAGCTATTCGCCGCGCCCGCAAGCTCGCGCGCAAGCAGGCGCAACGCGAGGGGCTCTTGCCCATGCCAAAGAGCAAGGCCCGCCCCACGAAGCCGCGTCCTGCGGCGCCTGCTGCAGCAGCTCAGTCCAATTGATGCTATGCCGGCCACGCGACGTGGCCGGCCGCTAATCGATAGCGTCCTCCCACCATAGGAGAGTCTAACCATGGCCCGTAAACCCGCTTCGAAGAGCGAATTCGTGCTCTTCGACGTCATCTACGAAGATGGCACCCAACGCTCCAATCGCCGCGTTCCGAAGGAGATTCTTGGCGGGCTCGACGGCGACGCGCCCGCGCGCGCAGCCCTCGAAGAGCAGGATCGCGAGATCTCCGAGCGCTCGGGACAACCGCTGGCCGCGATCAAGACGGTGCGGCGCTCGTCGTCCTGAACCGTTGGGTGAGAGACCGGCGCCTCACAAATGTGTAAAGGCGCTTCTCGCCTTAGGTTCGATCCGCACTGGTAAGCGGCTTCCCAGCTTGGATTTGATTCCAGATTGTCCAGCGGAACAGCTCGGCCCCGGATTCGTCAATAGCGCGAACCGCTTCGGGCCATTCCCAGATATTGGGGTTTGCGCGCCTGTCAGGAAGCTCCTTCTGCGCCCATGAAATGAACGCCTGTTCATGGGGGAATGGCGGTATGGACACACTCCCCACCAGGCGCCCAACCCCACCGCCAATGGCTAATTTGTAAAACTGGACACGGGCCATTTTCGCCTGCGCTTTCCCGACAAGCATGCGAGGGAAGATTGGTGGGCGCCATCCGTGGTCAACCCTACAAAATTCAAATTGCCGTCTGCGGCGTCGTAACGAAGGCCACGCCATCTTCGTCAACTGAAGGCGACGCTGGCCAAAGGCAGGCGGGACGACCGCCAGGCGATTGAGCGACATTGTCACGGACGCAAAGGCTCCGCGGGCCCAAACAGATCAAGAAGAGGGCCGCCATGAATTACAGACTTGCCATCATCGTCCTGGGCGCCGCGATGTTTATCGCCGCGATGATCCCTTATGCCTACAAGCCGAGGTGCGCGACGCCCGACTGCCCGCCGGAGCCTCCGTATTTTGGTGAGCGCGGCAGCCGCTAAGGCGGACAGCCGCAACGGGTTTATTTACGGCAGAGGTCCGCCTGCGCCACTCTCACCTACCGCGCTTAATCGCGATAGCGGCGCTCACCAGAAGCAGAAGACCGGCAAAGCTCCGTATTGAAAGCAATAGTGCGTCGCTCCTCGTCGCCAAGCCCTGAACGACGCTCCCGGCGCCGAAGAGTCCGCAAAAGAGTATGAAAGCCCGGCGCTCTTGCCCGACCGGGCGCCAGTCGCGAGACAGGGCGCGGCGCATGCAAATTCCGCCGATGCAAATCATGATGAATGCGAGGATGAGAGCGCTCACGCCGGTCCTGCTTTCCCCAACCTCACAGCCGCTCACCGCCATTCTTGGGGGTGAACTCGACGCCTGCCGCTTCCTGGATAGTCAGTCTCGGCGAAGATCCAGGCTAACCACGTTAGGTCCTTCGGTAACCGCGATCGTCGCAGTCTGCTTACTCGTACGCCTCAGCGTAGCCTTGCCTCCCCGAAAGGCAAAGGACAGGGTCTGCCCATTGTCGGAA
This sequence comes from Methylocystis sp. MJC1, assembly GCF_026427715.1. Lineage (NCBI taxonomy): Bacteria > Pseudomonadati > Pseudomonadota > Alphaproteobacteria > Hyphomicrobiales > Methylocystaceae > Methylocystis > Methylocystis sp. MJC1. Next base: position 2,107,880 of record NZ_CP107558.1, on the reverse strand, counting down.
AATTTTGGGCTCTCCGCATCGAGGTAGTCATTGCGCCAGTAGAAGCCAATTACAGTGGCGCCTACGATAATGATCTGCGCGGTCACGCCATTTTGGGCGCCGCCCCATGTTCCATCAAGACCGTGCTTTTCTTCAGCCCTGCCAGGCAGGCCAAAAAGAAACGTTGCCCCAATTCCCGCGGAAAAAGACCTGCGATCAATCGCCTTTTGCATAGGGTTCCAGCGCTCCCTTTTCGAAATGCGCTACTTTTGTCCGGTCCTTTCCGCAAAGGCGCGCCGAACCCGCCGCCGTTCTCCGCGACGAAGTAGACGCCGGCAGATCCGAAGGCGGAGCGGTGACCTTTTTCGGACTTGGCTCAAATCGTAATTTAGTCTCCGTAGATCACTTGTTCCCAGTTCAAATGGTTGCTCAACCAATGCTTCCCTGTGCGAAGATCATGGGCGCCAGCGGTAACGTATCCACCTATTCCTTGTATTTCCTCGACCGTCGTTACGAGCGGCGTTCCGTGGTAAAGAAATATGATGCATGCCGCGCCAGTGGCGCCGTGTAGCTGAGATAACCAATTCTCGATCCGTTCGAATATCTCGCTAGGCGTATTCGATACATGCGCCGTGTCTATGATAGCGATAACATATGGGAGGTTTAGCGCTCCGTGTTTAAGAAAGACGCGATCAACGGGGGCCATATGGCCTATTTCCACGTATCCCTTATTAGTGAGTCTCGTGTTTAGCCATTCGTAAAACCTGGCGGTATCTTGGGGAGGCATGGTGGTGTCTCCTTTTCTGCGGTCAAAATATGCTGGTGACCGTTACCATTTATGAACATAGCACATTGGCGGCGTTCGCGGGCTCGATCGTTGGCGTGTAGCCGGCGAGGTGGGGGAGGGCAATTTTCGAAATGGCGCGCGTGCTTCCCCGGCGCCACCCCAGCCAAAAAGCGCCCCGGCCGCTCGTAAGGCGGTTCTTTCTTTGCCTTTGGTTTTGTTGGGGTCTTTTGGTGGAGCTGGGGGGATTCGAACCCCCGACCTCTGCAGTGCGATTGCAGCGCTCTCCCATCTGAGCTACAGCCCCGCTCCGAGGCGGGTGGATAAACGTCGCGACTTTCCCTGTCAATCGCCCATCGCCGCCGAACGTCATTTTTCGCACACAAGCTTGCGGCGTCGCAAAGGTTGCCGCGCGGGGGCGGGGAGGCTAGGAAGGCGGCGAGCCCATCATTTGCGGGACGAAGGCATGTCTTACGCGGTTGCGAATCTGCTTCTCACTATCATCGACCTCTACTGGTGGGTGTTGATCATCTCGGTCATCCTGTCCTGGCTCGCCGCCTTCGACGTGATCAACATGCGCTCTCAGGCTGCGCAGATGATCTGGCGCGCGGTCGACGCCCTCACCGAGCCGGCGCTGCGGCCGATCCGCTCGGTTGTGCCGGCATTCGGCGGCCTCGACGTCTCGCCGCTGATTCTGCTGCTCGCCTTGCAGTTTCTGCGCGACGTGATCTCCCGCACCCTGGTCTATGGCTGAGCCGCCCTGGTCGGCTGAGCCCGACGGCGTCACGCTCTGGCTGCGATTGACGCCCAAGGGCGGACGCGACGCCATAGATGGAATCGAGACGCTCTCGGATGGCAAAAGCGTGCTCAAGGCGCGGGTGCGCGCCGCGCCGGAGGACGGGCGCGCCAACGCCGCTCTGATCGAGCTGATCGCCAAGGCGCTGTCGGCGCCCAAAAAAGCGGTGACGATTCGCTCCGGCGAAACGAGCCGCGTGAAGAAGCTTTTCGTCGCGGGCGACCCCGCGCGCTACCTCGATGCGCTGGCAAAGCTGGCGCCAACAAACGGCTAGAGAGATGAGCAAGTCGAAAATCAACGTCGGCAATTTTTTCGAGGACTTCAAGATCGGCCAGGTGCTGCGCCACGCCGCGCCGCGCACTGTCACAGTCGGCGAAGTCGCGCTCTATACGGCGCTCTATCTGCCGCGTTTTGCCGTGCAGTCCTCCAAGGCCTTCGCCCAGGCGATCGGCTATCAGGAAGCGCCGATCGACGACATGCTGGTCTTCCATCTCGTGCTTGGCAAGACGGTCCCGGATGTCTCGCTGAACGCCATCGCCAATCTTGGCTATGCTGATTTCAAATTTCTAACGCCCGTCTATCCGGGCGACACGCTCGACGCGACCTCCGAGGTTATCGGCCTCAAGGAGAATTCCAACAAGGAGACCGGCGTCGTCTATGTGCGCACGACCGGCAAGAATCAGCGCGGCGAGACGGTGCTCTCCTACGCGCGTTGGGTGATGGTGAAGAAGCGCGACAAGGAGGCCCCCGTTGGCCCGGCCGTCGTGCCCGAGCTGCCGAAGGCCGTCTCGCCGTCCGAGCTCGGCAAGGCCGTCCCGCCGCTCAATATCGCGGCTTACGACAAAGCGCTTGCCGGCTCGCCCTTCTTCTGGCGCGACTATGAGGTGGGCGAGAAGATCGACCATATCGACGGCATGACGGTAGAGGAGGCCGAGCATATGCTCGCGACGCGCCTCTACCAGAACAACTCTAAGGTTCACTTCAACCAGTATTATGAGTCGCAGGGCCGCTTCGGTAAGCGCATCATCTATGGCGGCCATGTGATCTCCATGGCGCGCGCGCTATCCTTCAACGGGCTGGAGAACGTGTTCCACGTCTCGGCTGTGAATGGCGGCAAGCACGTCAATCCGCTCTTTGCCGGCGGCACCATCTTCGCCTGGAGCGAGGTGCTGGATAAGGCGGAGATTCCCGGCCGCACCGACATCGGCGCGCTGCGCCTGCGTCTCGTCGCGACCAAGGACAAGCCCTGCGCCGAGTTCCCGCTGAACGCCGCCGACGGCAAGCCGGATTCGGCGGTGCTGCTCGATCTCGATTATTGGGCTGTGCTACCGCGGTAAGCCGTTGCACGCCGGATCGTCATTGCGAGGAGCGACGCGACGAAGCAATCCAGGGCAGCTAAGGCGGCCCTGGATTGCTTCGCTTCGCTCGCAATGGAGTCCCCGAATCGCTCGTCTCCCGCTCCCCGCCAAGCTAGGAACAACGCCCGAGCCCGTCTGTTGTAGGGGCACGTGAAACAAGTCTCACGTGCACTCGAGCCTCGAAGAGCGCGAAGTCGTGAAAACGGGCGTGCGAAGTCGTGCGCTCGGAATTCGCGCTTGCGACGACGGAGTAACTGACATGTTCAAAGCGATTATGTTCGCGGCTGCGCTGGCGACGGCGGGCGCCGGCGCCGTCTACGCCCAGGCCACGGGCGGCACATCCGGTGGAACCTCCGGCACGACCATGGGGCCGGGAGCCGGGTCGAGCATGCGCGGGCTGAACGCTACGGGCGCGATGACAGGCGCCCCGGCGCAGATGATGACGACGCTGCCGCAGCATGCGACGGCTGTCTCCAATTGGTACGATCAGAACGTCTATGATCAGCAGGAAAATAAGTTGGGCGAGATCAAGGACATGCTCCTCGACCGCGAGGGCAAGGTGCAGGCGGTGATCGTGTCGGTCGGCGGATTCCTCGGCATGGGCGAGAAGGACGTCGCTGTCGCCTTCGACGCCGTGACGCCGACTCAGCGCGAAAACAAGTTCTGGCTCGCGATGAACGTCAACAAGGATCAGCTCCGCGCCGCGCCGGGCTTCCGCTATGACCGTTCAAAACAGGCATGGACAGTGGCGTCTCGTGACTGACGCCGCGTGAGAGGCTTTACGGAGAGGCTCCGCCGCGATGCGGCGGAGCCGGTTTATTGATCCGCTTCAATCAGGCGACGAGTCGTTGCGAGCGGCAAGAAGAGGCTGTTTGACGTGTTGGCGAACGGCTCAAAGAGATGCTTTCGGTAAAATGCCGCCGCTGCATCGTCTATCGCGTCGACGATCATCGCATGCGCGCCAATGGGTGAAGCGCAGATTCTCGTGAAGATCCGGTTTAAGCGCCGCGCCTCACACCGGCGCCGGCAGCTTGTCCTCGTCCGCAAGGTTGGAGAAGCGCGTCACCTCGGCCTCGAAGGCGAGCGGCACGGTGCCTGTCGGGCCATGGCGCTGCTTGCCGATAATCGCTTCCGCCCGTCCATAGGCGCGCTCCATCTCGGCTTGCCACTGAATGTGCTCTTCCGTGCCTTCGCGCGGCTCGCGGTTCTTCAGATAATATTCCTCGCGGTAGACGAAGAGCACAACGTCTGCGTCCTGCTCGATCGAGCCAGATTCGCGCAGATCCGAGAGCTGTGGGCGTTTGTCGTCGCGCGCTTCGACCTGACGCGAGAGCTGCGAGAGCGCGATGACCGGCGCGTTCAGTTCTTTGGCGAGCGCCTTCAAGCCCGTGGTGATTTCGGTGAGCTCCTGCACGCGATTGTCGCCGCGTGACTTGGAGCCCGAGAGCAGCTGCAAATAGTCGACGACGAGCAGATCGAGTCCCTTTTGACGTTTCAGACGTCGCGCGCGGGCGACAAGCTGCGCAATCGAAATGCCGCCGCTCTGGTCGATGTAAAAGGGAATGCTCTGCATCTCGCGCGACGCATCGACGATGCGGCGGAAGTCTTCTTCGTTGAGATCGCCGCGGCGGATTTTGTAACTCGCGACGCCGGATTGCTCGGCGATGACGCGCGTCGCCAATTGTTCGGCCGACATTTCGAGCGAGAAAAAGCCGACGATGCCGCCGTTGATCGTTTTGTGCGAGCCGTCCGGCTCGGTCTCAAATTGATAGGCCTTGGCGATATTGAAGGCGATGTTCGTCGCGAGCGCCGTCTTGCCCATGCCAGGGCGGCCGGCGACGATGATGAGGTCGGACTTCTGCAGGCCGCCCATTTTCTCGTCGAGATCGACGAGCCCCGTGGAAACGCCCGAGAGATGGCCGTCGCGCATATAGGCGCTCGACGCCATGTCGATCGCGATGGTGAGCGCGTCCGCGAAACGCTGGAAGCCGCCTTCGTAGCGGCCGGTCTCGGCGATCGAATAAAGCTTGCGCTCGGCCTCTTCGATCTGCGCGCGCGGGCTCGCGTCGACGGGCGAGTCGAAGGCCGTGTTGACGATGTCCTCGCCGATGCTGATGAGCTCGCGCCGGGTCGCGAGGTCATGGACGATGCGGCCGTAATCCTCGGCGTTGATGATCGTTGTCGCTTCCGCCGCGAGGCGCGCGAGATAGGCCTGTATGGTGACGCCGGCCGGCAGCTCGAGGTCGGCGAGAAAGGTCTTCAGGGTGACGACGGTCGCGAGCTTACCGGCGCGAATGAGCTGGCCGGTCGTTTCAAAGATGCGGCGGTGGAGCTCTTCGGAGAAATGCTCGGGCTTTAGAAAATCCGAGACGCGGTCGAAGGCGTCGTTATTGACGAGAATCGCCCCGAGCAGCGCCTGTTCGGCCTCGATATTGTGGGGCGGCGTGCGATAGGCGGGCGTCTCGGGCTGCGCGACCTGAAAGGCGCGCCGGCCCGCCAATTGTTCGATTGGCGGCATAGCAGCTCGTTTAAGTGCGAATGAAATTCCGAGGCTTTCAAACACGCGACGCGGAAGCCGGCGGGATCGAATGTGACCTTCGCATGAACGAGCGACTGGCGCCAGATTTGACTCTTAAGCGAAGGTTTAGGCGGGCAAGTTGCGAGTCTTTTCCACAGAGCGTCAAAAGAATCTGACGGTGGGTGAGATAGCGCTTGCCAGCAAGGGCGAATCAGATTGCGAGGAGCGAAGCGACGCGGCAATCCAGGGCAGCGATGGGGCTCTGGATTGCTTCGATGCGCTCGCGAGGAGCATAGAAAAAGCCCGGCGGTCTTGCGAGCGCCGGGCCGAAAACCAAAAGCAGGAAGAGCTTCTTACAGCTCCACGTCGCCGGCTTCCGCCAGCGCCGCGCCGATCTCGAGGCCAAGATCGTCCATCGAGGTCTCTTCGCGGGTCGTGGCCGATTCTCCGCGCGCCTGGCGCTCGGCTTCTTCTTCCGAGCGGGCGACGTTGACCGTGATCTTGACGTCGACCTCCGGGTGCAGATGCACCGGCACGCTGTGCAGGCCCAGCGCCTTGATCGGGTGCGTCAGCACGATCTGGTTGCGGTTGAGCGAGAAGCCGCCGGCCGTCGCGGCCTCGGCGACGTCGCGCGTAGCGACCGAGCCATAGAGATGGCCGCTCTCGCCCGCCTGGCGGATGATCACGAAGGTCTGCCCGTCGAGCTTCTCGGCGACCGCCTCAGCTTCCTTCTTAGCTTCGAGATTGCGCGCTTCGATCTGAGCGCGCTCGGTCTCGAAATGCTTCTTGTTGCCTTCCGTGGCGCGCAGCGCCTTGCCGCGGGCAAGGAGGAAATTGCGGGCATAGCCGTCGCGCACGCGCACCGTTTCGCCCATCTGGCCGAGCTTGGCCACGCGTTCGAGCAGAATGACTTCCATTTTCTTCTTCTCCGAGAGTTGGCGCCTTTGTCAGGAAAATCCGGCTTCTGTCAATCGCTTTTCGCCGGATTTTGAGGCGCCGCGGCCGTCTTGCGGTCGCGATAGTTGAAGATTGTGTCGGCGCCGCCGAGCACTGTGAGAGGCACGATCGGCCATCCGAGGAAGCCGAGCATGAAATAGAGAATGGCGAGGACCAATGCGCTGGACTTGGAGCCGCGCAGGAAAATGTGAACGACGGCGAGGCCCTGCAGCATCAGCAGCAAGCCCATGGCGGCAGCCAGAACCAGACCGATCGCCCCCGACGGACCAGGGAAAAACGTCAGCGCGAGGCCGGCCAGGAAAAGCCCGCCCACGCTGCGGGGAAGACGGAACTCCATAGCGATGTCCGGCCATGGGCGGGTCAGAAGCCCCGAGGCGCGGGCGATGACGGCGCCGAGCCAGATATTGGCGACAAGCACAAAGAGCCCGTAACCCGCCAGAAAGGCGGGCACGGCGAGGGCGACATGGCCTGAAAGCTCGGTCGGGTTCAAGGATTCGGGCAGCTGCTGCTCGCGCCGCATATTGTCGAGCAGAATGAAAGCGCGGGCGCGGATCGGGTTGAGCGCCTCGTCGAGCGAGCCTTGGCTGACGGAGGCGACGACGAGCCATAGGATGACGGCGAAGGCGATGGCGCCGCCGGCCGCGAGACAGGCCCAGCTCGAAAAATTCGCCCGTATCAGATCGCGGCCGCCGCGCGGCGCGCCCGACGCCGCATAGGCGGCGAGCCAGGCTGGGCCAGCGACCAGCAAGCCATAGCCCATGCCCACGACCGGATGCGGATAGACCGAGAGGATCAACGTTGCGAGAATCGCCGAGGTCGCGCCGTGAACGACCCCGAAGCCGAAGGCCACGATGAGAATAGGCAGTGGCGCGAGATGCGCGAAGACGAGCCCGCCGACGCCGCCGCGCGTGACGACCAGCGCGATCGTCGCGGCGGCGAGGCCAGCGAGGATCGATACGCCGATATTCTGCAGCGAAAAAACGCTCTTGTCTGGCACGGGCGTCAGCTTCCGGGTCGGGGTTCGCGGCCCACCCGCATGATACGGCGCGGTCAAGCCAAAAAGCGCCGAAACGGCCTTTCGGCCGGCGGCGCATCTCGTCCTTCTACCGTTTCGCCGCCGATAGGGCAAGAGCCGGGGGCGGGCGGCTCCTTCTTAGAGAAATTCAAAACTGGCTGCGAACGAACGGCCCAGCCGGACGTTAAATTCGCGAAGGCCGCGGGAGGTCGTGGCCAAGCAGGAGAAAAGCTCATGATGCTGCCTCAGACGATCGCCGTTGCAGCGTTCGCCTTGGCCGCAGCGCAGGTTCCGGCCCTGGCTCACGCTTATCTTGTCGACTCGGTTCCCACGAAGAGGCAGGAGGTCATGCATCCGTTGTCGCGGATCAGGCTGACCTTCTCAGGAACCGCGGATGCTCATTTCTCCGTCGTGAAGCTGACGGACAACAACGGCGCTGTGATTGCCGAGACAACGCAGCCAGAGGCCTCGCGGGAGATGATTCTCCCGGCTCCGATGCTGAGGCCAGGGCCATATAAGATTTCCTATCGGGTGCTATCCGCCGATGGCGATATTGTGGAAGGAAAGCTAGATTTCGTCGTGCGCGCCGTCGCGGACCCGGCGCCGGTTTTTGAGGATATGCGGCCGCAAAGTTGAGGCGGCCACGGCTCCTCGCGGCGCTGCGCGTCTTATGATAGGCTGCGCCCGAGGAGCCGTCGCTTCATGCCGTCCGCTATGACCAAAGCCGCCGAAGGATATTACCGCCGCGCCTTCACGGTCGACGAGATTATCGCCATGCAGGACGCCGGCATCATTTCCGAAGAAGAAAATTTCGAGCTGATCGAGGGGGAAATTGTCCCCAAGGGACCGAAGTATTCCGCTCATGAGCTGATTAAATCAGAACTCGGCATGGCGCTTTCCAAAGCCTGCCCGGACACTCTGAGGATCGGCTTCGAAAGTTCCTTCTTCTTGTCTCCGAGCACTTTCGTCGAACCGGACATCGCGGTCTATTCGAAGCGACTCCGGACCCAGGACGTTCGCGGCTCCGATATTTTGCTCGCTATCGAGGTTGCGGCCACGAGCCTCGCCTATGATCTCGATCTCAAAGCAAAACTCTACGCGCGCCATGGCGTGCGCGAATACTGGGTGGTCGACGCCAATGAGCGCGTGGCCTTCGTTCATCTTGGCCCGAGCGAAACGGGCTGGGGCAGCGTGACCCGCAAGGGCGCGGAAGAGGTTCTCTGCAGCGCCGCCGTCCCGGATTTTGCTTTCCGGCTCGTCGACGCCTGAGGCTCACAACTCCCGCAGCTCCGGTCCCGGACGACGCGACAGAACGCGCCAGGTACCCGCAAGGCCGAGCGCGATCGTAACCGCGAGCGCCGCCGCGGTTATCGTCACCACGGCGCCCACCGGGAAAACGAAGTCGATCTTCATCAGCATCGTCGTCATGGCGAAGGCCGCGCCCGCGCCCGCCAAGAGCGCAATCAGCGAGGCGACGAGGCCCACAAGGCCGAATTCCAGCGCATAGGCCGTTGCGAGCCACCCGCGCGTCGCGCCCAAAGTCTTCAGCACCACGGCGTCATGCAGCCGCGCCCGCTGGCCGCTCGCCACGGCGCTGGCGAGGGCGAGAATGGCGGTGACGATGGCGAGCCCGGCCGCTGCCCGGGCGGCGAGCGCCAATTGCCCGGCGATTTTGTCGACCGCCTGCAATGCGTCCTTGACCCGCACCGACACGATCATCGGGAAGCGCTTCGCGGCCTCGCGCGCGAGGCGCGCGTCTATCGCGTCGCGCGCGGCGACGGTCGGGGCGCCATAGGAGATGGTGAAAAGCTGCGTGTAGGGCGCGGCCGCGAAGGTGTTCGGCGAAAACACCATCACGAAATTGATGCCGAAGCTTCGCCAGTCGACCTTGCGCAGGCTGGTTATCTTCGCGACCGTCTCGCGGCCCAACACATTCACCTTGATCTCGTCGCCCAGCGAAAGCCCCAGCCCCTCTGCGACACGCTCCTCCAGCGAGACTAGCGGCGGGCCGTTATAATCCGCCGGCCACCATTCGCCCGCGGCCAGACGGGAGTTTGCTGGCACGTCGGTCGAGAACGTCACGCCGCGATCGCCGTCGAGCGCCCATTTCGCGTCATCGGCGACGCTGATCTTCTCGACGGGAACGCCCTTCACCTCGACGATGCGCCCACGCATCATGGGCACATGCTCGATCTTGGCGCTGGGGACCTGCTCGGCCAGAAAGGCGGCAAAGGCCGGCGCTTCCGCTTTCGGAGCGTCGACAAAGTAAAAGTTCGGGATTTCCCCGGCGTCGGCGCGCGCGAGCTCATTGTGGATGGAGCCTTCCACGAGAGCGAGGGCGATGAGCAAGGTCTGGGTCAGGCCGATCGAGACGACGAGCGCGGGCGTGAGGCTCTTTGGCCGCCAGATATTGGCGAGGGCGAAGCGCAAACGCGCGTCGCGCGGACGGGGCAGGGCGCGGGCTGCATGCATGGTGAGCCGGGCCGCTCCACGCAACGCCCCGAAGGCGAGAGCGGCGGCGCCCACATAAGCGAGCCCGAGCTTGAGGTCGGAAGAGGAGAGAATGATCAGCGCGGCGAGCAGCGCCGCCGCAGCCCAGGCGCCGGCGCGGTAGCGCGTGAGCTTTATGCTGCGCGTGTCGTCGCGCAGCAGCGCCGCGACCGGGACTTCATGCGCGCGTCCCAGCGGAACGAGCGCGAAGATCAGCGTCACGAGCAGTCCATAGAGCGCGCCGAAAGACGCGCCGCGCAGATCGAGAGAGGCCGATACGGGAAGCTCGGCAAGCTGCTTCAATGTCTCCGCCGCGGCCACTGGAATAACGGCGCCCACGGCGAGGCCGAGCAGGATCGCGAAAGCCGCCGCAGCCAGGACCTGCGCAAGCGCAATGACGAAGACATGCGAGCCCGTCGCGCCCAAGCCCTTCAGCACGGCGAATTGCATGCGCTTGCGCTCGACGAATCCCTGCACGGCGTTGGCGACGCCGGCGCCGCCCGCGACCAGCGCCGTCAGCGCGACCAATGTCAGCAATTGGGTGAAACGATCGAGGTTGCGCGAAAATTGGGGGGAGACCGCGTCGCGCGTACGCAGATCCCAGCCAGCCTGCGGGAAAGCGGCGTCGGCGGATTTGGCGAAAGCTTTCACCTGCTCGTCGCTGGCGTTTCCGTTGAGCGTAATGCGCGTGGCGTTGCGCACGACTGAGCCTGGCGACACCAGCCCCGCGGCGACAAGCGCTTTGCGAGTCATCATCACGCGCGGGCCGAAGCCGACGCCGCCGGCGAGCTTGTCGGGCTCGCTGATCAGCGTCGCGCGCAATTGCACGCGACTGTTGCCGATCAGCAGCGTATCGCCGAGCTTCACGTCGAGCCGCGCCAGCAGGAGCGGCTCGACGGCTATTCCATCGACGCCGTCTTTCTCCGCCAGCGCGTCGGCGAGCGGAAGGGCGGGATCGAGCGCGACCGCGCCGAAGGCGGGATAGGTCGCAGGGTCGACGGCTTTGATCTCGATCATCGCCGCCTCGCCGTCGTCGCGCCGGGCCATGGCGCGCATCAGCGAAATTTCCGAGAGGCGCCCGCGCGCTTCGAAAAACGCGCGCTGTTCGGGCGTCAGCTCCCGCGCGACGACGCTGTACGACGCGTCGCCGCCGAGAATTGTGCGGCCCTCTCGAGCGAGGCCCTGAGAGAGCGAACGCGACAGGCCCGAGACGCCCGAGATCGCGGCGACGCCGATGACGATGCAGGCGATAAAGATCGAAAAGCCGCGCGGATCGCCGAGGAGATCGCGCAGCGCGAAGCGCAACCCGAAGGGGAGAGAGCGAAAGCGCGTGTCCGCCATCAGCTTTCGTCCGCCTCGACGCGCCCCGAGCGCAGCCGCACACGACGTCCGCAGCGCGCCGCGAGGTTCGCGTCATGTGTGACGAGCACCAGCGTCGCGCCCCGGCGCTTCTGCTGGGCGAAGATGAGGTCGATGACGGAAGCGCCGGTCTCGGAGTCCAGATTGCCGGTCGGCTCGTCGGCCGCGAGGATCAGCGGCTCGGGAGCGAGCGCGCGGGCAAGCGCGACACGCTGCTGCTCGCCGCCGGAAAGCTGGGTCGGGTAGTGGGAGAGGCGATGGCCGAGCCCGACTGCGGCGAGCTCCGCCTCGGCGACGGCAAAGGCGTCGGGCTTGCCCGCAAGCTCCAGGGGCACAGCGACGTTCTCGAGCGCCGTCATGGTCGGAATCAGCTGGAAAGACTGGAAGACGACCCCTATCTTTTGACCACGGAAGCGCGCCAGCGCGTCTTCCGAGAGCACGCCGAGGTCGTTCCCGTTGATCCTGACGACGCCCGAGTCAGGCCGCTCCAGCCCGGCGAGGGTCATGAGCAGAGTGGATTTTCCCGAACCGGAAGGTCCCAGGAGACTAACCGTCTCGCCATGGGCTATGCTCAAGCTGACGCCCTTCAGGACATGGACCCGCGCGGCGCCTTCGCCCAGCGTTAGTTGGACGTCCGCGAGTTCGATCACTGGTTTCACGGAGAGACGATCCTTGAACGACGCGCCGCTTCAGACGCATTTTGCTTTTGCTTCGCCCCTATATCGCCTCTTCGGGCGCTGGCTCCAAATCTTGAGCATTTCCATGGCATTGTTTTCGGGCGGCGCCGAGGCGGCGCAAAAACGCGTTCTGGCTTTCGGCGACAGCCTGACGGCCGGATTGGGGCTCCCGGCGGGGGATTCGCTGCCCGCGCAGCTGAAAAAGCGTCTTCAGGCGGACGGCTACGACGTCGATGTGGTCAACGCCGGCGTTTCCGGCGACACGACCGCCACCGGCCTCGCGCGCCTCGACTATACGCTCTCCGACGGCCACGTTGACGTCGCAATCCTGGAGCTTGGCGCCAATGACATGCTGCGCGGCTCCTCCCCCAAGGGGGCCCGGGCCAATCTTTCGAAGATGATCGAAAGTTTTCAGTCGAAAGGCGTCACTGTCATCTTGGCCGCCATGGTCTCGAGCAACAATTGGGGGCAAGCTTACCGCCAGGAATTTGATTCGATCTATCCCGACCTCGCCGCCAAATATGGAGTGACGATGGTTCCGTTTTTCATGGAAGGCGTTTGGGGCGAGCCGAAGTTGCTGCTTGGCGACGGCCTTCATCCCAATCCGTCGGGCGTCGCCAAGGTCGTCACGAAAATAGCCCCTTACGTCGAAAAGGTTCTCGCGCCGCCTGACGCGAAGCCGCAGTCGCGCGCGCAATAGCGCGGGATGTTCAACAGCATCGAGGAGGAGCACATGCCTAGACTTTTCACGGCCCTGGAAGTTCCTCCCCATATCGCGGACAGCCTTTCGCGACTGCGCGGGGGCGTCGCCGGCGGGCGCTGGATCGACGTCGAGAACTACCACATCACGCTGCGCTTCCTGGGCGACGTCGACGACCGCTTCGCCCATGATGCGGCGAATGCGCTCGCCTTTATCCAGCGTCCCGAAGTCGAGGTGACCATCGATCAGCTCGCCTCTTTCGGCGGCGACAAGCCGCGCGCCATCGTAGCGCGCGTGCGGCCGGATCCGGCGCTGATTGAGATGCAGGCCGAGCAGGAGAGGCTGATGCGGCGCCTCGGCGCGCCGCCGGAGCCGCGCAAGTATTCGCCGCATGTGACGCTCGCGCGGCTGCGTGGGTCGAATTCGGCGTCCGTTGCGGCCTATCTCGGGGCGCGCGGCTATTTCCCGCCGCTGCGGTTCACGGCCGACCGCTTTGTGCTTTACTCGTCGCGGGATTCGGTGGGCGGCGGGCCCTATATCGTCGAGGCGGAGTATCCGCTCTATGAGGCGCGGCCGGCGCTGACTGGAACTGTGGGGTTGTAGGCCCGCTTTAGCGGATGAAATGGGCGTTCCAGGCGGATCGGTTCCTGGAACGCCCTTTTTGCGCGCCTATTGCACCATGCGCGCGGTCGAGCCCGTGTTGCCCGTGATATTCGCCGAGTCGGGTGAGATCCACGCGGGGACCCAGGTCATCGCGACAATGACGAAGGCTACAAATCCGGCGATGTAGATCAGGACTTTCCCGACTTCGCCGCTATGGACGTTAACAGCCATGTTTCGCTCCCTTTAGTTCGTTGTTTGCGAATTCCGCCTGTCGACGAGGGAACGACGGCCGGCTCCCAAGGCCTCGCGAGAGGCCGGCCGTCGCTCGCCAACAAGGCAACAGGGGGAACGCCGTCTCGTTGACGCCTGCAGGTTGAGCGAGAAATCTTCCAAGCAAAAGGACCACAGACGCGCAAACAAATGGGCAATCTATTTGGATCCATCAGATTTATACTAGCTGGTTTCAAGACAAGCGGTGGTCTTATCAAAGTGAAGGGATGTGGCCGGGCCTTGCGCTGGCTTGCGATCGCCAATGCCGCCGCGGGACATTCATCGCCTCTGCGCATTCCCAACCTCGGCAAAATGCCCTAATCAGGCGCCATGTCGCCTCATCAGCCGTCGCCTCGGCCTTCCGCGCCGCTCCTTTTCGTCAACGCCCGCTTGATCGACCCCGCCACGGGGAGCGAGACGCGCGGCGGGCTGCTCGTCGTGGATGGGCGCATCGCCGATCTTGGACCGGGGCTGAGCGCGCAAAGCGCCGTCGACGGCGCCCGAGTCATTGATTGCGCGGGTGATGTGCTCGCGCCTGGCCTCATTGATATGCAGGCCTTCGTCGGCGAACCCGGCGCCGAGCATCGCGAGACCATCGCCAGCGCCACGCTCTCCGCGGCAGCCGGCGGCGTGACGACGCTTGTCGCCACAAGCGCCACTTTTCCCGCGGTCGACGACCCGGCGGTCGTCGATTTCGTCCTGCGCCGCGCGCGCGACACGGGGCGCGTGCGGGTGCTGCCCATGGCGGCGCTCACCAAGGGGCGCGACGGCAAGGAGATCGCCGAGCTCGGGCTTCTTCAGCAGGCGGGCGCCGTGGCCTTCTTCGATGGCGCGCGGTCGGTCAAAAACGCCCTCGTGATGCGCCGCGCCATGAGCTATGCGCGCGACTTCGGCGCGCTGGTGGTGCATTTCCCGCAGGACCCGGACCTTGCGGGCGGCGTGATGAATGAGGGCGATTTCGCCCTGCGCTTGGGGCTTGCGGGCGTGCCGCGCGAAGCGGAGGCGCTCATGCTCGATCGCGATCTGCGGCTCGTCGCGCTCACTGGCGCGCGCTATCACGCAGCCATCGTCACGACGACGCTGTCGCTCGACGCGCTACGCGCCGCCAAGGCGGCGGGGCTTCCCGTCACTTGCGGCGTGACGATCAACCACCTCACGCTCAATGAAAACGACATTGGCGATTATCGGACCTTCCTGAAGCTGCGCCCGCCGCTGCGTCTCGAGGACGAACGCAAGGCGCTCGTCGCCGCGCTTGCCGAGGGGCTGATCGACGTCGTCGTCTCCGACCACGATCCGCAGGACGTGGAAATGAAGCGCCTGCCTTTTGCGGAAGCCGAGTTCGGGGCCATCGGCACGGAGACCATGCTCGCCGCCGGCTTGAGGCTCGTGCATTCCGGCGATATTTCGCTCCCCAAGCTCCTCGCCGCCATGTCGTCGCGTCCGGCGGAAATCCTCGGACTGGAGCAGGGCCGTCTGCAAAAGGGCGCGCCGGCCGATCTCATCCGCTTCGATCCGGATGAGCCCTTCGTCGTCGATCCCGAAAAGCTCCATTCGCGCTGCCGCAACACGCCCTTCGACGGCGCCCTGTTACAGGGCGCGCCGAAGGTGACTGTGGTGGCCGGCGAGATCGTCTACGAGCGCGCCTCATGAGCCGCATCGCACTCTATTCCGGCACTTTCGATCCGCTGACCAATGGTCATTTGGACATTCTGCGCCAGGGCGTCGCGCTTTTCGACAAGGTTGTCGTCGCCATCGGCGTGCACCCCGGCAAGACGCCGTGGCTCACTTTCGAGGAGCGGGCCGAAACGATCCGGACGGTCGCCGCCCTTGAGGGTTTCGGCGAGAAGGTTGCCGTCGCAAGCTTCGACGGCCTCGTGGTCGATGCGGCGAAAGAGCAGGGCGCCGGCGCGATCCTGCGCGGATTGCGCGACGGCTCGGATTTCGACTATGAAATGCAGATGGCGGGGATGAACGGGACGCTCGCGCCCGGCATTCGCACGGTTTTCCTGCCGGCCTCGCCAGGGCTCCGCCACATCAGCGGCACCCTCGTGCGCCAGATCGCGGCGCTCGGCGGCGACGTGTCGGCCTTCGCGCCGGCCGCTTCCGTCGACGCCCTGAAACGCGCCATTGCAAGGCGCGGATAAAACCAAGGCCTCAAGAGGGAGACTGTTTGAATGAAACTCACCCGCCGCCTGCTGCTTGCAACCGTGGCTTTTTCGGCCGCGCTGGGAACCGCTTCGATCGCCCGCGCCGAAGACGATCTTCTTTATCTCGACACCAAGGACGGGCGCGTCACCATCAAGCTGCGGCCTGATCTGGCGCCCAAGCATGTCGAGCGCATCAAGCGCCTCGCCAAGGAACACTTCTATGACGGGATCGTCTTCCACCGCGTGATCGACGGCTTCATGGCGCAGGCCGGCGACCCCGAGGGCACGGGCATGGGCAGCTCGCGTTATCCCGATCTCAAGGCCGAGTTCAGCGATCTGCCCTTCAAGCGCGGCACGGTCGCCATGGCCCGCCAGCCCGGCGACAAGGATTCCGCCAATTCGCAATTCTTCATCTGCTACGCCGACGCGCCGCAGCTCCAGGGAAAATATACGATCTGGGGCGAGGTGATCTCGGGCATGGACGTCGTCGACAAGATCAAGAAAGGCGACAAATCCAACAACGGCATGGTCGTTGCCCCGGACAAGATCGTGAAGATGCGCGCCGCCGGCGACGAGAGCTAACGTCGCAAACAATTCCAGCGTCATGGCCGGGCTTGTCCCGGCCATCCACGCCAGGACGCCTTTCGTGGATGGCCGGGACAAGCCCGGCCATGACATGCGGCGAAACGGGCGCTGGCCAACAAAAATAGGAGCCACAATGACTGAAGCCGCCGACACCATGACGCTGGAGACCACCAAGGGTCCGGTCGTCATCAAACTCCGCCCCGATCTCGCGCCCAAGCATGTCGAGCGCATCAAGAAGCTCGTTTCCGAGGGCTTCTATGACGGCATCGTCTTCCATCGCGTGATCGAGGGCTTCATGGCCCAGACCGGTTGCCCGCGCGGCACCGGCACGGGCGGTTCGCAATATCCGAACCTCGAAGCCGAGTTCAACGACGCGCCCCATGTGCGCGGAACCTGCTCCATGGCGCGCGCCTCGCATCCCGATACGGCCAATTCGCAGTTCTTCATCTGCTTTACGGACGCCCATTTCCTCGACCGCCAATATACGGTCTGGGGCGAGGTGATCTCCGGTATGGAGAATGTCGATAAGATCAAGCGCGGCGAGCCGGTGAAGGATCCCGACAAGATCATCAAGGCGACGCTGGGCGGCTGAACGCTCTCAGTCCGTTGACACACTTCTGAGGCGGCCTCGTCCTTCGCGACGCGAGCTTCGCTCGCTCCTCAGGATGAGGCCTAAGTGTTTGGCGTAGATGCAGAAGCCCCTCATGCTGAGGAGCCTGCGCAGCAGGCGTCTCGAAGCGCGAGGGGCGTCAACGCGGGCTGTGACGGGGTGGTTTAGTTTAGCGGCGAAAGAGCCCCACCCGGCGGCCTTCAACCGCCGCCCTCCCGGTAAAGCGGAAGATGGCGCGCGCCTCGCCTGCCGCCCGTTTGATCGAGCAACAAACATGCGCGTCGATCTCTTCGACTTCGAGCTCTCACAAGACCGCATCGCGCTACGGCCTGTAGAGCCGCGCGATCGCGCACGCATGCTTGTCGTTCCGCCGTCCGGCTCTTTCGAGGAACGGATCGTGCGCGACCTTCTCTCCTATTTGCGTCCCGGCGACGCTCTCGTCATCAACGACACGCGCGTTATTCACGCGCGGCTTTCCGGAAAGCGCATTCGCGGCGAATTGAGCGCGGGTGTCGAGGCGACGCTGATCGAGCGGCTCGACGCATCTCGCTGGCGCGCGCTCATGCGGCCGGCAAAGAAGCTCGTCGTCGGCGACGACATCCGCTTCTTCCGTCATTGCGAGCGAAGCGAAGCAACAGAGAGCGCCATCCCGGCTCTGGATTGCGTCGTCGCTGACGGTCCTCGCAATGACGAGGCTGCCTCCCTCGTGGCTCAGGTCGAGGCCAAGGGAGCGGAAGGCGAGATCACTCTGCATTTCGCTCTCACCGGCTCCGCCCTCGACACAGCAATCGAAGCCTTGGGCGAAATGCCCTTACCGCCTTACATCGCCGGCAAGCGGGCGGCCGACGAACGTGACGAGACGGACTATCAAACGGTTTTCGCGCGCGAGGCGGGTGCCGTCGCCGCGCCGACCGCCGGGCTGCATTTCACGCCGGCGCTTCTTTCCGAGATAGAAGCGATGGGCGTGACGCTCCATCGCGTTACGCTCCATGTCGGGGCCGGCACGTTTCTGCCCGTCAAGGCAGATGATACCGACGCGCATAAGATGCATGAGGAATTCGCCCGCATCGACGCGGCCACTGCGCAGGCGTTGAACGCCGCGCGCAGCAGGGGCGGCCGTATCATTGCCGTTGGCACGACGGCTTTGCGCACGCTGGAAAGCGCCGCGAGCGCGGAGGGTGAGATTCTCCCTTACGCAGCGCGTACAAGCATCTTCATAACGCCGGGCTACAAATTCCGCGCGACGGACATGCTGCTCACCAATTTCCATTTGCCGCGCTCGACGCTCTTCATGCTGGTCTGCGCCTTTTGCGGCGTCGACCGCATGAAAGCCGCCTATACGCACGCCATTGCCAATGGCTATCGCTTCTATTCCTACGGCGACGCCAGCCTTCTTTACCGCGCCGACCGATGAGCGAGGCGCGCGACGTGAGGCTGATCGCGCAATGGCGGGACGACCCCACCGAGGCGCGGATGACCGTCGATCTGCGGGTCGAGGATTTACGCGTCGCGTCAACATGGGACGTCTTCGGGGCCTTTGACCTCGACGGCGCCGCGCCGCTTCCCTTCATCCTGCGACGCGACGGGCGCATCGAGTTCGGCAAGAGCGTCGACCCATGGCGCACCGACTTACGGAAGATGGAAATAAGAGTGGGCGCAATCTTCTCCGTGTGGTTCAACGAGACGGATTACGGACAGTATAAAATCGTTAAGCTCGCCGAGCTCGGCGTCAAGGACCGAAAATGAGCGATGAATTCTCTTTCGCCGCGCAGGCGACCGACGGCGCGGCGCGTAAGGGTGAGATTTTTACGCCGCGCGGAATAATCCGCACACCCGCCTTTATGCCTGTCGGAACGGCGGCGACGGTGAAAGCCATGTTTCCGCAGGACGTGCGCGCGACGGGCGCGGATATTCTGCTTGGCAATGTCTATCATCTGATGCTGCGGCCCGGCGCCGAGCGGGTCGCCAAACTCGGCGGCCTGCACGAATTCATGCGATGGCCTTATCCGATCCTGACGGATTCCGGCGGCTTTCAGGTTATGTCGCTCGCCAAGCTGCGCAAGCTCGATGAAAGCGGCGTCACCTTTCAGTCGCATATCGACGGCTCGCGCCACCATCTGTCGCCCGAGCGCTCGATGGAGATCCAGCATTTGCTGGGCTCCGACATTCAGATGCAATTCGACGAATGCGTGCGTCTGCCATGCTCGGATGAAGAAGCCGAACGCGCCATGCGTCTGTCGTTGCGCTGGGCCGAGCGTTCGCGCAAGGCTTTCCAGGAACAGCCGGGTAGGGCGATCTTCGGCATCGTTCAGGGCGGCGCGAACAAAAGCTTGCGCATCGAAAGCGCCCGGGCGCTCGCCGATATGGATTTCCACGGCTTGGCGGTTGGGGGTCTTGCGGTCGGAGAGCCGCAGGAGGTCATGCTCGACATGCTGGAGACGACCGTTCCGCATCTCCCGGCCGGAAAGCCCCGCTATCTCATGGGCGTCGGCACGCCGGACGACATTATGCAGGCGGTCGCGCGCGGGATCGATATGTTCGATTGCGTGATGCCCACCCGTGCCGGCCGCCATGGCCTCGCTTATACGCGCTTCGGAAAAATCAACATAAAGAACGCCCGCCACGCGGAAGACCTGCGGCCCCTCGACCCCGAATCCTCGTGCCCTGCCGCGCGCGATTACTCCCGCGCCTATCTCCACCATCTCGTAAAGGCTGGGGAAATCTTGGGAATGATGCTGCTGACTCAGGCCAATGTGGCATATTATCAGCAGTTGATGGCCGGGTTGCGCGCCGCGATCGTCGAGGGCCGGCTTTCCGATTTCATTGCCGAGACCCGCGCGCAATGGGCCGAGGGCGAGAAGTCGAATGTCGCACCTTAGCGTTTTACGGAGCGCATAATAGATGAGGAGGGAGCGAGTGGAGCCTATCGCAGGCACATACTACGAGGCGCTCACCCGCCTCCTTCTGACGGGCGCCTTTCCAGAGGGCGACGAACGTTCGCCGCCCAAGCGGGGGGCGAGCGTTAACGCCGTTTCTGCCCCGGCGCGCAAAGCGACGCCCATTGCTGCCGCGCCGCGCCACGTCGCCAAGGCGGCCACGCCGCGCGCACCGCTTCGCCGCACAACGCCCCAGCTCAGTTTCCAGTTGGCGCCTGCTGAGACGGAGGTAACGCATCCGGGCCGGATTCTCGCGCAGCATCTCTTTGACCTGGGCCTAACCGCTTCCGATCTTGCCAGAGATATTGGCGTGCCGGTCAATCGCGTGACGGCTATTATCAATGGCCAACGCGGCGTGACGGCGGATACGGCGCTGCGCTTCGGTCATTGGTTCGGGGTCGACCCGGAAGACTGGTTGGATTTGCAATTGCAATATGAGTTGGCCCTGGCGCGCGCAGAACTTGGCGCCGAGATTAAGGGACGCCCCAGGCTTGCCGATCGCATTGCGTAACACGGCCGGCGCGGCGCAGGAGAGCGATTTCCTCGCGTCCTTGCGCGCCTTTGACTTGTTTGGCGCGGCTACTCAGGTGGTGGAAGAGTGTGGTCTTACGTATTACGTAAATGAATATTGGACATCCGCGCAGCGCTCCGCGCATTCGCTCCACGAGATCAGCTACCGCGCCTGCTTCAAGCCGCAGCTGCCGGCTTTCTTTATCGAGCGTCTGACCAAACCCAATGACGTGGTCTGTGATCCCTTCATGGGTCGCGGCACGACGCCGCTTCAAGCCGCCTTGCTGGGGCGCCGGGCGGTCGGTTCCGACGCAAATCCGCTCTCGCTGATGCTGACGCGGCCGCGGCTTGGTCCGCCGGCGATAGAGGCCATCGTCGCGCGCCTTGCGGAAGCGCCGCTGGGCTCCGGCCAGATTGAGCGCGAGGATCTTCTCGCCTTCTACCATCCGGAGACGTTGCGGCAGATTTGCGCCTTGCGCGCCTGGCTCATCGAGCGCCTGCCGCCCGAGGTCGCGCCCGATCCGGTCGACGATTGGATCAGAATGGTCGCGCTGAACCGCCTGACCGGCCATTCGCCGGGCTTTTTTTCCGTCTACACAATGCCCCC
The DNA here is from genome assembly GCF_026427715.1 of Methylocystis sp. MJC1. Lineage (NCBI taxonomy): Bacteria > Pseudomonadati > Pseudomonadota > Alphaproteobacteria > Hyphomicrobiales > Methylocystaceae > Methylocystis > Methylocystis sp. MJC1. The sequence goes on along the minus strand of NZ_CP107558.1, from coordinate 2,086,979 downwards.
TAACCAGGCCGTGAGCGTCAAGGCGCAGGTGAAGATCAATGCGCGCCGTGCGCAAACGCCGCCGATGCGCGACGTCGCAGCCCTGATCTCCAGAAAATCGCGGTCGCTGCTGGCCGATGGGCCGCCGCCACCGGGACTTCCGGCCATTCTATCAGTGGCCAATGCGGCGAAGCTTGCTCATTTGAGCGACGCGTCGGTCGATCTGGTCGTGACGTCGCCACCCTTTCTCGACGTCGTGGATTATCGAGGCGACAATTGGCTGCGCAACTGGTTCGCCGCTGTGGATACGGATGCGATCGCGCTATCGCAGTTGCGCAGTCTCGACGCCTGGACGCTTATGACGCGCAGCGTGTTCGAAGAGTTGGCGCGTGTCGTCAGGCCAGGCGGCCATGTCGCTTATGAGGTCGGCGAGGTGCGCGGCGGAGCGGTTCTGCTCGAGCGTCTTGTTTGGGAGGCCATGGAAGGCTTGCCCTTCGAAAGGCTATGCGTGATGGTCAACCGCCAACGTTTCACCAAGACCAGCAATTGTTGGGGCGTCGCCAACAACAGCAAAGGCGTCAACAGCAACCGCATCGCTCTGGCTCGACGAATATAGTTTTAATTGGTCGTTAAGCTTACGAAGTTGGAGACGGCTCTCTAAACGCAAGATTCACGTCGGAAGCCTAGGAAGGAGAGAATAGCCCGAGCGCCGTCCGGACTTTGTCTTGCCTGATAGGATATCGAAAATGCAGGGAATCCCAGCTTCCAGCGATTTGGATGAAGTTTTTGCGTCGACGCTTGGCGCGTCGCATGAATTTCGCTCCTGGTTCCTCAGCCGCACGAAGTTCTCCCGTCTTTGGCCCTTGGCCCGATTGCTTCAGGCTGAGCAGCAGGAGGCTCAGGGGCCGGAACCGTGGTGGCGCAATTGGCGTTCGGAATCCACGGGCCACATCTCAACCAAGATGCTTTTCATTTTCGAGGTGGAGCAGACGAAGCTTCGCTTTGCGTTGCATGTCGAAAGAGCAATGCGCGCGGACGAGTTGGCGGCGTCGGAGAAGGGCACCTACCGCGCCGTCGCAAAGGCCATGATGAATCAAGAGTGCTTTCAGAACTACATGGATTTCGAGACCGTGCTGCTCGCGCCGCAGGCTCTTATTGTCGCCGACGCCCGGACGTTGAATTTTGACCGTCGCGTCCCCTTTGAGACGGTGGCGGGCTTCCTCCCCGAGTTTGGTGACGCTCTGCGGGCGGCCGCGTGATTTTACCCTGCGCGTAAAAGTCTGATCGCTTCGTCCCGCTCGAAAAGATAGAGCAGGGCGCGCAGCGCGCTGCCGCGATCGCTCGCCAGTTCGGGGTCGCGCCGTAGGATGATCTCGGCGTCGTCCCGTGCGATGGCGAGGAGGCGGGCGTGGGCGGCAAGATCGGCGAGACGAAAGCCCGGCAAGCCGGCCTGCCGCGTTCCGAGTAACTCGCCTTCGCCGCGCAGCCGCAAGTCCTCTTCCGCGATACGGAATCCGTCTTCCGTCTGCCGTAATACCATCAGGCGCGCCTTTGCGGCTTCGCTCAACGGGCCCTTATAGAGCAAGAGGCAGCTCGACTTTCCCGAGCCACGGCCGACACGCCCGCGGAGCTGATGCAATTGCGCAAGGCCGAAGCGTTCGGCGTGTTCGATCACCATGATCGTCGCTTCGGGCACGTCGACGCCGACCTCCACCACTGTCGTTGCGACGAGCAGGCGCGTGCCGCCGCGCTGGAAGGCCTCCATGGCGGCGTCTTTTTCAGGCCCTTTCATTTTTCCGTGCAGCAGACCAACGGAGTCGCCGAAATAATGGCGCAGATCGGCGGCGCGCGCCTCGACGGCGGCAAGGTCGAGGTCTTCATTCTCTTCCACAAGCGGGCATACCCAATAGGCGCGAGCGCCTTCGGCCAGCGCGCGCTGGAGCCCTGCGACGACTTCGCCAATGCGCGCCGCGGGCAGGGCGCGGGTGGAGATCGGCGTG